>NZ_JAUNPE010000225.1 GCF_030536815.1 Kocuria sp.
CCCTTGTCAGGGCGCCACCGGCGCGGTGTTTCATCGGGGAGGCCGGGCCGACGCCGCAGCCTCACCCTGACGGATCAGTCGTCGACGATCTCCGCGTCCAGGATGTCGTCGTCGTGGCCGCTGGACGGTGAGCCCGCGGCGTCGTCGTGCGAGGACGTGACCGTGAGACCGTCCGCGGCGACGTCCGGATCGACGTCCACCCGGACGGTGTCCCCGTCGGTGATGTT
The DNA here is from genome assembly GCF_030536815.1 of Kocuria sp. Classification (GTDB taxonomy): domain Bacteria; phylum Actinomycetota; class Actinomycetes; order Actinomycetales; family Micrococcaceae; genus Kocuria; species Kocuria gwangalliensis. The sequence goes on from NZ_JAUNPE010000225.1 coordinate 228, forward strand.
GCCGGCGAGCAGGCCGCGGGCCAGGCGATCGCCGATCTCGCGCTGCACCAGGCGACGCAGCGGACGGGCACCGTAGGCCGGGTCGTAACCGGCCAGGCCCAGCCACTCACTGGCCGCGGGGGTGACGTCCAGGGTCAGGCGGCGCTGTTCAAGCCGCTTGGCCAGCTGCGCAACCTGGATGTCCACGATCTTGGCGAGATCCTCCACCGACAGCGGATCGAACATGATGATGTCGTCCAACCGGTTCAGGAACTCGGGCTTGAACGAGGCGTTGACCACGTTCATGACCGCTTCCTTCTTGGCGTCCAGATCCAGATTCTGGTCCACCAGGAACTGGCTACCCATGTTCGAGGTCAGGATCAGGATCACATTGCGGAAGTCCACGGTGCGGCCCTGGCCATCGGTCAGGCGCCCGTCATCGAGGACCTGCAGGAGGATGTCGAAGACCTCGGGGTGGGCCTTCTCCACCTCGTCCAGCAGAACCACCGAATACGGACGACGCCGCACGGCCTCGGTCAGCTGACCACCCTCGTCATAGCCCACGTAACCCGGAGGGGCACCGACCAGACGCGAGACGGAGTGCTTCTCCGAGTACTCGGACATGTCGATCCGGACCAGGGCGCGTTCGTCGTCGAACTGGAAGTCCGCCAGGGACTTGGCCAGCTCCGTCTTACCGACACCCGTGGGCCCCAGGAACAGGAACGAACCAATGGGGCGATCCGGGTCCGAGATCCCGGCACGCGAACGGCGCACGGCATCCGCAACCGCCGTGACCGCGGGCTTCTGACCAATCAGGCGCTTGCCGAGCAGTTCTTCCATGCGGAGCAGCTTCTCCGACTCGCCCTGCAGCATCCTGCCCGCGGGAATACCCGTCCACGCGGAAATCACCTCGGCAATGTCATCCGCTGTGACCTCCTCCGAGACCATGGTGTCCTCGTGCTGGTCACCGGCCTCCTCCTGAGCCTGCGCAGCATCGAGGTCCTTCTGCAGGCCCGGAATCTCACCGTAGAGCAGCCGCGAAGCCTCACCCAGGTCACCGTTGCGCTGTGCGCGCTCGGCCTGTGAACGCAGATCGTCGATTTTGGCTTTGAGGTCGCCCACGCGATTCAGGCCGGCCTTTTCGGCCTCCCAACGCGCATTGAGCGCATCCAGTTCGGCCTTCTTGTCCGCCATGTCCTGGCGCAGCGCGGCAAGACGTTCGACGGACGCCGGGTCCGTCTCGTCCGCCAGGGCCAGTTCCTCCATGGTCAAGCGGTCCACCTGACGGCGCAGCTGGTCGATCTCCTCCGGAGCGGAATCGATCTCCATGCGCAACCGCGAAGCGGCCTCGTCCACCAGGTCAATGGCCTTGTCCGGCAGCTGCCGGCTGGGGATGTAGCGGTTGGACAGCGTGGCCGCGGCAACCAACGCGGAGTCCGCGATCTGCACCTTGTGGTGGGCCTCGTAGCGTTCCTTGAGCCCGCGCAGGATGGCCACGGTGTCTTCCACGGACGGTTCGCCCACGTAGACCTGCTGGAAGCGGCGCTCCAACGCGGCATCCTTCTCAATGTTCTCGCGGTACTCATCCAGGGTGGTGGCCCCGATCAACCGCAACTCACCGCGCGCCAACATGGGCTTGAGCATGTTGCCCGCGTCCATGGAACCCTCGGAAGCTCCGGCGCCCACCACGGTGTGGATTTCGTCGATGAAGGTCACGATCTGACCCTCTGACTGTTTGATCTCGTCGAGCACGGCCTTGAGCCGTTCCTCGAATTCACCGCGGTACTTGGCGCCGGCGATCATTGAACCGAGGTCCAGGGAGATCAGGGTCTTACCGCGCAGGGACTCCGGCACGTCACCGGCAACCATCCGCTGAGCCAGCCCCTCGACCACGGCGGTCTTACCCACACCGGGCTCACCGATCAGGACAGGGTTGTTCTTGGTGCGGCGTGACAGCACCTGCACCACGCGGCGAATCTCGGAATCACGGCCGATCACCGGATCCAACGTGCCCTCACGGGCAATGGCGGTGAGGTCCGTACCGAATTTCTCCAGCGATTGGAAGGTGCCTTCCGGGTCAGGGCTCGTCACGCGGCGGTCACCACGGACCGTGGGGATGATCCGGCGCAGCTCTTCCGGTCCGGCCCCGGCCTCCTCAAGCGCATTGGCCGCCTTGTCATTGCCGGAGGCAATACCGAACAGCAGGTGTTCGGTGGAAACGTAGTCGTCCCCTAGTTCGCGGGCGTAGTTCTCGGCAGTCTGCAGCGCCTGGAGCCCCGCCCGATTGAGCTGGGCCTGCGCGGTATGCGAACCCGATGCGCTGGGCAGCTGGCTGATAATGGTGCTGGCCTTGGCCGAGACAGCGTCCACATTGGCGCCGGTGGCAATGAGCACAGCCACGGCTACGCCCTCGCGTTGATCCATCAGCGCCTTGAGCAGGTGTGCCGGTTCGATCTGCGGGTTTCCCGCGGTTGAGGCATTCGTGGCCGCTGCGGCCAGTGCCTCTTGAGACTTGGTAGTGAATTTGGTGTCCACAGCATCTCCTTGCTTTGGTCAGGTGGTGGTCCCTTGGGCAAGAAACCATGAATCGCACGCATGCGCTCGTGCCTGTCATTTAACTTGAGTCTACTCTACTCAACTCTAGCGGGGAAGGGATTATTCCCTCCGGAGC
>NZ_JAUNPE010000226.1 GCF_030536815.1 Kocuria sp.
CGGACGGCAACCCTCTCCCGTAGCGGGGTGCCCCAGGTGAGGATCGGGCCGCATGACACACCGCATGCGGCAAGTACGGCGCCACACAAACGCGCTGGACCCGCAGAGTAGGCCGCCGTAGGTGGCGCACGGGGCGCGGGTCGCGTTCAACCCGAAGGGGCACCCATGACCAAGAAGCGGATCTCCGTCAACGCCTTTGACATGACCTGCGTGGACCACCAGAGCTTCGGCCTGTGGCGTCACCCGCGGTCCAAGGCCACCGAGTACAACACCATTGAGTACTGGACCAACCTGGCCAAGACGCTGGAGAAGGGCAAGTTCGACGCGCTCTTCCTGGCCGATGTGGTGGGCATCTACGACATCTACAAGAACTCCGCCGCGCCCTCCGTGACGGACGGCGCGCAGGTTCCCGTGAACGACCCGTTCATGCAGATCTCCGCGATGGCGGCCGTGACCGAGCACCTGGGCTTCGGCGTGACGAGTGCGGTGACCTACGAGCAGCCCTACACACTGGCCCGCAAGTACGCGACCCTGGACCACCTGACCAAGGGTCGCGTGGGCTTCAACGTGGTGACCTCCTACCTGCCCTCCGCGGCGGAGAATCAGGGTCTGCCGCGCCAGATCGAGCACGATACCCGCTACGAGATCGCCGAAGAGTTCCTCGACGTCTGCTACAAACTCTGGGAAGGTTCCTGGGAGGACGGCGCCGTGGTCGAGGACCGCGAGGCCGGTATCTATGCCGATCCCCAAAAGGTGCACCCGATCCAGCACCAGGGCAAGTACTTCACCGTCCCGGGTGCCGCGCTCACCGAGCCGTCCGCGCAGCGCACCCCGCTGATCTTCCAGGCCGGTGCGTCCTCGCGCGGCCAGGCGTTCGCGGGTCGTCACGCGGAGGCCGTGTTCGTGGGCGGTTTGCGTCCGGACCTCACCCGGTTCGTCACGGACAAGATCCGGGAGCAGGCCGAGGCCCAGGGCCGCCACCGCGACGACATCAAGATCTACGCGATGCTCTCGGTGGTCGTGGCCGAGACCGAGGAGAAGGCCCAGGAGAAGTACCGGGAGTACCTCTCCTACGTGGACCTGGAGGCATCTCAGGCGATCATCGGCGGTTGGTCCGGCGTGGACCTCAGCCAGTTCGACGAGGACGAGGCCCTCAACTACGTCAAGACCGACTCCATCCAGTCCTTCCTGACCCCGTTCACGTTGCAGTCCAAGGACAAGAAGTGGACCCGCGAGGAGATCGCCAAGCACTGCGCCCTGGGTGGCATGGGTGACGTGATCGTCGGTTCGCCGGAATCCGTGGCCGATCAGCTCGAGGAATGGGTTGACGAGGGTGGCCTGGACGGCATCAACCTGGCCTACCACGTGAGCCCCGGCTCCTTCGAGGACTTCGTGGAGTACGTGGTTCCCGAGCTGCAGAAGCGCGGTCGCTACCGCACCGAGTACGAGGGCTCCACCCTGCGCGAGTCCCTCTACGGCGCCGGGCAGCCCCGGGTCATGGACAGCCACCCCGCGGCCCAGTACCGCGGCGCGTTCGCGGACAAGCCCTCCGTGGCGGACACCGCCGCTCGCGAGCTGGTGGGCTAACAACCCGTTTGACCGCGCCGCCCGGTCGCCTTTCCCGCAAAGGCGACCGGGCGGCATCGTGTCTTCCGGGCTGCGCAAAGCCCACCCGAGCCACCGCCGCCTACAGTGGGGGCTAAGTCCGCGGGACGCGGGCCGGACCCGTCGCTACGAAGGAGTGGCCATGAAGGTTTTTGCGCACAAAGAACCGGGAGCACCCGCCGAGGAACTGGAGGTGGAGCGTCCCGAGCTGGATGGCTCCGCGGTGATCGTTCGGGTGACCCATTCGGGAGTCTGCCACTCGGACGTCCATTGCCAGGACGGGTACTTCGACCTGGGGGACGCCGGCCGGTACGAACTCACCGCGGCGGGCGCGCAGTACCCGGTGGTGTTGGGGCACGAGATCGTGGGGGAAGTGGTGGCCGCGGGACCGGACGCCACGCTCACGCCCGGGGACACCAAGTTCATCGTGTTCCCGTGGATCGGTTGCGGTGACTGCCAGGCATGCTCTGAGGACCGCGAGAATTACTGCAGCCGCCGCAAGCGCAACCTGTCCGTGCAGTTACGGGGCGGGTACGCGGAAGAGGTCTACCTTCCGGATGAGCGCTACCTGGTGCCCCTCGGTGACATTGATCCTTCCTTCGGGGCCACGCTCGCGTGTTCGGGACTGACGTCCTACTCCGCCGCGAAGAAGATCATGCCGGTCCCCGCGGACGAGCCCGTGGCGGTCATCGGTGCCGGCGGCGTGGGTCTCATGACCATTGCGGTGCTCAGGGCCCTGGGACATCAGAACATCGTGGCCGTGGACATGAGCGAGGCCGCACTGGCCAACGCCACCAAGATCGGGGCCTCGGCCACCGTGACCGTGGGCGGGGAAAACCTGGTGACGGACATCGTCACGGCGGGTGGTGGCAAGATCGCCGCGGCCATCGACCTGGTCAACAACGGGGACACGTCCAACGCTGCCCTGTTCGCCATGGCCAACGGGGGGACCCTGGTCAGCGTGGGCCTGTTCGGTGGGCAGTACAAATTCCCCACGGCCCTGGCCGCGTTCAACCTCCTCAACATCCGCGGCAACTTTGTGGGCAGCCTTCCCGAGCTCAAAGAACTCGTCCAGCTCGCCCAGGACGCGGACCTCCCCGTTCCGCCCATCAAGGAGGCCCCGCTGAACGCCCAGGAGGTCAACGCCGCTCTGGACGGGTTGCGTCAGCGCACCCTGAACGGTCGCGCGGTCCTGGTGGCACCCTGATCCGACCGTGCGTCGCGGTCCTGTCCCGCGCACTGACGACGCCG
>NZ_JAUNPE010000227.1 GCF_030536815.1 Kocuria sp.
TGTAAGTCGCATCGGTAAGTGGCGTGGTTCTCGCGTCGTTTAGTGGCCAATGAGGAGGGCCTGTCGCGCGGCTTCGACGATCTCGGGCGTGAGTTCGTCGAGGTTGTTGACGGCTTGTACGCGTTCGATCTGGGTGAGCAGTCGGTCGACGAGGCGGAAGTTGCCCGCGGTGATTCGGACGATAGTCGCGACGGCGGTCGCGTGGGCGACGCCGCCGTCTGCTGGGTCCGCGGCTGCGGGAAGTCGTCTGGTCAGGACTGCGGTGAGTTCGTCGGGGGTGAGCTGGCGGTACTCGTGGGCGAAGCCGATCCGGCTATAGAGCTGAGGATAGCGGGCGAGGCGTTTCTCGATTCCGGGCATGCCGATCAGGATGACGCCCATGTGGTGGCGGTCGAAGTAGTCGCGGACCTGCTCGAGTCCGGTGGCTTTGAGGCGGTCGGCCTCGTCGATGATGAGTAGTTCGGTGCGGCCGCTGGAGCGGGACTCGATGTGGACATAGGGGTCCACGAGGCCGTGCTCGGCATAGTCCACGGCGAAGGAGATCTGCTGGCAGGCCCGGGGCAGGCCCTGGTCGATCTGCCGGGCAGTGGCGGCGACAGTGGGGGTGAAGAACGCGGTGCGGGCATCGAGCACGCGTTCCGGTACTGGGCCGAGGTCGTCGGTGAAGACGCACTGCCATTGCTCCCATTGGTCGGTGCCGGCGTAGTGCCGGGCGGAGAGGGTCTTGCCCACCCCGGGCGGTCCCCAGCACAGCCCGATGTAGCGGTGGGTCCGCACAGCGTCGGCGAACTCGATGAAGCGGCGATGCTCACGGGTGGTCTGGAAGGGTGGCGGCTCGGCTGTTGGCGGGGCACTGCTGTTTACCTCCCTGAACTCGCCGGTGAGGAATCGGCGACCGTCGTCGTCTTTGCCCAGGAGGGTGTGTGCGGGGTTATTCGGTCGCATAGAGGCGCAATCCGTGTGGTGGCGGGTCTTCTTCGATGGGTACCGGCTCCTCGTTGGCAGGTGCCGGCGGGAGGTACCGGGTGTCGGTGGGCAGCGCATCGGCGAGGCTGCGGCGTTGCCGTAGTTGTTGCTTGAGGTCGCGCCGCCGTTGGGACCGGGCGGCTTGTAGCTCGTGGAGCGAGATGGATTCGGCGGCGAGCTCGGGAGCGATCGCGCGGCAGAGGTACTCATCGTTGAAGTAGACGCGGATTTCGCCGACGTCGCGCGGGTTGAAGCGCACGCTCACGTGTTCGCCGACGTAGGCGGCCAGCACTGGGGACACGTACCGGGTGGAGGCGAACTGGATCCCGTCGCGTTGTACCTTCCGCGTCGCAGCCGCGCTCAGCAGGAGAAGGTCAAGGTCTTCGGGGTGCGCCGGCGCGCGGGGGATGAATCCGGATGCGCCCCAGCGGTGGGCAGGGGCTTCGCCGGTTTCCGAGTGCGGGCGCTGGTTGTACTCAGTGACGATGAACTGTTCCATGATCGCGTCGAGCTGCTCGAGGGTGAGCGTCGCAGGCGTGATGGGCTCTCCGTTCGTTCCGTGCGGGATGTGCCCGGGCAGATGCGGCAGGAGTTCGGTGGTGATGGAGCCGTAGAACCTCTCGATCTTCCCGCGTCCTTGCGGTACGCCGATCCGGGAGTGGATCAGCTGGATGTGCGTGTCCAGGCAGACCCGCTCGAGGCGCGCGGAGGTGAAGTCCGAGCCGTGATCGCTGTAGAGCACCTCGGGCAGGCCGCAGACGGGCCAGGCAGGGTCTGTCTTGGGGTTGATGGCTTGGTGCAGGGCGAGTGCTGTCTGCTCGGCTGTCGGGCTACCGAGAAAGAGGGTGTAGCCGGTGGTGACGCGGGAGTAGTCATCCAGCAGCACCGTCAACCAGGGCCGCACCGGGGCGCCGGTCTTGTCCAGGACCGCAACGTCCAGGAGCGTGTGATCGGCCTGCCACTGCTCGTTCGGGCGCGCGGCGGTGCGGCGGAGGACCAGTTCGAACCGGTCCCGGTACGCGGTATCCCCGTCCTGCGCGAGCGTGCGTAGACCCGGGTCGATGGCGCCGATGATCGCCCGGACGCTGGAGTAGCTCGGCGCGGTGAGTCCCCGGTCGTTCGCGATGTCGCCCACGCGGCGATGGACGAACGCTGCCGTAGGCTCGGGACAGCCAAGCGCCAGCGCTTCGATCATCTCGACGAGCTCGGACGGGATGCGCCTCGTCCCGCGGTCGGCTCGGTGGGGACGTTGCAGACCACGGGAGGTCGGGGCGGCGCGGTACTTCGCGGACCAGCGCGTGAGTGTCCGTAGGGGCACGCCGGACTCCGCCGCGATGCGTGTCCAGGGAACACCGTCTTCGTGCTGGCGCAACAGCATCACCTTTTCCTGCGGGGTCAGCTGTGCCATCGCGATCACCTACGTGGGTTCAGATCTCGGGACCGGTACCGGGGCCGGTCGCGGTCACCGGTTCCGGTGGCCGGGGTGGTAGGTGGCGGTAGAGGCTGGTGCGGGTGATCCCGGTCTTGGCCACGATCTCGGCCATGGTGTGCCCGGTGCCGCGCAGATGCTCCGCGTAGGCCAGCTTGTCCGGATCCACCACCGTAGGCCGCCCGATCCGCCGGCCCTTGGCCGTGGCCACCGCCCGGGCATGAGCGGCCCGCTCGAGGGTGTAGGTGCGTTCCATCTGCCCGAACAGCGCCAACAGCACCACCGCCAGCTGGGCCATCGGATCATTCGGGTTGGTGGAGTCCACCTTGATCGGATCCGCCAGGTTGCGCACCCCCACCCCCCGCTCGGCCAGATCGTGGATCAGGTTCAAGGTGTCGCGCACCGTGCGCCCGAGCCGGTCCAGGGTGTGCACCACGATCACATCACCCT
>NZ_JAUNPE010000074.1 GCF_030536815.1 Kocuria sp.
TGGTGAGCGCAAGGACTCTGCTACGTGGCGCTTGTCGAACGATTTGTGCTGTGGCCTCGATCCCATCCATTCCGGGCATCCGGATGTCCATGAGCACTACATCGGGGTCCAGCTCTAAACACTTCTGAACGGCTTCAGCCCCCTCGGAGGCTTCACCCAAAACCTGAAATCCTGGCTCGGCATCAAATAGGTTTCGCAACGCATCGCGCATGAGCGGGTGGTCATCAACCAATATAAGGGTGCACAAACTCATATTTTGATCATAAACTGATCGCATGAACTCACCTCACACCATTTCCCCCCTCCATACTGACCAAACCGGAGCCGCAAAAAGTTTCAAGCAGGCTCTCGCAGCAACTCTGATCGCCTGCTCCCTGTTGTTCACCGTGGGAGGCCCCGCATTGGCCGCTCAGCAGGGCCCCGCCGAAAGGGGCCCGGGCAGCGCCCTTTGCCGCTACATCCCCCAGCTCTGTGGCGGGTGGTAATCGCCACATCCACCGGATCTACCTCAGTGCGGGAGGGCTTCGGCCGCACCAGTCCACTGCCTGTCTGGCTTCGCGTCACATTGGTTCTCTACGCGGCAATTGGCCTTTTCGACGATCTCCGAGCACTAGACCCAGCGACCTACGCTGCATCCACGATGATTCTAGTGGCCGTTCAGATGACACTCGGTTACGTGTCATTAGCTCTGATTGCGTGGCGTCCGGGCGTTGCAAGTGCGTTGATGCCAGTTCCTCTGGTTCTGGCATTGTTCACCCACAACTACGCCTCCACGCTTATCTGCGCGGTGATTGTCACGGTGGCCACCGTGAGCATGTTGCCGCGCATGTTAACCATGGTCTACAGCTTGGCCCTCGCAGCCTGGATCATTACGGCCGTCGTAGTGGAAAGCACCACGGACGCCCTGTGGATCATGGGAACACCCTTGGTGATCGGGGTGATGATCGGGGTAGCGTTGCGGTTTTTCGTCGTCCAGCATCGGGAGAACAAGGCCCGCCTGAGGAGCGTCGAGGCCGCACACCAGCAGCTCCGTGAACAGGAACGCTTGGAACTTGCCCGTGATCTGCACGACGTGGTGGCTCACGAACTCACCCTTGTGACCATGCAGGCAGCAGGCTCCCACCGGCAGAAGGATCCCGCGGTATTGCACGAAACCATCTCCACCATGGAGAATGCGGCCCGGTCCGGCCTCCAAGAACTGCGTACCCTGCTGCACATTCTGCGCGAGTCTCCGGGGGCCGTGAGCAGGAATGACAACTCATCCGGTCTGACCACCGGCTCCTTGAAGAACCTGATGGCGTCCCTCACCGCGAGTCTCAGCGCAGCTGGCTTTTCGGTCACCGTGAACGTCCACAACGGTTTCGACAAGCTGCCCACTACCGTGCGCGGCACGGCGGCGCGCATTCTGCAGGAAGCAACCACCAACATCATTAAATACGCGCCGGCCGGCTCGGACTGCCTGTTGTTCCTTGCCCTGGATGCCAATGTGGTACTCATCCGTACGGAGAACCAGCTCCAGCACTCATCCGGGGTCAGCTCTGACGAGTATCCCCTCACGTCCGGTTACGGGTTGCATGGGATCCAGGAACGCGTGGCACTGCTCAACGGGGATGCCACCTACGGGCCGGACCACGGCCGCTGGGTCTTGGACGTGCGGATCCCGTTCGCTAATGCATGAGCCAGCGGCGCCCCTGTCCGGCGATGACGCCGCACGAGCCGTCCGCCGTGTAGTGCTCGCGATGCCACCCGGGACGGTGTTGTCCTACGGTGATCTCGCCGAACTCGCCGGGCTCAGTTCCCCGCGGCTGGCCGCTCGCATCCTCTCGCGCGGTCTCGCCGGTGACGACGTCGCCTGGTGGCGGATCGTGCGCGCGGACGGTTCCCTGCCGGATCACCTCCAGATCGCGGCCCGCGAGCACTACCTGGCGGAGGGGACCCCGCTCAAGAACACGGATGCTCACCTCGTGCAGGTGGCGATGCGAATCGCCCGCTGGGACGATCCCCCGGAATTCTTCCCGGGCCCCCAGGAATGAGCACGCCGGGCGGAAAATCCCGGCCTCAGTACTCCGCGGGACCCGCAACCTCGAAGAACGGGCCCTTGGGCTCGAACACTCGCCCGGTGAGCCGCTCGTAGGCTTCCACGTACCGCGCGCGCGTCTTCTCGACCACGTCTGCGGGAAGTTCCGGAACGGGGCCGTTACCGTCCCACCCGGACTCTTCGGATCGCAACCAGTCACGGACGTATTGCTTGTCGAACGAGGGCTGGGCCTGACCCGGCCTGTAGGTCTCCGCATCCCAGAACCGGGAGGAGTCCGGGGTCAGTACCTCGTCACCCAGGGTGATGGCGCCCCGGTAGGAGTCCAGCCCGAACTCCATTTTGGTGTCGGCCACGATGATGCCGCGCTCGCGTGCGATTTCCTCGGCCTCCGCATAAATGTTGAGCGACAACTCGCGTAAGCGGTCCGCCACCGCGTTACCCACGACATCGGCCATTTCCTGGAAGGTGATGGGCTCGTCGTGTTCGCCCAGTTCGGCCTTGCCGGTCGGGGTGAAAATGGGGCCCTCAAGTCGATCTCCGTCTCCCAGTCCCTCGGGCAGCTCCACGCCGCAGACCGATCCCGATGCCTTGTAGTCCTTGAGGCCCGAACCGGTCAGATAACCGCGCACAATGTTCTCAACCGGGAACATGGACAGGTTTTTACAGATCACCGCACGGCCGCGCACCGATTCGTGAACGTCGGTCGTGAGAATGTGATTGGGGATGCCCGAGAGCTGCTCGAACCACCACAGGGACAATTGATTCAAAATGACGCCCTTGTCCGGAATCTCGGTGGGCAGCACCTGATCGAACGCGGAGATCCGGTCACTCGCGAGGACCAAGACGGACCCGGCGCGGTACTCGGCGTTGTCGTTGATGGCAACCCCGGTGGCGCGCAGGCGGGATTCGTCCGGTACGTAAAGTTCACGGACCTTACCCGTATAGGCATGCTTCCAGCCGGGAATCTCGGGCGGTGCGGAATGCTCACTCATGCTTGTTCCTCAGCTGTGGTCGGGAGGGTGACGCGCCCCTCGGCGGCCGCGAGCGCAATGTCACCGCGGTAGTGCCCACCGGGGAGGGAGATCAATTCCATCCCACGATAAACACGCTCACGTGCTTCTGCGAGGTCCGCGCCGTGGGACACCACGGCCAGTACGCGGCCACCCGCGGACACGATATCCCCCGCAGTGCCGGCGGCGGTGCCCGCGTGGATCACCTGAGTCTCGGCCACGGAGTCGACCCGGTCCAGACCACCGATGGGGTCACCCTTGCGCGGAGCTCCAGGGTAGTTCTGCGCCGCGAGCACCACGGTCACTGAGGCGCCCGGCTTCCACTGCAGGGCTCGGTCCTCGGAGAGGCGGCCCGCGGCGGCGTCGAGCATGAGCTCGCCCAGCGGGGACTCGAGCATGGCCAGCACGGACTGGGTCTCGGGGTCTCCGAAGCGCGCGTTGAATTCAATGACCTGGATGCCGCGCTGGGTGACCGCGAGGCCGCAGTAGAGAACACCCACGAAGGGTGTGCCGCGGCGTCGTAACTCGGCCACCACGGGACGGGCCACACGCTCGACGACCTCGTCCGTGAAGCCCTCGGGCAACCAATCCAGGGGCGTGTAGGCCCCCATGCCGCCCGTGTTGGGGCCCTGGTCGTTGTCGCGTACGCGCTTGAAGTCCTGCGCGGGGAGCAACGGAACCACGCGCTCGCCGTCCGTGAGGACGAACAAGGAGACCTCGGGGCCGTCCAGGAATTCCTCGATCACCACGGCTCCGCCGGCCTCGATGCACTCGCGAGCGTGGGCTTCCGCGCGGTCGGTTTCGTGGGTGACCACCACGCCCTTGCCCGCAGCCAGGCCGTCGTCCTTGACCACGTGCGGTGCGCCGAATTCCGCAAGCGCTTCGCGGACCTCTGCCATGTCCGAGGTGGCCACGGCGCGTGCCGTGGGGACGTTTGCCGCGGCCATGATCTCCTTGGCGAACGCCTTGGAGCCCTCGATGTGCGCGGCGTCCTTGGAGGGCCCGAACACCGGGAACCCGGCCTCGCGCAGGGCATCGCCCACGCCCGCGACCAGTGGAGCCTCGGGGCCCACCACCACGAGATCCGCGCGCAGTTCGCGAGCCAGCTCGGTGACCGCTCGGGGGTCCTGAGCGTTCACGGCGTGCACGGGAACGTCCCGGGCGATCCCGGCGTTACCGGGCGCGGAGTGGACTTCACCGACCTTGGGATCCGTCAGCAGGGACTTGATTATCGCGTGTTCTCGGCCGCCTGGGCCCACCACCAAAACCTTCACGTGCTCAGCGTATCGGCACCGGGTACACCTACTCCAACGTTTCCCGTGATCGCGCTGACATACTGGGTTGCATGCACACTTTCAGTTCTGAACAGGCCGTTGATCTCGCAGAAGTGGAGCGCAGCGGGTTCGTGGAGTCCCGGCACCGCGGCTCGGCCGTGGTGCTGGCTCCCGACGGTTCCGTGGCCCTGTCCTTGGGTGCCCCGGACGAACTGATCTTCCCCCGTTCCACGCTCAAACCGTTCCAGGCCATTGCGTCCATGAAGGCCGGTGCCCCGCTGCGTGGAGGTCAGGTGGCCATTGCTGCGGCCTCCCACACGGGTACCTTCGATCACCTGGATGCGGTCAGCTCCATCCTCAAAGCAGCGGGCCTGACCCCCGACGCGTTGCAGTGCCCGCAGGACTGGCCCCAGGACGAGGACACCCGCGCTTGGTTGATCCGCACCGAGCGCGGCAAGAACCGCATGTGCATGAACTGCTCCGGCAAGCACGCGGCGTTCCTGTGGGCCTGCGTGGTCAACGAGTGGCCCCTGGACAGTTACCTGGATCCACAGCATCCGCTGCAGAAGCTCGTGGTCGAGACCATCGAGGATTTTTCCGGCGAACAGGCCCAGCACGTGGGCATCGACGGCTGCGGCGCACCGCTGACGGCGCTCACCCTCACCGGGTTGGCCCGCATGTACTCCACGCTGGGTCGCGCTGCACGCAACATCCAGGCGGACGCCCGCGCCGCCACGGTCGCTACCTCCATGCTCGACTACCCCGAATACGTCCAGGGTCCCGGCCGCTCGAACACCGTGATCATGGAGGAGCTGGATGTGATCACCAAGCTCGGCGCGGAGGGCGTGCTGGGCCTGGGAACCCGGGGCGGCTGGTCCGTGGCCATCAAGATGCTCGACGGTTCCTCCCGCGCCAATGCGCTGGTGGGCCTCACACTTCTCGCCCAGGTGGGTGCCATTTCCGCCGACGACGCCGCTCGCGTCCTGGACAAGGTGCTGCACCCGATTACCGGAGCCGGGAAACCCGTGGGCGCCATCAAGCTCGCGCGTCCCGTTCTGGACCTGTTCAACTGACCGGCACTGCTCGACAGATCCGCACCGACCGAGCCGCGACTATTTCTGGAGGCACCGCGCCGTGAGCGTGCGTCGCAAGATCAACCCCGCAGACGGCACCCTGGCCCTGGCCCGGTGGCGCCAGGACCCCGATGCATCACCGCGCAAGACCACGGCCTTGGCGGTGCGCTACTGCTTGGAAGAACTGGCCACCCGCGCCGAAGGAAACTCCGTGGAAGTGCGGGTACCTCCCTTCGGCGTGACCCAGTGCGTGGCCGGGCCCCGCCACACCCGCGGCACGCCCCCGAACGTGGTGGAAACAGACGCCCTCACGTGGCTTCGCCTGGCCACCGGACAACTCGAATGGGCGGGCGCCGTGGCGGACGGGACCGTGGCGGCGTCGGGAACCCGGACCGATCTCTCCGACTGGCTGCCGCTGTTCGACTGAAGTGATTGCCAGCGAATCCTCGGCGCTCACCAGCCCGCAAATACCGCGGGCAGGTGAACCCGCGATAGCCTGGAACCCATGAGTTCCGTGTCCAACAACACCCCCGAACCCGCACCCGACGAGCCCTCGCGCGCAACGAGAATGACCATCCGCCGCGCGCCCAATCTGCTCGCGTTCCTCATCACCGGCGCCATTCTGGGCGCGGTCGGGGGGTTTCTGTTCGGGCTCCTGGGCCCCGAGTCCCAGTACTACACGCGCGGCGCCATCGCGGGTTTCTTCCTGGTCATCGGCCTGGTGATCGGCGCGGGAGTGGGCTCGGTGGTGTCTTTGATCATCGACCGCGTTTCGCTCAAGCGCACCCGCAATGTCACCGCACACATTGATGACGTGCATGAAAGTGGTGACCGCCCCGGATCGTGAGACACTGCTGTGGTGGTTCGATCCGATGGAAAACTCACTCATGACCTCTTCCCCGGTGAAAAAGGCCCCCAGGACGCGTGCGGCGTTTTCGGCGTGTGGGCCCCCGGCGAGGATGTAGCCAAACTTTCATATTACGGGCTGTACGCGTTGCAGCACCGCGGGCAGGAGTCCGCGGGCATTGCCACGTCCGGTGGCGACCGGATCTCGGTCTACAAGGACATGGGGTTGGTGTCCCAGGTCTTTGACGAGACCACGCTGAACACCCTCCAGGGGCACGTGGCCGTGGGCCACTGCCGCTACTCCACCACGGGCGGGTCCCACTGGGCCAACGCGCAGCCCACCCTGGGTGCCACCCCGCACGGAACCGTGGCACTTGCGCACAACGGCAACCTGACGAATTCCGCTGAGCTGTACGACCAGCTCATCGACAAGTCGGGGTTCCCGTCCCGCGGTGAAATGGCCCAGGGCAACACCACGGACACGGCGCTGATCACGGCGCTGCTGGCCGAGCATCCGCATGGTTCCCTCGAGGATGCCGCCATGCACCTGCTGCCCAGGCTCACCGGTTCCTTCTGCCTGTCCTTCATGGACGAGACCACGCTGTACGCCGCTCGCGACCCCCAGGGCATCCGCCCGCTGGTGCTGGGCCGTTTGGAGCGCGGCTGGGTGGTCGCCTCCGAAACGGCTGCCCTGGACATCGTGGGCGCATCGCTGGTGCGCGAGATCGAACCGGGTGAATTCATTGCCGTGGACGAGAACGGCCTGCGGACCCGCCGCTTTGCGGAGACCAAGCGCGCCGGTTGCGTGTTCGAGTACGTGTACCTGGCCCGCCCGGACACCACCATCAACGGGCGCTCGGTCTACGAATCCCGCGTGGAAATGGGCCGCCAGTTGGCCCGCGAGCACGCGGTTGAAGCGGACCTGGTCATGCCCACCCCCGAATCCGGCACCCCGGCCGCTATTGGCTACGCGGAAGCCTCGGGCATTCCGTTCGGTCACGGCCTGGTCAAGAACTCCTACGTGGGCCGCACGTTCATCCAACCCTCGGACACCATCCGGCAGCTGGGCATCCGGCTCAAACTGAATCCGTTGCGCTCGATCGTCGCCGGTAAGAAGCTGATCGTCGTGGACGACTCGATCGTGCGCGGCAACACCCAGCGTGCCCTGGTGCGGATGCTGCGCGAGGCCGGGGCGGCGGAGATCCACATTCGGATCTCCTCACCGCCCATCAAATGGCCGTGCTTCTACGGCATTGACTTTGCCTCCCGCGCGGAACTGATCGCCAACGGGCTTGCCGTGGAGGACATCCGGGCATCCCTGGGGGCCGATTCGCTGGGGTACATTTCCCATGACGGCATGGTCGAAGCCACCAAGCAGCCCCGGGAGATCCTGTGTACGGCATGCTTCTCCGGCGAGTACCCCACTCCCCTGCCCGAGGCCGACAAGCTCGGCAAAGCCGTGCTCGAAGCTCCGGGTAGCTCAGCGCCGTCGTCGACGGTCCGGGAACCGAACGAGACCGAACCCCACATCCCTGCCACCCAGGAGAACAGCGCATGAGCAACATCCAAGACGGCGCCGGTGCCCAGTCCGTGACCTACGCGAGCGCCGGAGTGGACGTTGAAGCCGGCGATCGCGCCGTGGAACTCATGAAGTCCGCGGTCAAAGCCACTCACTCGGCCAAGGTGATCGGCGGCGTGGGGGGATTCGCCGGACTGTACGACGTCTCGGAGCTCACCAAGTACCGCAAGCCCTACCTGGCGACCTCCACGGACGGCGTGGGCACCAAGGTGGCCATTGCCCAGAGCCTGGACATCCACGACACCATTGGCTGGGACCTGGTGGGCATGGTCGTGGACGACATCGTGGTGGTGGGCGCCAAGCCGCTGTTCATGACTGACTACATTGCCACGGGCAAGGTGGTTCCCGAGCGTATCGCGGACATCGTGCGTGGCATTGCGTCCGCGTGCGACGCCGCCGGGACCTCCCTGGTCGGCGGCGAGACCGCCGAGCACCCGGGCCTTCTGGCTCCGGACGAGTACGACGTGGCCGGGGCGGCCACCGGCGTGATCGAGGCCGATGAGCTACTCGGCCCGGACCGTGTGCAGGCCGGTGACGTGATCATCGGCATGGCTTCTTCCGGCATCCACTCCAACGGGTACTCCCTGGTGCGCCGGGTCATCAATGTGGCCGGCTGGCAGCTGGAGCGTCAAGTCTCCGAACTCGGCCGCACCCTGGGCGAGGAACTGCTCGAGCCCACGCGCGTCTACACCGCCGATGTCCTGGATCTGGCCCGGACCTTCCCCGTCAACGGTCAGGACGGGCAGACGGGTCACGGTGTACGGGGTTTCTCACACGTGACCGGCGGTGGTTTGGCCGCCAACCTGGCCCGCGTGCTCCCCTCGGGGTTGCAAGCCACCGTGGACCGTTCCACGTGGGAACTGCCGGCCATTTTCCAACTGGTCGGTCAGCTGGGCAACGTTCCCCTACCGGATCTGGAGCGCACCCTCAATCTGGGAGTGGGCATGGTCGCCATTGTGGATCCCTCGGTGGCGGACGCCGCCGTGGAGCACCTCAACAAGCGCGGCGTGAATTCCTGGCTCATGGGCGAAGTGCGCCCCGTGGATCCCGCCGCTCGGCACGCAGGGTCGGACTGGGTGCAAGGCGCCAAGGGCGTGGACGGCGGCGGCGTGCTCATGACGGGCTCGTACGCCAACTGATCGTTCCCGGTCCTGCACAACAACAAGATGAACGCACAAGGAACCGCCCCAACCACTAGTGGTGTGGGGCGGTTCCTTGTGGAGTACAACGTCCTGGGACCCGAAACATGGTGCTCCACGTTCGCGTGACGCATGCGTTGTGCTGGAGGTGACGCGGGCCTCAGTGGGTGTCCGCGTGAACCAGATCAGTCATAGTCGGAGTACTTCTCCGCGTAGGCCGAGTAATCATCTTCTTCCTCGTGACGATCCTCGTGGTCTACGGCTCGGGAGGACGGTTTGTTGGACCGCAGCTCGCGCTGCAGCGCCGAGTAGTCGGTTTGCGGGCTGAAGTACTTCATCTCCCGCGCCTGCCGTGTCGCCTTCGCCTTTTGACGGCCGCGCCCCATGGCGTGACCCCCTCTGCGTCTCGTGTCCGATGGGCGGCACCGTATCAACGCACTGCGCACACAGTACGGCCCCGGAGTATCTTGTCAGTTTTTCGTAGGTCCAGGTTACATGCTTTTACCCGCCCTTGCTGACGAGCGCTTCATCACATGACAAGAATCCCTTTACACGGTCTCGATCGTTGCAAACGCGTGCTAAAACGGCCACTCCGGGCAGCAAATCCACGGTGTTGATGAACACACTTACCTTTCATCCGACCTGCGCGGGCCCATCTGCGGGCGGCCGGCCGCTAAGGTATTACGGTCCGGGCGGCCGACGCCGCCACCTTCAGTTCAGAACGCAGGTTCCGTTATGAGCTCCTCGTCCCGCCCGGTTGCCGGACCCGACGACGCCACCGCAAGTTATCCCCACGACACTCACCCGGGTCTGGTTCCGGGTGTTTCCGTGGAGGAGCAGCGCGTCCGCTACCGCACCGACAAGATCACCTTCGGTGTGGCTGGGGCGCTGATCGTGGGTTTCGTGGTGTGGGGTGCGGTGTCCACCGAAACCTTGACGCAGGTCGCCTCGAGCGCACTGACCGGTGTGGTTACGTACGGCGGCTGGATCTTCACGTTGCTGGCCGCCGTGGTGCTGTTGTTCCTGCTCTACGTGGGTTTCTCCCGCTACGGCAAGATTCCCCTGGGCAAGGACGGTGAAGCACCCGCCTACTCCATGGGGTCCTGGATCGCGATGCTGTTCGCCGCCGGAATGGGCGTGGGCTTGATCTTCTTCGGCGTCTACGAGCCGATCACCTATTACATGACTCCCCCGCCGGGCCGCGCGGAAGCGGAGACATACCAGGCCATGCACTCTGCAATGGCTCAAACCATTTTCCATTGGGGTTTGCAGGCGTGGGCCATCTACGCGCTGGTGGGGGCCGCCGTGGGTTACGCCGCCTATCGTCGCGGTCGCCCGTTGTTGATGTCCGCCATTTTCGGTCAGCGGGCGCACCTGACCGTGGGCGGCCGACTGATCGACACCTTCGCCATTGTTGGCATCCTGTTCGCAACCTCCGCGTCCCTGGGTCTGGGAACCCTGCAGATCGGCAGCGGTCTGCAGATCATCACCGGGATAGGCGAAGTGGGCAATGGCCTGTTGATCGCCATCATTGCCATTCTGACCTGCGTGTTCTTGATTTCGGCGGTCTCCGGTGTGGCCAAGGGCATCCGTCGACTCTCCAACTTCAACATGGTCCTGGCCGCCATCGTGGCGTTCTTCCTGTTCGTGGCCGGCCCCACCGTATTCCTGTTGAACTTCATTCCGTCCGTGGTGGGCACGTACTTCGGTGAGATGTTCCAAATGATCTCGATGTCCG
Source organism: Kocuria sp. (assembly GCF_030536815.1). Classification (GTDB taxonomy): domain Bacteria; phylum Actinomycetota; class Actinomycetes; order Actinomycetales; family Micrococcaceae; genus Kocuria; species Kocuria gwangalliensis. The sequence goes on from NZ_JAUNPE010000074.1 coordinate 10,698, forward strand.
CGTCCTGGGGCCCGGAGGCCGAAGAATTCATGCGTTACTGGACCCTGTTCTACTGGGCCTGGTGGGTTTCCTGGGCACCCTTTGTCGGCACCTTCGTGGCCCGCATCTCACGCGGCCGCACCCTGCGCCAGTACGTGACCGTGGTGCTGTTGGCGCCCACCCTGATTTGCGTGCTCGCATTCTCGATCTTCGGTGGCACGGCCATCTGGCTGCAGCGCTCCGGCACCGACATCGCCAGTGCCGCCTCTCCCGAGGCGATGCTCTTCCTGATGCTGGATGCCCTGCCCCTCAGCCAGATCACGCCCATCGTGATCATCATTCTGTTGGCCGTTTTCTTCATCACTTCCGCGGACTCAGCGACCCTGGTCATGGCCTCCATGTCCCAGCAGGGCAAGCCGCATCCGGACAAGAAGATCACCATCTTCTGGGGTCTGGCGTTGGCCGGTGTGTCCTCGATCATGCTCCTGGTGGGAGGTTCGGACGCGTTGCAGGGACTTCAGGACCTGGTGACCGTGGCGGCGTTGCCGTTCGCGGTCATCCTGTTGGCCCTGATCCCCGCGTTCCTGCGGGATCTGAGTACCGATCCCATGAGCTTGCGCCACCGCTACGCCCGCAAGGCGCTGGACAACGCGGTGCGCCAGGGAATGGATCAGCACGGCGACGATTTCGCCATCGAGATCCGCCAGGAGAAGGGCCCGGCCGCCGCCGGCCGCGACATGGACTCCACCTCGGAGCGCATGAGCTCCTGGTACCAGCGCACCGACGAGGACGATCGACCCGTGGACTACGACTACCGCGAAGATCGGTATGTGGAGGACGAACCCGGCCGGTAAGGTCCCCATCCGAGAAGAACGCGCCGGTGGCTTCCCTTGTCAGGGCGCCACCGGCGCGGTGTTTCATCGGGGAGGCCGGGCCGACGCC
>NZ_JAUNPE010000075.1 GCF_030536815.1 Kocuria sp.
GGGAAAATCCCAAGAGCCCGTCGAGTTCTTGGGATTTCCCGGACAAGAAGTCAGTCAGCTCCGGAACGTTGCCCCCGGATGGTCCTCGCGCAGCCGCGGCCCGGCCCCGCCGAAGACCTCGCGGGCCGTGCGGGTGGCGGCGGACGCGGCGGCGTCGGCGGCGGGAAGGAGACCGCGTTCGCGCAGCACGGGCGTGACGAACCGGCCGAAACGTTCGAAGTCTGCCGGGCGCACGCACGCGTTGATGTTGAAGCCGTCCACGTCCGCGACCTCGACCCAGCGTTGCAGCTCATCGGCGACCTCCTCGGGGGAACCCACGAACACGGGACCGCGCCCGCCAATGGCCACGAACTCCGCCACCCGGCGCGGGGTCCACGCGCCCTCGGAATCCAGTTTGGTGAACGAGGCCAGCGCCGAACGGTTCGCGTCCGTCTCCACGTGCTCGAGCGGGGCGTCCGGATCCGCCTCGGACAGGTCCACACCGGTCCAGCCGGCGAACAGAGCGAGGGCGGCGTCGACGTCCACGTACTGCTGATAGGACGCGAGGCGCTCGCGGGCGGCCTCGGACGTCTCGGCCACGACCACCGCGGCGTTGGTGAAGACCTTGACCGAACGGGGATCGCGCCCGTACCCGGCGGCGGCCTCGCGCAGACCGGCGGTCCACGTGGCGACCTGCTCCGGGGTGGGCCCGGAGAAGAACACGGCCTCCGCGTGCTCGGCCGCGAACTTCAGCCCGCGCGGGGAGGCGCCGGCCTGGAACAGGAACGGGGTGCGCTGCGGGGTGGGCGCAACCAGGGCGGGCGCCTGAACGTCGAAGTACTCCCCGGAATGGCCCGCGCCCCGGACCTTGTCGGGGTCCACGACGACGCCGCTGGCCGCGTCCGCGACATAGGCATCGTCCGTGTAGGAGGCCTCCCACAGTGAGTAGACCACGTCCATGTATTCGTCGGCGCGGTCGTAGCGCTGGTCGTGGGGCAGCTGCTGACCCAGACCCAGGTTACGCGCCGCCGACTCCTGATAGGAGGTCACCACGTTCCAGGCGATGCGCCCGTCGGTCAGCGCATCCAGGGTGGAGAAACGGCGGGCCAGATCGTAGGGAGCCGCGTAGGTCACGGAGGCGGTCACACCGATAGTGAGGGTGGTGGTGGCCTTGGCGAGCAGCGGGGCCAGGATCAGCGGATCCAACTGGGGCACCTGCACGCCACCGCGCAGGGCGGCGTCTGCCGAACCCCCGTAGACGTCGTAGAGTCCCAGGACGTCGGCCAGGAACAGGCCGTGGAAACCCGCGTTCTCGATGATCTGCGCTTGCCGTTCCCAGTGGGACAGCTGCGCGTAATTGCGCGACCGGTCCTCGGGGTGGCGCCACAGTCCGGGGGACTGGTGGACGGGCACGGGCATTTCGAAGGCGTTGAGCAGCAAGGGGCGGGGCACGAGGAGTCCTTTCGGGGTGGTGCGGGGGCGTGTGCGGGGTGGTGCCGGGTCAGTACTGGGCGGTCTCCGGTGCGTCCACCACGGTGTCCTTGGCCAGGCGGCCGGTGACCACGGAGATCACGGCCAGCAGGCTCAGGTAGCCGCACAGCAACCAGGGGGAGCCGCCGGTGGCCACGAGCCACGCGGCAATCATGGGCGTGAGGCCCCCGGAGAGGATGGTGCCCACTTGGTAGCCCAGGGACACCCCGGAGTAGCGCAGGTGCGTGGGGAACTGCTCGGCGAACAGTGCGGCCTGGGGGCCGTAAATGCTGTCGTGCAGCACGGCCATGCCGATCAGGTACACCAACGGAAGGAGAACGAGAGGCCCGTGGTCCAGGAAGTAGAAGTACGGCCACACGAACACGCCAATGGCCGCGGCGGCGATCACGGACATGCGGCGTCGTCCCACGCGGTCCGAGAGCCAACCCCAGAACGGGCCGCCCACCAGACCCACGGCGGCGGCGATCAGGATGGAAATCATGACCCACTGGCTCGCGCCGCGTTGCTGGGTCACGTAGGTGAGCGTGTAGACGGTGAGGATGGAGAAAATGGCCGGCTGGATCATGCGCTGACCAATGCACACGATCACGCCGCGGGTGTGCTGGGTGAGCACTTCGCGCACCGGCGACGCCGCCGCGGTCTTTTCGCGCCTGACCTCCTGGAATTCCTCGGCGTCCGTAATGCCGGCGCGGATGATCAGGCCGATGATCACGAGCACGGCCGAGAACAGGAAGGGTACGCGCCAGCCCCAGGCCTGGAACTGCTCGGCGGTGGTGAGGCCCTGCAGCACGGCGAAGAACGAGGTGGCCAGCAGCATACCGGCGGCCGAACCGACCTGGGTGAAGGAGCCGAACAACCCGCGCAGGCCCTTGGGTGCGTGTTCCACGGAGAGCACCGCCGAACCGCCCCACTCCATGCCGGCGGACAACCCCTGCGCAATGCGGCAGACGACCAACAGGGCCACGGCGAACCAGCCGATTTGCGAGAAGCCCGGCAACAGACCAATCACCGTGGTGGCCACGCCCATGATCAACAGGGACGCGACCAGCAGCGCCTTACGGCCGATCCGGTCACCCAGGTGCCCGGCAATGATGCCGCCCAGGGGACGGAAGAAGAACGCAATGGCAAAGGTCGCGAACGAGGCGATGATCGACCCCACGCCCGAACCCTGCGGGAAGAAATAATGACTGAACACCAGAGCGGCGGCGGCGCCGTACAAATAAAAGTCGTACCACTCGATGGTCGTGCCCACGAAGGACGCCGCGAGCACGCGCTTCTTGTCGCGCACCGCCGCTCCTACGTTTGAGAGCGCGTGATCCGTGGCGGGTCGGGCCTGTCGGGTGGGTGATGAATCGGTGACCGTGGGCACCGGGGATGTGGTGGGGGCCATGACACTCCTCATGACGGGGCGTCACGGAGCAGTGCTGGTGAGCCGGACGCCGTCCTTGCCCGCGCCGGAACTGACGGCGGGCCGAATCATCACCTGGGGCACCCCACGACAGCGTCTGAGGGTTGCCGTCCGGCCAGCCAGGGCTTCGCACCGGAACTCGTGATTCTTATGGCGTGAACCTAACCACACGAACGTTGAGCGCCGTAAATGATGAAGTTTTGTGACTGCCGGTACAACGACGCCTTGTACGACGACGTCCCGTACGGCACGGCCGCCGGGCATCGTGGTGGCCGTCGGGGCTTTCCGGGGCCTTTCGGGATGTTCCGCTTATGCGTGTCAGCGACCCTTGGCACTCTCACAGTAGTCGAATAAAGTTTCGAATACACCGGGAGGGTGGACGAGTCATGACGGTACTGACTGCGGTAGAACATACGGACCTCACGCGGAGCAAGACGCACGGCGCGGTGCGGCTCGACGAGGGTTGGGGCCAGCCTTGCGAGGTGCACTGCGATGAAGCGGGAGCTCCGTGCGAGCTGGTGTTTCGCGGCAGACTGCACCGCATCACGGCCCCGCCGCAGCGCTGGTATGAACGTCGCCGCTGGTGGGAGCTGGAAGAGAGGGTTCCGCGGGAAAGCGGACAGTCCGTGGTGGACCGGCAGCACTGGCGCGTCCAGGCGACTCAACGCGGGGCCGTGGAACCTCGCACGCTGGAATTGGTGCGTCATGAGATCACCGGTCACTGGTGGCTCGTGGCTGACCAGGGGGTTTGACATTAATAGAACAAAGTTTCGAATATGAGGTATGCGTTTTCCTCATTTGCGCGTGGCCACCGCCTACAGCGCGCACTACGGCGTGGCTCGCCCCCAGGAGCTCGCCCAGGTAGCGGCGTCCCACGGGGCGCAGATCCTGGCGTGCACGGACCGGGACGGCTTGTACGGGGTGGTCAAACACGTGCTGGCCTGCCAACAGCACGGGGTGGCTCCCGTGCTGGGAGTGGACCTGGCGCTGCTGGGGCCGGTAGCGGCGTCGTCGGGGAAACGCGCTGGAGCCGCCACCGGCCGGCAGGGTCAGAACGGTCGTCCCCGGCGCGGCACTGCGCCGCCGCCCCGGGTGATCGGGCGCGTGGTGGTGCTGGCCACCGGTGGCAACGGAGGGGCCGGGTACGCGGCACTGTGCCGGTTGGTGTCCGCAGCCCACCGGGGCCACGACCACCATGGCGCCCACCCCATCGGACTGACCCGCGACCAGATCGCCCGCCACGTACACCGCGCCGCGGGCGGGGGAGCTCCCGGCCTGGTGGTGCTCACGGGCCCGGACTCGGACGTGGGATCACTGTTGGTCCGGCGCCGGTACCGGGCCGCGCGCACGGCCCTGCGCGCGTGGAAGCGCGTACTACCGGCGGGGTGCCTCATTGTGGAGACCGCAACCCACCTGGCACCGCAGGGCAGTACCCTCAGCACCGGTCACGCCGTGCGGATGCTCACCGTGGGACGTGAGGCCGGGCTGCCGGTGATCCTCACCAACGCCGTGCGCTACGCCCACCCCGGGCAGGCCGTCACCGCGGACGTGCTGGACGCCGCTCGCACACTGATGTCCCTGAAAGAACTGGCCGGTTCGGACCCCGGGGTACTGCAACCCACGGGACAGGGCTGGCTCAAGGACACCGCGCAGATGACCCGGCTCGCCCACGAGATCTCCTCGGCCGCGGACCTGGGCGCCCCCGGGGCCGCGCACCTGCTCGCGGACACCTACCGGCTGGCCGAACGCTGCAGCCAGGACCCCGTCACGGACCTGCACGTGGGACAGCCCGTGATCCCGGAGGCCTCCGTCATCGGCCTCAGCGCAGACCCCAATGCCCAACTCAGGACCCGCTGCTACACCGGCCTGGAACGATTCCACTCCCGCCAGAACTGGGACCGCACCGTCCCCGGCCTGAGCGGGGAATCGCTGCGCTCGCGGATGGACCGTGAGCTGGACGTGATCGCGCAGTTGGGGTTCGCCGGGTACTTCCTGACCGTCTCGGAGGTCTCCGAACTGATGACCCAGCTGAAGGTCCGGCATGCGGCCCGCGGGTCGGCGGTGTCGTCCCTGGTGGTGCACCTGCTGGGGATCTCCCCGGTGGACCCGCTCGAATACGACCTGGTGTTCGAACGTTTCCTCTCACCGCGGCGTAGCACCTTGCCGGACATCGACATAGACATGGAGAGCGCGCAACGGCACAGGATCTACCACGAGATCTTCCAACGCTTCGGCAGCAGCCGGGTCACGCTCATGAGCATGCAGAACGCCTACCGTTCCAGGGGCGCCGTGCGGGATGCCGGGTTGGCACTGGGGATGGGACAGGAGATCGTGGACCATATTGCGGAGCAACTGTGGCGGGTCCCGGGGGCCACCCTGCGCGAAGAAATCGCCCAGCGTCCCGAGCTGACTCGCCTGGCCGATGAACTCAAGGCCAACCGGCAACTGGACCTGCTGGTGGATCTGACCGAACGCCTGGACCGGCTGCCCCGCCACATCTCCATGCACCCGTGCGGGGTGATCCTCTCGGACGCAACCCTGTTGAACCGCACGCCGGTGCAGGCCAGTGGCATCGGGTTGCCCATGTCCCAATTCGATAAACACGACATGGACCCCATGGGCCTGATCAAGCTCGACATCCTGGGCGTGCGCATGCAATCCACCCTGGCCTACGCGGTCCAGGAAGTGGCACGGATGGAACCCGAGCGCCCCGCTCCGGATCTGGACGCCATGCCCCGCGACGACCCGGACACCTTCCGACTCATCAGCTCCACCCACACCCTGGGGTGCTTCCAGATCGAATCCCCGGGACAGCGCGAACTGATCGGCACCATGGGCCCGGAGGAATTCAACGACTTGATCGTGGACATCTCCCTGTTCCGCCCCGGGCCCATGCAGGCATCCATGGTGCGCCCCTACCTCAACTCCCGCCACGGCTGGAGCACCCCCGAATACCCCCACCCAGACCTGGTGGACATTCTCAAGGAGACCCGCGGGGTGGCCGTCTACCACGAGCAGATCATGCGCATGATGGACCGGATGACCGGTTGCGGACTGGCCACCGCGGATGAATGGCGGCGCAAACTCGGCTCGGAAACCGAACAGCGCGTGGAGGACACCTTCCGCAGCGGGGCACTCGCCCGCGGCTACGACGCGCAGACCGTGGACAAGGTGTGGGGCATCCTGCACGCGTTCGGCAGCTTCGGGTTCTGCAAGGCCCACGGCGTGGCCTTCGCCGTACCCACCTACCAGTCCGCGTGGTTGAAAACCCACCACCCGGAAGCCTTCATGGCCGGGGTCTGGGAACACGACCCGGGCATGTACCCGGCCCGGTTACTCGTGGGGGAGGCCCGGCGCATGGGGATCCCCGTGCTCGGCCCGGACATCAACCGCAGCGTGGACCACCACCGCATCGAAGCCGTGAGCCCCCGGCCGGGCACCGTGGAACCCGGAGACCTGGACGGGGGCATCCCCTACACCCGCGGCGGGGCCTGGGGGATCCGCATGTCCCTCACCAGCCTCACCGGAATCAGCAGCCCGGAAATCGAACGGATCGTGACCGGTCAGCCCTACACCACCCTCACGGATGTGCGCACCCGGGCCAGGCCCTCCCGGCGGAGCCTGCAGCGACTGGCCTCGGCCGGGGCCCTGGACAGTCTCCTGAACACCTCCGGCGCTCGCGCCTCCCGCACCGACCTGGTGACCCACCTGACCCGGCGGGCCGATCAGCCGGCCACCACCCGCAGCGCCTCCGCCAAGGGCCAACCCGGCCCCGGTCAACTGAGCCTCCCACTGGGGGACCTGGAACTGACCGGACTGCCGCCGGAACAACCAGAACCCAGCACCGAGGAAAAGGTGCGCGCGGAACTGGACACCATGAACATCGAGGTCTCCGCCCACCTCATGGACGGCCATGCCGCCCTCTTGCGCTCCTACGGGGTCACCCGGGCAGAGGATCTGCTGGGATTGCGCAGCGGCACCGAAATAGTGGTGGCAGGGGTGCGGGTCTCCACCATGACCCCGCCCATGCGCAGCGGCAAACGCGTGGTGTTCATCTCCGTGGACGACGGCTCGGGTGCGGTGGACTGCACCTTCTTCGACGAGGCGCAGGCCCTGTCCGGACACGTGCTGTTCGCCCCCACCATGCTCCTGATCCACGGCCACACCCGCCGTACCGGCCCCCGGGGCATCGGTGTCCAAGCGGTGCGCGCGTGGGACATGACCCGCCCGGAGACACTGCCCGATCCCACCACGGTGCTGGGTTCCCACCCCAACCCCAGCCGTGCGCCTGCACGAAACCCCCAGGTCACAGCCTCTTAACTCACGCTCCCTACGGTGTGAGTCAGCAGCCGCCATCAGCAGCCAGGATTTCCTCACACCAGGAGCAGACATGTCCGAGAACACCCCTCGCCCCAGCCGCCGGAACCTGATCACCGGAGGCAGCGCGCTCGCCGCCGCAGGCGTCCTCAGCGCCGCACCCACCGCCGCCCAAGCGGCACCAGCCACGGTGGCCCAGCGTCACGGCCAGGGGCACGGTCAGATGCCGCTGTCCTTCGGTAAGAACGGCACATTCAAGATCGTCCAGTTCAACGACACCCAGGACGGCCCGCTCACCGATCGGCGCACCGTTGAATTCATGAGCCAGGTTTTGGATCGGGAGAAACCCCAGTTCGCCCTGATCAACGGGGACGTGATCAACGGCTCCCCGCGCACCGACCGCGAGGTCAAACAGGCCATCAACAACGTGGTGCTGCCCATGGAATCCCGGGGCATCAAGTGGGCCGTGACGTTCGGCAACCACGACGAGGACTCCACCGAGGACAACGGCACCAGCATGTACGAACCCCAGTTGGTCGAGTTCGTACGCCAGTACAAACACAACCTCAACCCCGGTGACGACCAGAAGGTCTTCGGCTCGTCCAATGCCCAGTTACTGATCCGCGCCTCCCGGGGTAACGCCCCCGCCTTCGCGGTGTGGCTGCTGGATTCCGGCCGCTACGCGGAAGACAAGCCCGGCGGCCAGGATCGCGAGGGACTCATGGGCTACGACTGGATCCGACCCCAGCAGATCCGCTGGTACAACGATCTCTCCGCGGAGACCGAACGCCGCTACGGGAAGAAGATCCCGGGTCTCATGTACTTCCACATCCCCACGTGGGAGCACCACCACATGTGGTACGGCCAGCAGTTCACCTCCGACGATCAAGGCCACGCGGCCGCCGTGAAACGCCACGAAATCGTGGGGGAGAAGCACGAGAACGTCTACACCGCCATGATCAACTCCGGCATCTACGCCGCCGCCAAGGAACGCGGCGACATCCTGGGCATGTACTGCGGTCACGATCACATCAACACCTACATGGGAAACTACTTCGGCATCGAACTCGGGTACGGGCCGGGCACGGGCTTCGGCACGTACGGTCTCAACGACGGCACCCGGGACCAGCACACCCTGCGCGGGGCCCGCGTGTTCGAACTCGATGAGCGCACCGATCGCATCTACACGGGTACCCGCCTGATTTTCGCCAAGGACCTCGGCATCGACATGGCCCCCGAGACCCAGCCCATCGAACGCCCCGAACGCTTCCCGCGCTACGTACGCGGCTGAGTTCGACGCCGACGGCGCTCGCGAACCCCCGGGTGCCGCCGCGGGCCGGGCCGAACCACGGCACGGTACGCGGCGGCGTCGTGCGCGGGAACAGCTGTGGGAGACTGTGAAGCATGGCGAAACACACCGGTAGCGGGGACCTTTTTCAGACCGTAGATCAGGTTACGGAAGAGGCCATCAACATCGGCTATCGGTGGGAGCAGAAGCTGCACCGGTGGCGACAGGCGCGCGCCGAGCAGCGCGGTGACCTTCCCACCATGCTCGCGTTCGACGGTTACGGCAGCACCCGGCACGTCCGCGTGCTGGGACGTGTGCTGCTCAAGACCCGGCAATTGATCGCGGCCACCGACGACTCCACCGAGTTCATCCGTGGCTGGCGTTCTTTCACCTCCATTCCGCTGGCCTTCGCCCATGTCAACGTGTGGCTGGGGGATCACGAGTTCCATTTGATGGCCGACAAGGGCGGCGTGATCGACGCGGACCTGCAGGTGAGCATGGAGCCGGGTGTCTACACCGTCTATATGCAAACCGATGGGTCCGAGGTCACCGAGGCCAGGGTCACCATCGTCTCGGAGAATCAGAGTGTCGGCGTGGTCTCCGACGTGGACGACACCGTGATGGTCACCGCCCTGCCGCGCCCCATGCTGGCGGCGTGGAACTCGTTCGTACTCAACGAGCATGCACGCACACCCACCCCGGGCATGGCGGTGCTCATGGAGCGGCTGCGCAACCACCATCCCAAGGCGCCGTTCCTCTACCTCTCCACCGGCGCGTGGAACGTTGCACCCACGTTGCGCCGGTTCCTGAGCCGCAACGCCTACCCGGCCGGAACGCTGCTGCTCACCGACTGGGGGCCCACCACGGACCGCTGGTTCCGCTCCGGCGCCCAGCACAAGGTACAGAACCTGCGGCGACTGGCCAAGAACTTTCCGCACGTGCGGTGGATCCTGATTGGCGACGACGGACAGCACGATCCGCAGATTTACTCCGGTTTCGCCCAGCGCCACCCCGAGTCCGTGGCGGCCATCGTGATCCGCAACCTGTCACCCACCGAAGCCGTGTTGGCGGCCGGTGCGCGCGCCACCGAGGATCGTACGGTGTCGATTCCGGAAGGCACCCTGTGGATCGAGGGCAACGACGGCGCATCCATCTCCTCCCAGCTCCACGAAGCCGGCCTACTGTAGGGGTCACCTGACACCGAAACCGGCGTGTCGAGAACGATCTCGACACGCCGGTTTTTTAATTTTTGGGTGTGTTCAACGCCTCCCCAGTTGTCCACAGGGCGGGCCGATTCCGCGAGTTCTCGCGCCCGTTTCCGCACCGGCCTGTGGACAGTGAGGGGATAACCGAGAGACACCTGTGGATTAAGGCCACCACATCATCTTGGGGGCACTTCTCTTGTCTGGCACTAGATGTAGTATTGACGCAGTCATACAGAGCACTTGACGCAACCAGCGGTAACACACCAGATGTGTCACGATCGCCGCGGAAGCGCAGTACTCCCGCCACTAGTTTCCGAGGGGATTGGGATATGTCCGTCACCGTGTACTCCAAGCCGTCATGTGTCCAGTGCAACGCCACCTACCGTGCCCTCACCAAGAAGGGCATCGACTACACCGTGGTCGACGTGACCGAGGACCCGGACGCCTACCAGCACGTGGTGAGCCTGGGTTACCAGCAGGTCCCGGTCGTGGAAACCGCCCAGGATCACTGGTCCGGTTACCGCCCGGACAAGATCAACTCCTTGGCTGTTCTGCTCTCCGCCTAAGAGCGCTGGCGTCAAACCCGCAGCCGTCAAGAAACCCGACGCCCGCCCGCGAACCGTCGCGGCGGCGTCGGAATTCTCCCCCGCACCATAGCCCGACAGCCAGAATCGAAGTGACACGCCATGAGCACTTTGGCCACCGTGTTGGCCGCGGCTCAAGAACGCGAAAGCCATCGACTCGATGTCACCGCGGGGGAGGAATCCCCCCTGGTGGTGTATTTCTCCTCGGTCACCCGCAACACCGACCGATTCATCCAGAAGCTTCCGGTCAGGTCCTTACGGTTGCCGTTGAAAACTTCTGAACCCACCCCCCAACTCACTGAGCCGTTCGTGTTGGCCGTGCCCAGCTACGGCAGGCCCGGCGGCGCCGGATCGGTTCCCCCTCAGGTTGTGAAATTCCTCAACCAGCCCGTCAACCGCCAGCACCTTATGGGTGTCATAGGCGCGGGAAATACTAATTTCGGATCACTGTTCTGCGTAGCGGCGGAAAAAGTGGCCGTGAAGTGTCAAGTGCCCCTGCTTTACAAGTTCGAACTCATGGGCACCGACCAAGACGTAGAAGAAGTCACTCTAGGATTGGACAAGTTTTGGCAAGCATCCACGCAGCCCCGGGACTGAGCGTTGAACCGGGCCACGAAGACCCCACCTGCCCCGAGCGCTACCGCGGCTTGGGCTACCACGAGCTCAATGCTCTGCTGAACTTGTACGACGCCAACGGCCAGATCCAGTTCGAGGCTGATCAGCAGGCCGCGCGCCAGTACTTCCTGCAGCACGTCAACAACAACACCGTGTTCTTCCACGACCTGGAAGAGAAGCTCAAGTATCTGGTGGATCACCAGTACTACGAGGCGGAGGTGCTGGACAAGTACAGCTTCGAGTTCATCAAGAAGCTCTCCAAGCAGGCCTACGCCCGTAAGTTCCGTTTCGAGACGTTCCTGGGCGCGTTCAAGTTCTACACCTCTTACACGCTCAAGACATTCGACGGTCAGCGTTACCTGGAGCGTTTCGAGGACCGCGTGGTCATGGTGTCGCTGTACCTGGCTGACGGTGACGAGGCCCTGGCGGAGCAGCTCGTGGAGGAAATCATCACGGGCCGTTTCCAGCCGGCCACTCCCACGTTCCTCAACGCCGGCAAGAAGCAGCGCGGCGAGCTCGTCTCGTGCTTCCTGCTGCGC
>NZ_JAUNPE010000002.1:0-60426 GCF_030536815.1 Kocuria sp.
ACCGTGGCCGTGATCCCTGGCTCCCCGCGGCGGTGAGCGGGCCGTGCGCCGGGGTGGTGGGACTGATTTAGAGTAGATCCATGACCGACGCACCGCGCAACGAGCGCTTTGAATTCGACGACCACCCCCACGGCCAAGACGGACACGGCGCAGCGGACGAGACCGTAGCGGCTGTGAACGAGCAGATGCGCGACATCGCGGAGGTTCCCGCGGTGGAGGTCATCACCACGGCCGCCGTGCATCTCATGAGCGCCGCCGCGGTCAAGTGCGGCCTGGCCGCCGGTGACGATGCCGAGGAACTCAAGGACCTGGACGAGGCCCGCAAACTCATTACCGCGCTGGCCGGTTACATCACCGCAGCCGCACCGGAGATCGGCTCCCAACACGCGGCCCCCCTGCGAGACGGTCTCAAGTCCCTGCAGTTGGCCTTCCGCGAAGCCTCCCCGTTCCCGGATGCCCCCGGCTCCGGTCCCGGTGAGAAGTTCACCGGACCCGTGTTCGGCTAAACGGTCAGGCGCAGCCCCAAGGAATCCACGTTCTCGGCCATGATCGGCTCGGTGGCCAGCTTCTGCTGGTACCGGTCGATCGTGGCCTGAACCATTTCTTGGGTCAGTCCGGGTGTCAGCTGCACCACGATCACGAGTTCGGGCCCGGTCGCCCCACCGTCCAGCACCGCGCCGTCGGAGCGGCGTCCGCGGATCCCGGGGCCGGGCTCGGTGCGGGCGGACACGATGTTCTCCATGCCCAGTGCCGCACGCAGTACGGCATCGTCCACGGTGAGGTCCGCGTACGACGGCGTCCACGGCGTGTCCTTCGCAACGCACCACATGGCCGGGCGACGCACCACGAAGGCCGGGTCGGCAGCGGGGTTCACCACCAGGAGGTCCGAGCCGTCCTGCACAGCGGACAGGGCGGCCTTGCGGATATCCACTGCGACCGGTCGCGCCTCGGAGTTCCATGCGGACAGCTCACCCACCGCGGTGAACACCGGGAGGGCCTTACGCCCGTCAGCGGTCCGCACACTCACGAGGGCCATGTCCGCTTCCTTGTCGGACACGAGTCCGTGTTCCGTGATCTGCGAGTGCGAGACCTCAGCCACGATCGGCACGAACACCCTGATGCCGGGTAGTGCCGCAACCACTGCCGCCTCAGTGGCGTGCCCGCCCCGCCACGCCGCCAGGGCGGAGGCGATCGCTGGTGCCGAGGCGCCGTCGTCGTCCGGGAACAAGTGCGTGTGGCTGGTGCCCTCCCCCAGGTTGCGACCCTCCCAGGCCTGGCCGCCGGTGTCTTCTGCGCCGCCGGCCGAGCGCAACTGCGCGGCAATGTGGGCGGGCAGCGGCCGGGAGGAGGACCCGTCAGGCATTCGGTCGACCGGCCACGTCCAGCGCCTCGGGGAGCGTGAACTTGCCGGCGTAGAGCGCCTTACCCACGATTGCGCCCTCGACACCCACGGGGACGAGCTCGCGCAGGGCGGCAATATCCTCCAGGGAGGACACACCACCGGAAGCGACCACGGGCTTGTCGGTGCGGCGAGCGACCTCGGCCAGCAGATCGACGTTCGGCCCCTTGAGCGTTCCGTCCTTGGTGACGTCCGTGACCACATAGCGGGAGCAGCCGTCCGCCTCGAGGCGGTCCAGGACCTCCCAGAGGTCCCCGCCCTCCTTGGTCCAACCGCGAGCGGCCAGCGTGGTGCCGCGAACGTCCAGGCCCACGGCAATCACGTCCCCGTGCTGGGCAATCACGCGCCGGGTCCACTCGGGGTTCTCGAGCGCGGCAGTGCCCAGGTTAATGCGGGCCGGGTTCAGGGACAGGACACGTTCGAGTGATTCGTCATCGCGGATACCGCCGGACATCTCGATCTTCATCTCGATCTGATCCGCCACGCGACGCAACACGTCAATGTTGTCACCGCGCCCGAAGGCAGCATCCAGATCAACGAGGTGCAGCCATTGCGCACCGGCTTCCTGCCACAGCAGAGCGGCCTCCACGGGATCGCCGTAACCGGTTTCCGAACCGGCTTCACCCTGGACCAGGCGAACGGCCTGGCCGTCCTGCACGTCAACGGCGGGCAGCAATTCCAAACGGGGGGTGGTGTCCTGGGACATGGTTCTCCTTACCGGCGGTGAAGACCGCGCGAAAAATTCAACATTGATGTGCAAGGTGGGTGCCGCGGCCCGCGCCGCGGCGGGACGCTACAGGGAGGTGACCCAGGAATACGCGCCGTAACCGACCAGCGCCAGAGCAATGGTCGCCAGCAGCAGCACGGACCAGAGGGGCTTCTTCTGCTGTTTGAAAGAAATGGCACCGCCCACGAAGAACGCGCCCAGCACCATGGTCAGCATGGAATAGGTCACTTCTCGACCTCCGCGCCGCGCACGGGCATGCGTTCGCCCATGCGACCGGTCCGGGGCAGTGTGCCCAGCCAGTTGCGCAGCAGCGCGATGCCCGCGGCCGAGGACTTCTCCGGGTGGAACTGCGTGGCACTCAACGCACCGTTCTCCACCGCGGCCACGAACGGGCCACCGTGCTCGGACCACGTGACCCCGGGTGCCCTCATGCGGTCGATCGTCTGATCGAAATTCCAATCCTGCACACCGTAGGAGTGCACGAAGTAGAACCGTTCGTCCTCGATGCCCTTGAAGAGCACCGAATCCTCCGGCGGTTCCACGGTGTTCCATCCCATGTGGGGAACCACGGGTGCGTTCAACCGTTCCACGGTTCCGGGCCACTGGGCCAGGCCTTCCGAGCGCTCACCGTGTTCGACACCCTCATCGAACATGACCTGCAATCCCACGCAAATACCCAGGACGGGACGGCCACCGCTCAAGCGACGGTCGATGAGCCGGGGAGCCTGGACCGACCGCAATCCGGCCATCACGGCCGCGAACGCACCCACGCCCGGGACCACGAGCCCGTCGGCGTCCATGACGTCCTCCGGGTCCGCACTGAGTTTGACCCTCGCTCCCGCGGCTTCAAGCGCTCGCACGGCGGAATGCACATTGCCGGCGCCGTAATCGAGAACGACGACGCACGGGGCCTGCTCGGAGTCGGTCACCTGGTCGTTCTCGGGATTCACAAGGCCCCCTTGGTGGACGGAATGGCGTCGGCCATGCGGGCATCGGGTTCCACGGCCTCGCGCAGCGCGCGGGCCAGTGCCTTGAACTGCGCCTCCACGATGTGGTGCGGGTCCCGGCCGCGGATGACGTCGATGTGCAGGCACAACTGGGCGTGATAGGCGAAGGACTCGAAGACGTGGCGGGTCATGGAGCCGGTGAAGTGCCCGCCGATCAAGTGGTACTGCTGACCCTCCGGCTCGCCGGTGTGCACCACGTACGGGCGACCCGAGACGTCCACGACCGCCGAAGCCAGTGCCTCGTCCAGGGGGATGGTGGCTTGACCGAAACGACGGATGCCCCTCTTGTCACCGAGTGCTTGCAGGAAGGCATCGCCCAGCACAATGGCGGTGTCCTCGACCGTGTGGTGCACGTCGATGTCGGTGTCCCCGTGGGCCTGCACGTTGAGGTCGATCAGGGAGTGCTTGGACAGCGCCGTCAACATGTGGTTGTAGAAGGGCACCGTGGTCTCGATGGTGGACTGACCGGTGCCGTCCAGGTTGAGTTCCACGCGCACCGTGGATTCACTGGTCACGCGTTCCACCACGGCCGTACGAGGTGAGTTGGTTGGGGACATAACGGGGTGTGACTCCTCGATTTCTGCAAGTGCCCGCCGGAAACAGCGGCGATATCCAGTCTACTGGGCGGGCCCGACCCGCCCGCCCGGTGACCGTCGGAGGCCCGACCCGCGGCTCACGCGGATTGGAGGTAGTTCTCCACGGCGGTCAGGAACGCGGTGGTCTCATCCTCGGTGCCCGCGGTCACCCGCAGGTGGCCGGGGATTCCGACGTCGCGCACCAGCACCCCGTGATCCAGGAGGTGCTGCCACATCCGTTGCGCGTCTGCCATGCCGCCGTAAAACACGAAGTTGGAATCGGACTCCGCGGGTGCGAGACCCAGGCGTTTGAGATCGTCCACAATGCGGTCCCGTTGCATCTTGATGTCTTCCACCGTGCTGAGCAGGACGTCCTTGTGTTCGAGGGCCGCCAAGGCCGTGGCCTGGCTGACGGCGGAGAGGTGATAGGGCAACCGCACCAGGCGAATGGCATCCGTGACCTCGGGGGCCGCGGCGAAGTAGCCCAGTCGGGCCCCGGCCAGGGCAAAGGCCTTGCTCATGGTGCGAGTGACAATCAGCCGAGGGCGGCCTTCGAGCAGGGTCAACGCAGACGGTGTGCCGAACCGGGCGAATTCCGCGTAGGCCTCGTCCACAATGACCATGGAATCGGATTCCGCAGCGGCCTCGTACACGGCCCGAACCACGTCCAAACCCAGCGCGGTGCCGGTGGGGTTATTGGGTGAACACAGGAATACCACGTTCGGCGTGTGCTCGCGAACCTGCGCTGCGGCGGACTCGGCCGACAACGTGAAATCTTCTGCGCGCCGGCCCGCGATGAACTCGGTACCGGTCCCGGAGGCCAGCAGCGGGTACATCGAGTAGGTCGGGACGAACGTGAGAATCGAACGGCCGGGACCCCCGAAGGCCTGCAGGATTTGCTGCAGGATCTCATTGGACCCGTTGGCGGCCCAGAGGTTTTCAGCCCCTAGACCGTGGCCCAGATAACCGGCGAGCGCGGTGCGCAGTTCCGTGAACTCCCGATCCGGGTAGCGATTGAGCTGCCCGGCGGCCTGAGACACGCGCTCCGAAATGGCATCCACCACCGGTTGCGGAACGGGGTGAGTGTTCTCGTTGGTGTTGAGTGCCACCGCAACATCGAGTTGGGGGGCACCGTACGGGGACATGCCCCGTAAATTCTCACGCAAGGGCAGGGCTTCTAAACGATCGAGATTTTGGCTCACTCCCCTAGCTTAAGCGCCGGGGGTGCCTTCGCACGATTCAGCGTGCGGGGACCTCCAGCAGTTGGCCGGCGGAGATCTCCGAGGACGCCAATCCATTGAGCTCCACGATGTCGTCCATGACTTCACGGGTGTCGCGCTGGGGATCAGCCGCGTACGCGATCTCCCACAGTGACTGGTCGGGTTGAACGCTCACGGTATGGGTCACCGGGTCACCCACGGGCTCGCTGTTGGCCTGAACCGTGGTGGGCAGCAAGAAAATGACCGCGACCACCAGCAGCGCCGCGGCACCCGTAATGAGCGGTACCCCAATGAAGACGAACCGCCCTCGGCGGGTGAGATTGAGCTTGGGTGCTCGAGCAATGCTGCGAGCGCTGGTGGGCAAGATGCGTGTGGTCATGGCAACCTCCTGGTGATCTCTCCGGTAACCGCGGGATAAGGCGGCAGGGTGTTCGAACCCTTTTCCCGGTGTTAGAACACGTTTTCGAATACCGGAGTTAAGTTCTAGCACGGGTGTACGAACCTTGTCGAGGGAAAAATCGAACATGTGTTTGAGTCCTCACTCCGGGGGCACTAGTCTTTAAGCAACGCCCGTACTAGTTGATCGAACACTTCCGACACGCATAAGCGCCCGGATCGAGCTCGGCGAGTACGGCATCCCTCGCGGTTGATCCCGCGGTGGACACACGGTGAAAGGACCCAACTCGTGAGCACACCTTCCCCCTCCGGTTCGGAGTCCCCGCGTTCGCAGCGGCCACTGACCGCTCGCCAGCGCACCATCCTCAGCGCGGTGCAGCGTTCCATCGGTGAGCGCGGTTATCCCCCGTCCATGCGCGAAATCGGCGACGTCGTGGGCCTGGCATCGCTGTCCAGCGTGACCCACCAACTGGGTCAATTGGAGAAGCTGGGGTACATCCGCAGGGATCCAAGGCGCCCCCGCGCCATGGAAGTTCTTCGTCCACTCTCCGAGACCGAACTGGCCCGTGAACTGGGTGAGCCCCACACCGCGGAACGGGCTTCAACGTCCCCCACCGGCTCGGTGCACAACATCAATCAGCTGCCCGCGAGCAGCTCTGACGGCTCCATGGCATCGGTGCCCCTGGTCGGCCGAATCGCCGCCGGTGGTCCCATCACGGCGGAGCAGTCGGTCGAAGACGTGTTCTCCTTACCGCGCGAGTTCGTGGGCCACGGTGACCTGTTCATGCTGAAGGTCTCGGGTGACTCCATGATCGACGCCGCCATCTGCGACGGGGACTGGGTCGTGGTGCGCCAACAGAACACGGCGGTCAACGGTGAGATCGTTGCGGCCCTCTTGGACGACGAGGCCACGGTGAAGACCTTCCGCCAACGCGACGGACACACGTGGTTGTTGCCCCAGAACACGCAGTACGAACCCATCCTGGGTGATCACGCCACCGTGATGGGCAAGGTCGTGTCGGTTTTCCGGTCCCTGTGATTCACCGGGGTCTTTGCCCACCGTCATTCGTGACGACACCAACCCCTCGGGTGAAGGCTGTAGGACTACTGTGAACTGCTCAGCCGCTTCAGGGCGCCCAGGACCGTGGCTTTGTCCGCGGTGGGCCACAGCGGCGGCAGGGACTTGGTCAGGAAGGTGCCGTAGCGCGCCGTCGCCAGTCGCGAATCCAGGACCGCCACCACGCCGCGGTCGTTACTTGAACGGATGAGGCGTCCCGCGCCCTGAGCGAGCTTCACCGCCGCGTGCGTTGCTGACACGGCCATGAAGCCGTTGCCGCCCGCTCGTTCGGTCGCACGGGTGCGGGCGGTTCCCAAGGGGTCATCCGGCCGCGGGAACGGGATGCGGTCAATCACGACCAACCGACATGAGTTGCCGGGCACGTCCACGCCCTGCCACAGGCTCATGGTGCCGAACAGGCTGGCGGTGGGGTCGTCGGTGAACTCCTTCACCAGGGACGGCAGGGACGCCTCACCCTGGCAGAGGATGTCGGTGTCGATCAGCTCACGTAGTTTTTCAGCGGCTTCTTCGGCCGCGCGGCGGGACGAGAACAGCCCCAGGGCGCCGCCGTTGGAGGCCTTGAGCAGTTCGGCCAGTTCCGCCAACTGGTCCGAGGAGACGCCCCGGCCCGGTTTGGGCAGGTGCCTGGCCACGTACAGAATTCCCTGCTTGGGATAATTGAACGGGCTTCCCACGTCCACACCGCGCCACGGCGGGGACCCGGCGCCCTGCAGACCGAGAGCGCCGGCCACGGATGAGAACGATGAGCCCACCGCCAGCGTGGCCGAGGTCAGCACGACCGTGCGGCCGTCGAAGAGTCCTTCGCGAAGGGCGCCGGCCACACTGAGCGGAGCAATGTTCAGGGTTGCCGGCTCCCCCGCATCCGGGGACACGTATCCGGAGGACTGGTCCCAGCGGCCCACGCGGGAGATCCACAGGACGTCGTGATCCGTATTGGCACTGAGCATCCGATCGGCGGTGTCGAGAAGTTCCGACAGCCGGGAACGCGCGGCATGTCGTCCGGCGTCCTCCGCGTTGGAATCGCCCTTGGTTGCGCTGAGCCCGGAACGGGCCGCGTCCTGAACGCCGCGCACCGCATAGACCTGCTCCTCGGTGAAACCCCGCGGTAGCAGTCCGTTCGGATCGCCGTTGAAGGCGCGGTCGAAGGCGTCCGCGGCCTTGTCCAAATCATCGTGCGGGGCGGCGGTGTGTTTGCGCACGCCGCTGGCTGCGGCTCGCACGGCCGCACCGGACAGCGCGCCCGTGACCGCTCCGGTCACCCGGTCCCGCAATTCATGGGCCTCGTCCACGACCACCACGTCGTGTTCGGGCAACACGGCCAAACCCTCGAAGGCGTTGATGGCCAACAACGCATGGTTGGTGATCACCACGTCCGCCTCGCCGGCGGCCAATCGCGCCTTCTCGGCAAAGCATTCCTCGATCAGCGGGCATTTGCGGCCAATACATTCGCGCGCGGTGACGGAAACCTGCCGCCAGGCTGCATCGGAGACACCGGGCTGCACGTCGTCACGGTCACCGGTCTCGGTGGACTCGACCCATTCCCGCAGTCGCTTGACCTGCTGGCCCAACTTGCCCACCGCGGTCTCCCCGGCCCGAGCGGCACCGGCCGGATCGGCGAGATTGAACAGCGTGGCGTCGTCGTCGGTGGGGTAACCGCCACCTATTTTGTGCAGGCACGCGTAATTCGAGCGACCCTTGAGCAGCGCAACGTTGGGCCGGTGCGCCAGGTGTTCCTCGACCGCATCGAGCACGCGCGGTACGTCACGGCCCGTGACCTGCGACTGCAGCGCCAGGGTTGCGGTGGAGATGATCACGGGTTTGTCCGCGCTCTGAGCGTGTTCGAACACCGGAACCAGGTAGGCCAGCGACTTGCCCGTGCCCGTGCCCGCCTGGACCAGCAGGTGCTTGCCCGAGTCCAGCGCCTCGGCCACCTTGGCGGTCATGAAACGCTGGCCCTCCCGCCGTTGCCCGCCCATGGCGGTCACGGCGGCGTCCAGGAGCTCGAGGGAGTCCTTGGCTCCGGGCAGGGTTTCGGGCCGGATGTCCGAAATGTCCCGCCCGGTCTCGTCAATGAACGGGTCTGCCATACCTATGCGGTTTCCGCGCCCGGTTCGGATTCTTCGGTGTCCCCCGATTGCGCCGCTCCGAGCCGGTACGGTTCAAGTTCCGGCACGAGGCTCCCCCGCACGCGCACGCGCAGGCGGGTGCCGTCCTCGGTGTGTTCCGTTCGGAGGATCTCAGCGTCCTGGGCGTGCAGTCGTGAGACCACCTCACCGTGGACGTAGGGAATCAGCAGGTCCAGTTCATGATCCGGACGGGGAATGGCCCTCGAGATCAGCTGTTTGAGCTCCTCGATGCCCTCGCCCGTGCGGGCGGAGACGGCCACGGAGGGGCTCTCATGGTTGAGGAGACGACCCAGCACCACGGGATCCGCGACATCTGCCTTGTTGAGCGCCACTAATTCCGGGATGTCGGTCGCCCCCACGTCCGTGAGGACATCGCGGACGGCCTTGAGTTGACCCTCGGGGTCCGGGTGAGAGGCATCCACCACGTGGACGATCACGTCCGCGTCCGCCACTTCTTCCAGCGTGGAGCGGAAGGCTTCGACCAACTGAGTGGGCAGCGAACGCACAAAACCCACGGTGTCCGAGAGCGTGTAGCCGATACCGTCCGGCGTTTCCGCCTTGCGCACGGTGGGATCCAGCGTGGCGAACAGCGCGTTCTCCACGAGCACACCGGCGTCCGTGAGGCGGTTGAGCAGCGACGACTTCCCGGCGTTGGTGTAGCCGGCAATGGCCACGGACGGCACCGAGAAACGTTTGCGGTTGAGCCGCTTGGTTTCACGGGCCGGTTTCATGGCCTCGATCTCGCGACGCAGTTTGGACATGCGCTGACGGATCCTGCGTCGATCGAGCTCGATCTTGGTTTCACCCGGGCCGCGCGAACCAATGCCCTCACCGGCCGCCGCACGGCCACCGGCCTGACGGGACAGGGACTCACCCCACCCGCGGAGGCGGGGAAGCATGTATTCCAGCTGGGCCAACTCGACCTGGGCCTTGCCCTCCTTGGACTTGGCGTGCTGAGCGAAAATGTCGAGGATCAGCCCGGTGCGATCAATGACCTTGACCTTCACGACGTCCTCCAGCGCACGGCGCTGTGAGGGTGCGAGCTCGGCATCGACGACCACGGTGTCAGCGCCGGTCGCCGCGACCACATCGCGCAATTCAAGTGCCTTGCCCGACCCCAAGTAGGTTCCGGGGTCCGGGTTCACGCGACGCTGGAGCATGCCGTCCATGACCTCCGAACCGGCAGTCTCCGCGAGCGCGGCGAGTTCACGGAGTGAGTTCTCCGCGTCCGCGAGCGTTCCCGCGGACCACAGCCCCGCCAGGACCACTCGTTCCAGCCGGAGCTGGCGGTATTCGACCTCGGTGACGTCTTCGAGTTCGGTGGACAGCCCGGCAACACGACGGAGGGCGTGGCGCTCGGCGAGGTCCTGCTGCTCGCCGTCGGCGTCGGAGAAGTGCGAATCCTCGTCGTGGAGTTCTCGGGCGCGGCCCAGCGGGTCGCGGCGTTGATCAGTGGCGTCTTCAGCGGCGTCCCTGTAGATGGTCGGTTCCTGCTGTGCACGGGCGCGAGCCAGGACCCTGGCGACGACGTCTTCGAGATCGGCACCCGAGGGTTCTCCGGAGTTCACCGGAACACGGTGTTGGGAGTCTTCGGGGCGGTGAGATTCAGTCATAATTCCTTGATCTGCAAGCTGCTGGTAGTTCGTTCAGTCTATCGCCGCACCCCGACACGGAGCACTGAGCGATAACATGTGGAGCCATGGCCACAGAACCGCACCCTCAGCACTACTTCGTGACCGATCCGTCCCTGCCGGAGAAACCTCGGCAGATGTCGGTGGACCTGAGAGGCCGCAAGGTGCAGGTTCGTACCGCCGCCGGGGTGTTCTCCCCCGGTGATCTGGACAAGGGAACGGCCGCGCTGTTGCGCAACGTCCCCGAGCCGCACGGTCAGCACTTCTTGGACATTGGCTGTGGCTGGGGCCCGTTGACCCTGGCCATGGGGTTGGCCGATCCGGAAGCCACCGTGACCGCGGTCGATGTCAATGACCGCAGCCTGGAGCTCACACGTCGCAACGCGCAGACCCACGGGTTGACCCGTGTGGAGACTTACCGGCCGGAGGATGTGCCCCGGCAACGACAGTTCGACACCGTGTGGTCCAACCCGCCCATTCGTGTGGGCAAGGAGGCTTTGCACGAGATTCTGCTGACGTGGCTGCCCCGCCTGGCCCCGGGCGGAACCGCCTGGTTGGTGGTGCAGAAGAACCTGGGTGGCGATTCACTGCAGCGCTGGCTCGGCACGGCCCTCGACGCCGCCGAGTTCACGATCGAACGCGCGGCCACGGACAAGGGTTTCCGGATCCTGACAGTGCAACGCACGCGGTAGCCCCGTCATTCCCGGCACCGGAGGCTACGGCCGGGCCACTACGGTTACACCAGAACCGCGCGGGCGACCACGCGGGTGGGACCGGCCAGCACGACGTGCTCGGTACCGTCCGTGGCCGGCACGAACGTCACGGACAGCACGCCCCCTGGCACGTCCACCAACCAGCGGTCAGGGGCTTCTGCGCCGCCCCAGAAGCGGGTTGCCGCGGCGGCGGCGCACGCGCCGGTACCGCACGAGTGGGTCTCCCCCACACCGCGTTCGAACACCCGCATGTGAATCCGACCGACCTCGGTGTCGTCGTGGTCCACCGGCACCACGAATTCGACATTGGTGCCGTCCTCGGGCTCCGGGGAGACCGACGGCGCACGGCGCAGATCCAGCCGGTCCAGCTTGTCCTCCTCGGACAGCGCCACCACGGTGTGGGGATTACCCATGCTGATCGACACACCCGGGCGCGGGACGGTCAAACCGTCGGTCGTGACCACGGCGTCCGAGCCCTTGTCCCGCGCGTCCCCGCCGGCCATGAAACTCCACGGGCCCATGTCCACGGCATAACCGCCGTCCGTGCGGGCCACCGAGCGAACACCCGCGCGGGTTCCGATCCGCAGTTGCGATCCCTGCGGAAGTTCCACGAGACCCTCACGGACCAGATGATCCACAAAAACACGGACCCCGTTGCCGCACATCTGCGCAATGGAACCGTCCGCGTTGCGGTAGTCCATGAACCATTCGACAGAGGGATCTTGTTCCGCGAGTTTCCGGCCCTCCGGCAGTTCGGTGGCCCGGACCGCGCGAATCACACCATCCGCACCCAAACCCATGTGGCGGTCGCACACGGCCGCCACGGTGTCCGCGGTCAGCGTGATCTCGCCGTTCTCGTCCGTGAAGACCACAAAGTCATTTCCGGTTCCGTGGGCCTTGACCACTTCTTGGTTCACCAATTCACGCCAGTCCACGGTGTTCACTCCCCGATCCACAGTTTCAGTCACGGCCGACAGTTTACGCGGATTGAATCAATGCCGCGGCTTCCTGCGCGAGTGCGGCCACACCTCCGGGGTGAGCCGCATTGAGCCAGTGCACGCGGGGATCCGCGCGGAACCACGTGCGCTGGCGTTTCGTGAAGCGTCGGGTGGCCACCACGGTGTCCTCACGGGCCGCTTCCACGGTCCGTACCCCGGCAAGCACATCCAAGAGCTGCGGGTAGCCCAGGGCCTTGCCCGCGGTGGGACTTTCGCGTAGGCCCTGCCGCTCCAGCGAGCTCACCTCGTCGAGCCAACCCGCCGCCAACATCGCGTCGATGCGCCGGGCGAGGCGGTCGTTGAGGACCTCTCGCTCCATGTCCAGGCCGAGCTGAATCGTGGGGCGCACGTACGCGCGCTGCGGCATGAATGAGGTGAACGCACGCCCCGTGACTTCGTAGACCTCCAGCGCACGAACCAGGCGGCGGTCGTCCTTGACACGCGCCGCGGATGGGGGGTCGACGTCGCTCAGTCGCGCCATGAGCGCGCCGCGGCCCCGGGTGGCCAGCTCGTTCTCCAATCGTGTTCGCACCGCGGGATCCGTTCCGGGAAACTCAATGAAGTCCACGGCCGCGCGAACGTACAACCCCGAGCCGCCGGCGAGGATCGGCACTTTGCCGCGCGCAGCGATGTCGTCGATGGCGCCCCGTGCGTCCGTCTGGAACCCGGCGACCGAGGCTTCCTCCGAGATGTCCATGATGTCGAGGAGGTGATGCGGGACCCCCCGCCGCTCGGCCATCGCGAGTTTGGCGGTGCCGATATCCATGCCGCGGTAGAACTGGAGGGCGTCCCCGTTGACGACCTCGCCGTCAAGGCGCTCCGCGAGGGCCAGGGCGAGATCGGATTTGCCGGTTCCGGTGGGTCCGACCACGGCCACCAGGGGCGGCCCGTCGGAAGGCCACGAAATGGCGGCCACCCTATGCGGTACGCAGGGCCGGCATGCCCAAGCCCACGGTGCCGGGCTGACCGGAACCACCGGTGCCGCACGAATCCGCCTGCGCTGCGTCCCAGGCGTCCCCGCCCCGGGAGCGGCGCAGCGAGTACTCGGTTGAGTCCTTGGGGTCGGCCAACAGGTGGTAGGCCGCGGCCGCGGTCACGGGGACCGTCACGAAGTCACCGGGGCGAGGCGACTCAGCCCCCTCCGGCACCGAGAAATGGACGAGTCGCTGGTCCTGGGAGCGGCCGCTCAAACGGTGGGTGCTCTGCGACTTACGGCCCTGGTGGGCGCTCACCAGGATCTCCACCGTGGAACCAACCAGCTGCTGGTTCAACCGCGCACTGATCCTGTCCTGCAGGGCCGTCAGTCGTTCAAATCGTTCCTGAACAACGTGGTGCGGTACCTGGTTCTCCATCTCCCCGGCAGGAGTGCCTGGGCGGATCGAGTACTGGAACGTGAATGCGGAGGAGAACTCGGACGCCTCGACCACGGCCATGGTGGCCTGGAAGTCTTCCTCGGTCTCACCGGGGAAGCCGACAATGATGTCCGTGGTGATGGCGGCATGGGGGATCTGTTCACGAACCCGCTCCAGGATCCCCAGGAACTTCTTGGAACGGTAGGAGCGACGCATGTCTTTCAGGATCTGGTCCGAACCCGACTGCAGCGGCATGTGCAGCTGCGGCATGACGTTGGGGGTCTCGGCCATCGCGTCAATCACGTCATCGGTGAACGCCGCGGGGTGCGGGCTGGTGAAACGCACGCGCTCAAGCCCCGCGATCTCACCGCACGCGCGCAAGAGCTTGGCAAACGCGCCGCGGTCACCGAACTCCACGCCGTAGGAGTTCACGTTCTGACCGAGCAGGGTGACTTCCACCGCGCCGGAATCCACGAGCGCCTGCACCTCAGCCAGGATGTCCCCGGGGCGGCGGTCTTTTTCCTTACCGCGCAGCTGAGGAACAATGCAGAACGTGCACGTGTTGTTGCAGCCCACCGAAATGGACACCCACCCGGAATAGGCCTGTTCGCGCTTGGTGGGCAGGGTTGAGGGAAATGTTTCCAGTGATTCGAGGATCTCGACCTCGGCCTGATGATTATGACGGGCACGCTCCAACAGCACCGGGAGCGAACCGATGTTGTGCGTCCCGAAGACCACATCAACCCACGGGGCTTTCTCCACAATGGTGGAGCGGTCCTTCTGGGCGAGACATCCACCCACGGCAATCTGCATGCGCTCATTGCGCTTCTTGGCCGGTGCCAGTTGACCGAGCTGACCGTACAGCTTGTTGTCAGCGTTCTCGCGCACCGCGCAGGTGTTGAACACCACGAGATCGGGGTCTCGATCGACGGCGGGTACATAGCCCGCTGCTTCGAGCAGACCGGTGATGCGCTCCGAGTCATGCGCGTTCATCTGGCAGCCCAGGGTGCGCACCTCGTATCCGGGGGCGGGCACATCGGAGGCGTCGGGGGCGGCAGTCACCAGGGTGTCGGTCAGTTGAGTCACCCCACTATGTTAAGGACCAGGTCAAATTAACTCGCTCGCTACCCATCACGCACCGGGCCAGGGGTCCGGTTCGGAGAAATCATGTGCGGAGCCGTGGTTGGAGAGTTCCTGCTTCACCACTCCGAAGGCAAGCCCGGGCGGGTACCCCTTACGACCCAGCATGCTGACGAGCCGCCGGGTGACCTTGTCGACTTCTTTGCGATCCGAGACATCGAGGCTCCGGGGCATTTTTTTCCGCACGAGTTCGTGAGCGTCCTCCGTCTCGTCCTCGTCGGTGCGTTGTTCGAGGGCGTCCTCCGCGAGCTCCCCCGTAATGCCACGCTGTTGAAGTTCGCGGCGCAACGCGCTGCGGGAGAGTTTGCGCGTCTCGGCCCGGGACCGCACGAACATGGCGGCGTAGGCGCGGTCGTCCACGAGGTTGACCTCCTCGAACCGGTCCAGAACTTCTTGGGCCACCTCTTCGGGAACATCACGATCGGCGAGCTTGTCTTCCAGCTGCTTACGAGACTTGGCGGATGCGGTGAGTTGACGTAGCACAATGGCCCGCGCAACC
The DNA here is from genome assembly GCF_030536815.1 of Kocuria sp. Classification (GTDB taxonomy): domain Bacteria; phylum Actinomycetota; class Actinomycetes; order Actinomycetales; family Micrococcaceae; genus Kocuria; species Kocuria gwangalliensis. The sequence goes on from NZ_JAUNPE010000002.1 coordinate 14,862, forward strand.
TCATGCTGATTGGGTTCAGTGTCCTGCGCGGCGGCGCCTTCCGCGGGTGGCTCCGCAGGACCTCGGTATCGCGCCGAGGCCCTGCGCCGTCGGGAGTTGTAGCGAGAGGACTGACTCATCGCTCAATCACCTCGATCAGAATGCGGGAAGTTCCGGTTTGGCCGCATCCGGAGCCTCGAGGATGTCGTCCTCGGAGGGATCCGCGACGTCCTGTGCGGTATCTTCGACTTCCGCGCTGTCCTCCGTGATGCCGAGCTTCACCAGGATCTTCCGCTCGATCTCCGCGGCCAGTTCCGGGTTGTCCTTGAGGAAGCGGCGGGAGTTCTCCTTGCCCTGCCCCAGCTGATCGCCCTCGTAGGTGAACCAAGCACCGGACTTCTTGACGATCCCGTGCTCCACACCCATGTCGATCAAACCACCCTCAATGGAGATGCCCTGACCGTAGAGAATATCGAACTCGGCCTGCTTGAAGGGCGGTGCCATTTTGTTCTTGACGATCTTGGCACGGGTACGGTTACCGACCGGGTTGGCGCCGTCCTTGAGGGTTTCAATACGACGGACGTCAACGCGCACCGAGGCGTAGAACTTCAAAGCCTTACCGCCAGTGGTGGTTTCGGGGGAACCGAAGAACACACCGATCTTCTCGCGCAACTGGTTGATGAAGATGGCGGTGGTGTTGGTGTGCGACAACCGGCCCGTGATCTTACGCAGCGCCTGGGACATCAAGCGCGCCTGCAGGCCCACGTGGCTATCGCCCATTTCGCCTTCGATTTCGGCCTTGGGAACCAGCGCCGCCACGGAGTCGATCACGACGATGTCGATGGAGCCGGAGCCCACCAGCATGTCCATGATCTCCAGGGCCTGTTCACCGGTGTCCGGCTGGGACACGAGCAGGTTGTCCGTGTCCACACCCAGCTTTTCGGCATAGACGGGGTCCAGTGCGTGCTCGGCGTCGATGAACGCCGCAATACCGCCCGCGCGCTGCACACTGGCAACCGCGTGCAGAGCCACGGTGGTCTTACCGGAGGACTCGGGACCGTAGATTTCGACCACGCGGCCGCGCGGGAAACCTCCGATGCCGAGTGCCACGTCCAGTGCAATGGACCCCGTGGGAATGGTTTCGATGCGGGTGGCCGGCCGGTCACCCAGGCGCATGACCGAGCCCTTGCCGTAGTTCTTGTCGATCTGCGCCAGGACAGTATCCAGAGCCTTCTCACGATCGGAGCCGACCACCTGAGAGGGAACGGTAGTGATTCCCTTGGACTTGGCTGCCATGATTCACCTCGGTTCTTAGGGGCCCGCGTACTCGGCCCTGTTGTTTGGTTCGCATCTCAACCTACTGAGGAGGTCTGACACGCATAAGGGTCCACGAATAATGTGGAGCCCGGATCATCTGATTCGAATATACATTCGATTGGTCTCCGGCGCCACGGGGCCACTACGGTGTGGGTTCCTTGTCCGGACCCCACCAGCGGCTCTCGGGAATTTCTTGCGCCCTGCAGAGTGCGAACCACACGTGTTTGGGGTCGGCTCCGGCATCGAGTGCCTCAACCGCGGTCCGATCCCCCACCTCTGCCATGACAAGGTCACGGGCCAGAACTTTGGAGTACCCGGACCCGAATTCATGGGCCATTAGCTCCCAGAACGTACTGATGCGCATCGACCTTTCCTAACGTTGTTCGGCATTTCGGTGAGAGACCAAGGGCCCACCGACAATGCCGGTGGACCCTTGGAACGCTGACGCGTACGAGCGAGGTGAATCAGTGATTGGACGCGGCTGCGCCCCCGCGCAACTGGCGGACCTCACGAGTGAACTCCTCGGTCAACTCGGAAGGCACGGTGTCAGGGATGAAGTTACCCTCGGCGTACGCGAGCCGCTCCGCAACTTCGCGCAACATCTGTGACAGGGGGATTGCCAGGGCGGCGCAAATGGAGGCCAACAGCTCGGAAGATGCCTCCTTCTGTCCGCGCTCCACTTCGCTCAGGTAGCCCAGCGACACTCGTGCACTGTGCGAGACCTCCCGCAACGTGCGTCCCTGACGCTGGCGGACATTGCGGAGTACTTCGCCGATCTCCTGCCGCAGTACTCCCACTTTCACGTCCTTTGTCTCGGCATGCTCTTCCTCGGACAGTCCCACGTCCTTCCAACGGACGACACCATTGACGGACACGGGTTGCTTTGTCATGTGAATTGCCTACTCCTCGTAACGTGGGGTCAAACCGTCTAACCAGGTATTTTCGAATCGACCGACGCCGGTACAACGACCCTGGGGGGGGCTCGCGTCGAGCCTCTGATAGTAAGTAACCTGTTTACTTCTTCGATTATTCCTTGCCGGCCTTAAAATTTCACTGGCAATTGTCTGTGAGCTCGATTTGTGACGCTAGTAAGTCCATGGCGCGGGACACCGTCTCCCGGCGAATGGCTGCCCGCCCTCCGTCCAGGTGCAACTCGAGGTGGTCGTCACCGCGGGGCCCGCTCACTCCTATGTACACCGTGCCCACGGCCTGACCGTCGTGGGGTTCAGGCCCGGCCACACCGGTGGTCGACACGGCCCAGTCGACACCCAGAGCGGTCCGGGCGCCGCGCGCCATGGCCCGCGCGACGTCCGGGTCCACGGCGCCCTTGGCTTCCAAGACGTCCTGGGAGACTCCCAGGGTTCTTTCCTTCACGGCGTGCGAGTAACTCACCACGCCACCCTCGAGACATTGCGAGGCTCCGGGAACGTCGACGATCGCCGCTGCCAGCGACCCGCCGGTCAGGGACTCCGCCGTGCCAATGGTGACACCGTGTTCGATGGCCAGTTGGACCAGATCCACGGCCGTGTGCAGATCGGACCCGGCCATTACTTGTCCTTCCCGAGGGCTGCGTTACGCAGTTGGACGGCCTTGATCACGTAGTCGATGCCGGTGACCACGGTGACGATCAGCGCCAGTGCGGTCAGCACCCACGCGAACCACAGCCACCAGGTGCCCACCAGGGGCGCCAGCGGCAGCAGCAACGCGATCAGGGCGGCCGTCTGCAGCACCGTCTTGGTCTTGCCGCCCTTGGATGCGGCCATCACGCCGTAGCGGATCACCATGAAGCGCATGATGGTGATCCCCCATTCGCGCACCAGGATGACAATGGTGACCCACCACCACAGCTCCCCCAGCATCGACAGCACCACGAAGGCCGCGCCGGTCAGTAATTTGTCCGCGATGGGGTCGGCAATCTTGCCGAAACTCGTGATCAGGTTGCGCGCGCGGGCGATGTCCCCGTCGAGCTTGTCCGTGTACATGGCCACGCCGAACACCACCACGGCCGCCCACCGCATGGGCATGGAGTCCGCACCGTGTGTCCCGCCTGCCCACAGGAACCATACGAAGAACGGCACCATGACGATCCGCAATGCGGTCAGCGTGTTGGGCAGGTTCCAGTTGGAGGAATTGGGTGGCGGGTCGCCCACTGTGCGGGGGGCGGACGTGCCGCCATGTCGAGCCATCATCATCGTCCGGTCAACTCCCATGCATCGTTGGAATCGTCATTACCGTCGTGGTAATCCTTGGCCACGTCTGACAGTCCCGCTTCCACGGGATCGTCACCGTAGTCCACGGAACCGCCGGTCCCGGCCGACGGCGCCGCGGAACCTGCCGCGGCGTCGTCGTCACCGGGCGCGGTGGGCGGTTCCTCACCGCGGATCAGCGCCAGTGTCGCCGCGAGGTCGTCGGGTTTGACGAGGACATCGCGGGCCTTGGAGCCCTCCGAAGCCCCCACCACGCCGCGGGATTCCAGCAGATCCATGAGGCGGCCCGCCTTGGCGAAACCCACGCGCAGCTTGCGCTGGAGCATGGAGGTGGACCCGAACTGCGTGGTGATGATGAGCTCGGCTGCCTGCAGCAGGACGTCGAGATCGTCCCCGATGTCCTCGTCGATGTGCTTCTTGGGCGCTTCCTGGATCACGTCTTCGCGGTAGTTGGTCTTCATCTGCGTCTTGACGTGCTCCACGACCCTGTGGATCTCGGATTCCGAGACCCACGCCCCCTGCACACGCAGGGGCTTGGACGCACCCATGGGCAGGAACAGGGCGTCGCCCTGACCAATGAGTTTCTCGGCGCCGGGCTGATCCAGGACCACGCGAGAGTCGGTGACGGAGGACGTTGCGAACGCCATCCGGGAGGGCACGTTGGCCTTGATCAGGCCCGTGACCACGTCCACCGAAGGACGCTGTGTGGCGAGCACCAGGTGAATGCCCGCGGCGCGGGCCAGCTGGGTGATGCGCACGATCGAGTCCTCGACGTCGCGCGGGGCGACCATCATGAGGTCCGCCAGCTCGTCCACGATCACCAGCAAATAAGGGTACGGCCGGATAACTCGTTTGGAACCTGGCTCCGGCTGAACCTTGCCGTTGCGCACGGCCTTGTTGAAGTCGTCAATGTGTTTGTACCCGTAGTGCGACAGGTCGTCGTAGCGGGCGTCCATTTCACGCACCACCCACTGCAGGGCCTCCGCAGCCTTCTTGGGGTTGGTGATGATGGGGGTGATCAGGTGGGGAACTCCCTCGTACGCGGTGAGTTCCACGCGTTTGGGATCCACCATGACCAGGCGCACCTCGTCGGGTGTGGAGCGCATCAGGATGGACACGATCATCGAGTTCACGAATGAGGACTTACCCGCGCCGGTGGCACCGGCCACGAGCATGTGCGGCATCTTGGCCAAATTGGCCACCACGAACCCGCCCTCGACGTCCTTGCCCACGCCCATGACCATGGGGTGCTCCGACGTGCGGGCGCGCTGCGAGCGCAGCACGTCACCCAACGCCACGGTCTCGCGATCCGTGTTGGGAATCTCGATACCAATTGCGGACTTGCCGGGAATGGGCGACAGGATGCGGACATCAGCGGAGGCCACGGCGTAAGCAATATTCTTGGACAGGGCCGTGACGCGCTCCACCTTGGTACCCGATCCCAGTTCGATCTCGTAACGAGTGACCGTGGGGCCGCGGGAGAAACCGGTCACCTCGGCATCGACCTTGAACTGGTCCAGCACGTTGGTCAGGGATGTGACCACGCGGTCGTTGGCCTCGGAGCGGTCCTTGGCGGGCGGGCCCTGCACCAGAGCGTTAGGATCCGGCAGGGTGTAGGCCATGTCCCCCGCGATCTGCAGCTGCTCGGAACGAGCCGGGATGGGGGCCGACGGCGTGTGGGTCCGTGAGTTCTCGGGCGCAGCCACGTCCGCCAGCGCCGGAGCCTCCGACGCCTCGGCGGTGTCCGCGGCGGGTTCCAGGCCCTGTTCACGGCGCAGCTTGTCCGCGGCGATCTGCGATTTGGTGGGTCGCTTGACGCCCGGGCGGACCGGGGGGATGTCCTCGGTGTCCTGGACCTGCGCACTCGGGGTGCTCCCCGCGGTGGCGGACGTGGAACCGGACGCGGGTGCGCCGTCGTCGTGGGAAAGATCGAACACGCGGGTGCTCACGGACCCCTCGGCGGCCTCGCGACGGTTTGCCTCGTCGACCACGGCGCGTTCAAAGGCTTCGTCGCCGTCGTACGCGTCCAGCTGGGCCTTCTCACGACGCCGCTCGGCCCGGGTGCGGCGTGTGGGGCGCTTCTTCTCGGGCCGGGCCGAATCCAGGTAGGAGCGGTCGTGCGCGGGATCCGACACGTTCGTGGAGCGGGCCTCCCCCTGGCCCATCAGCTTGCGATACCCCTCCTGCACCCGCGGACCGATCTGGCCGACGGGGGTGGCGGTCATGACCAGCACGGACAGGAAGGCGAGCACCGCGAGAACCGCGAGCGCGCCCCAGTGGGTCACAAGTGCCGAGAGCGGATCGGCGGCCAGGAACCCGATGAAGCCGCCCGCCTGCCAAATGGCCTCGAACCCCTGGTTCAGCTGGGGCTGCCCACCCATGATGTGGGCGATCCCCGCTCCGGCCACGGTCAGTGCCAACAGACCAATGGCGATGCGATTATTGGCGTGCATCTGCGTGGGATGGCGGAAGGCCCGCCACGCGAAGAACAGGCAGAACACCGGCAGCACGAGCGCCATGAAACCGAACGTGCCACCGACCACCGCGTGCACCCAGGAGGCCGGCATCGAGATGAACGCGGCAGCCACACCGCGGAGGTTCCACCACTCGACCGCGGCAATCAGCACGGCCAGGACGAGCCAGACGAGCGCGCCGCCGTCACGTCGTTCCTCGGGAGCCATATCGGTGCGCACGGTGCCGATTCGTCGCACACCCGCGCCCACGGCGTGCCCCACGCCCGCCCATGCATTGACCACGGCGTGCAGAAGCCGGGCACCGGCGGAGGGTCCCTGTGGTGCGGACTTGGCCGGGGCCTTGGAGTTGCGCTTGGTCGAGCGAGATCCGGTCGAGGTTCGAGAGGGTGACTTCGACGATCGCGGAGGGGAAGTTCGTGACGCCATATGTTCCAGAATACCCGCCCAGTGCAAAGCCCGCCCCGACGACGGGTCGGGGCGGGCTGTGTACTGTGGTTGCCGGTCTGTTAAGCCTCGACCACCACGGGCACGATCATGGGCTTACGGCGCAACTTGCGCGAAACCCACGAGCCGATGGTGCGGCGTACGACCTGCTGCAGCTGGTGAGGGGTGTGGTTCTTACCCGCCTCACCCATGGCGTCCTCGAGCGCGGCAACGATCTTGGGCCGGATCTCGTTGAAGACGGTGTCTTCTTCGGCCACGCCGCGCGCGTGGATGTCCGGACCGGACACGATCTTGCCGGTATCGCGGTTGACCACGGTGACCACGGAGATGAAGCCCTCCTCACCCAGGGTCATCCGGTCCTTGAGGTCCGCGTCCGTGATTTCACCCACGGACGAGCCGTCCACGTAAATGAAACCGCATTCGACCTGACCGGTGATCCGGGATGTGCCGCCGTGCATGTCCACCACGGTGCCGTTCTCGGCGAGCAACACGTGGTCACCGGGGACACCGGTCTCTTGAGCGAGCGCACCGTTGGCGATCAGGTGGCGAACCTCGCCGTGGACCGGCATGACGTATTCGGGCTCCACGATGTTGTAGCAGTACAGCAGTTCGCCGGCCGCCGCGTGACCGGACACGTGCACCTTGGCGTTGCCCTTGTGCACCACATCGGCACCCAAGCGCATCAGGCCGTTGATCACGCGGAACACGGAGTTCTCATTGCCGGGGATCAACGACGACGCCAGAATCACGGTGTCGCCCGCATTCACCTGGACCTTGTGGTCGCCGTTGGCCATCCGGGACAGTGCGGCCATGGGTTCACCCTGGGAACCGGTGCACATGATCACGAGCTTGTCGTCCGGGTAGTCCGCGGCCTTCTTCTGGTCGATCAGCACATTGGGCGGAACGTCCAGGTAACCGAGCTTGTCGGCGATCTCCATGTTGCGGATCATCGAGCGCCCCATCAGGGCGACCTTGCGACCGCTGGCCACGGCGGCGTCGAGGACCTGCTGCACGCGGTGCACGTGAGAGGAGAAGGACGCCACGATCACGCGCTGGCGTGCCTTGGCGATCACGTCCGCGAGCACGGGACCAATGGCCTTCTCGGTCGGCACGAAGCCTGGCACCTCGGCGTTGGTCGAGTCGGTCAGGAACAGGTCCACGCCCTCCTCGCCCAAGCGGGCGAAGTGACGGAGGTCGGTGATGCGACCGTCCATGGGCAACTGGTCCATCTTGAAGTCACCGGTGTGCAGCACCGTGCCGGCCTTGGTGCGCAGGAACACGGCCAGGGCGTCCGGGATGGAGTGGTTGACGGCCACGAATTCGCATTCGAACTCACCGAGCCGCTCTACCTGGCCCTCGCGCACGGCAAGGGTGAAGGGCTTGATCCGGTGTTCCTTGAGCTTGGCCTCGATCAACGCGAGGGTCAGCTGGGAACCCACAATGGGAATGTCGGGGCGTCGCTTGAGCAGGTAGGGAACCGCACCGATGTGATCCTCGTGACCGTGGGTCAGCACAACCGCGACAATGTCGTCGAGACGGTCCTTGATGTAATTGATGTCCGGCAGGATCAGGTCCACGCCGGGTTGGGTTTCTTCGGGGAACAGCACACCGCAATCGACCACGAGCAGCTGCCCGTTGATTTCGAACACGGTCATGTTCCGACCGACCTCGCCCAGACCACCCAGCGGCACGACACGCATGGTGTCTGCGCTCAACGCGGGGGGATCGGAGAGATCTGTGGTGGTCCAACGGGTCATGAGACCCCTTTCGTCTTATTTGTTCAAAGTATCCGCCAGAACCGACGAGCTCAGGTCCGCACGGATCTGTTCGATTTCGGCTTGGGTGGGCGCAACGTGCGGCAAGCGCACGGTGTTGTTCGGCAGGCGCCCCTGCCAATTCAGAATCGTCTTGGCGGCCACGGCACCGGGTACGCGGGACATGGTGGCGCGAATCACCGGGATCAGCTCGTTGTTGACCCGGCGCGCGGTGGCGTAGTCACCGGCCAGTGCGGCGTCGATGAGCGTGCGGAACCGGTGGGTGTCCACGTGGGTGGTGACACCCACGAGACCGGCCGCGCCCAACGCGATCCACGGCAAGGTCAAGCCGTCGTCACCGGAGTAGTACAGGAGATCGGTTTCGGCCATGACGTGGGCGGCCGCGTTGAGGTCCGCCTTGGCGTCCTTGACGGCCACGAGGTTCTCGTGGGAGGCCAATGAAATCAGGGTTTCCGGGGCAATGGGAATGCCCGACCGGCCCGGAATGTCATACATCATAATGGGCGTGTCCACGGAGTCGGCCAGCGAACGGAAGTGCGCTTCCACACCGGCCTGGGTGGGCTTGCTGTAGTACGGCGTGACGATCAACAGGCCGTCCATGCCGATCTTCTGCGCCTCGAGGGACAAGTACCGAGAATGCTCGGTGTCGTTGGAGCCGGTACCGGCCAGCAGGGGCACGCGCCCGCCCACTGCGTCCTTAACGGCCCGGAACACCGTGAGGTTCTCCTCGTCGGTCATGGTGGAGTACTCGCCGGTGGTGCCGCACACCACCAGCCCGTCACAACCATCATTGACCAGTTCCTCCGCGAGGTGACCCGTGGTCTCTAGGTCCACGGACCCATCGTCCTTGAACGCGGTCACCATGGCGGTGAGCAGAGTTCCGAACATGGGAGCGGGTCGGTCGGGCTGAGTGGCTACGCTGCGATCGGTCATAAGCCCAAGGTTACCGTGCTCACCGCGCCAATGCTGTCCCCGGATCGGCACCGCGGTACAACTTGATGGCGGTGCGCATGGCACCGCGGGCGCGGCGCCCGTCCGAACTTGCCGAATACGCAAGACTCAATCGATACCACCCGCGCCAATCCGCGGGATCCGCCTCGACCTCTTCGCGCACCGTGTGAAAATGTTCGTCGGCGGCTTTGCGCACGTACCGCCCCGACGGTGTCTTGGGCAGCTCGTCCTGGGGCAGCCCGCCTTCCGCGGCGAGGGTTCGTCCGAGTTTTTCGGTGCGGGCACCGAAACTGATTTCTCGCACCATGGCCCAGGTGCCCACCGCCGGGATGATCAGCATGGCGATCCCGAAGCCCTTCACGATCCAACCCTGCGAGCTGAGCAGCAGCACCGCGCGCTGGAACGACAGCCCCAGGTACAGGGCGAGCAGGGCAATCATCAGGGCCGCCAGGATGCGTCCCTTGGAGCCGATCTCCAGCACGGTGAAAACCGCGGCGAAGGCCAACATGGCCATGATCCACACCTTGGAACCCAAGGAAATGGGCAGGATCACCACGGTGAGCAGCGCCAGAACGATGACCGCCGCCACCCACCAGCGCAGTGAACTGGGTTCGGGGCCCCTCACAGACTCAAATCCATGTAGCCGTCCAAACCGTGGGTCAGACCGGGGTGACGGTGGATCTCACGCACGCCCAGCACCACGCCCGTCATGAAGGAAATCCGGTCGAAGGAATCGTGGCGGATGGTGAGCTGCTCCCCCGTGTTGCCCAGCAGCGTTTCCTGATGGGCCACCAGCCCGCGCAGCCGCACGGAATGCACGTGCACGCCGTCCACCACGGCGCCGCGAGCACCGTCGGGGTCGGTCCGGGTCGCGTCCGGCGAGTCGGCTACGCCGGCCTCGCGACGGGCCTTACCGATCAACGACGCCGTGCGGGCGGCCGTTCCCGAGGGCGCGTCCAATTTGTCCGGGTGGTGCAGTTCCACGACCTCCGCGGATTCGAAGAATGCGGCGGCGGCCTCCGAGAATTTCATGGCCAGCACCGCTCCCACGGCGAAATTGGGGGCAATCAGCACCCCCACGTCGGGGTGCTGTGCCAGCTGGGACTCCAGCTCCGCCAGCGCCCGGTCATCCCACCCGGTGGTACCCACGACCGAGTGGATCCCGTTGTCGATTGCGAAGCGCACGTTCTCGCGGGTGGACTCGGGAACGGTGAGGTCGATCATGACCTGCGCACCCGCGTCGACGATGTTCTGCAGGTCGTCGCCGCGACCCAGGGCGGCCACCAGCTCCAACCCCGGGGCGCGCTCCACCGCCGCTACGGCCTCCGACCCCATGCGCCCGCGGTGGCCCAGTACGGCCACTTTGGTGACGTTGTTCGAATCAGTCATCTCAACCACTCCTTAGTTCTGGATCGGCAGTGCCTCGGACACCGTCTGCGGGCCCACCACCGTTTGCACGGATGAGGCGGCCGAAAGCTCCGCCGCCAGCGTCTGCACATCCTGCGAGGTCACGGCCCGGATGCGGTCCAGGGCCTCGTCGACGTCCATGTACACACCGGTTTTCAGTTCGGCGGATCCCAAGCGGGACATGCGGGACCCCGTGTCCTCCAGGGCCAACACGGTGGCACCGCTGAGTTGCCCCTCGATCTTGGACAATTCCTTGGCCCCCATGCCGTCATGGGCCAACCGATCCAACTCGTCGCGCATCAGCTGAGCCACCTGGTCCACACGGTCCATGGCGCACCCCGCGTACATGCCGAAGTACCCGGCATCCGAATACGCACCGGAGAAGGAGAAGGTGGAATACGCCAACCCCTTCCGTTCACGAATGGTGTGGAACAACCGGGAGGACATGCCTCCCCCCAGCGCCGCGTTGAGCACGGTCATGGTGAAGCGCCGGTCATCCCCGACCCGCAGGGCGGGACCGCCCAGCACCACGTGGGCCTGCTCGACGGGGCGGTGGAACACCTGGGTTCCGGTACGCGGGGTCAACACGGCGGAATCGTTGGATCGCCGTGCCCCCACGGTTCCCGGTGCGTCGGGGTCCCACCCCGCACGTGTCAGGGACTCGCGGACCATGTCCACGACCCGTTCGTGCTCCAGCCCGCCGGCGGCGGTGACCACCAGGTTCTCGGGGCGGTAGACCGCGCGGTAGTGCTCCCACACGGCGTCCCGGGCCACGGAACGAATCTCTTCCGGTGTGCCCGCAATCGGACGGGCCAGGGGCGACCCGTCCAGCACAGCGGCGGTGAACTGCTCGAAGGCGAAGTCCGTGGGGTCGTCACGGTCCATTGCGATTTCTTCCAGGATCACACCGCGCTCGCGGTCGAACTCGTCCGGATCCAGGACCGCGCTGGAGAACATGTCGGCCAACACGTCAATGGCCATGGGTAGGTCGTTGGAGAGCACCCGCGCGTGATAGCACGTGTTCTCCTTGGCGGTGAAGGCGTTGGACTCACCGCCCACGGCGTCGAAGGCCTCGGCGATGTCCAACGATGTACGCCGCGCCGTGCCCTTGAACAGCAAGTGTTCCAAAAAGTGTGTGGAACCGAGCATCCCGGGGGCCTCGTCACGTGAACCCAGGCTGACCCAGAATCCCACGGATGCCGAGCGTTGCCCGGGCATTTTCTCGGTGAGCACACGGGCCCCGCACGGCAGCACGCTGCGGGTGATCACGGCGCCGTCGGCGTCGTCGTGGACCACGTGGGTGAAGCCGGTGCTGGCCGGCACGGAAGGAGAGTACGCCCGAAGGCGGGCGTCCGCGGTGGAGATGCTCTCCCCGGGATCGCCCGCCTCCAGCGGAAGGTGAACTACCGTCATGAACGTCGAGTAGCCCCTCGATCAGCTCTCGCTGATGGGGTCGGACTCGAGCTCTTCGGCCTTGTCCTCATCGGCCACGACCGGAGCGAGCGAGAGCTTTCCGCGGTCGTCGACCTTGGTGATCTCCACCTGGACCTTCTGGCCCACGCTCACGACGTCGTCCACTTCGTTGACGCGCTTGTTGTCGTTGAGCTTGCGCATCTCGGAGATGTGCAGCAGGCCGTCCTTGCCCGGGGTGAGGGAGACGAACGCACCGAAGGTGGTGGTCTTGACCACGGTGCCCAGGTAGCGTTCGCCCACCTCGGGAACCTGCGGGTTGGCGATCGCGTTGATCGCCGAACGCGCAGCTTCCGCGGAGGGGCCGTCGGTGGCACCGATGTACACGGTGCCGTCGTCCTCGATGGAGATGTCGGTTCCGGTGTCTTCCTGGATCTGGTTGATCATCTTGCCCTTGGGGCCGATGACCTCACCGATCTTGGAGACGGGAACGTTCACGCTGATCACGCGCGGAGCGAATGCGCTCATCTCGTCCGGGGCGTCGATCGCCGACGTCAGCACGTTGAGGATGTACAGGCGTGCTTCGCGGGCCTGGCTCAGGGCCGCCGTCAACACGGACGCGGGGATGCCGTCGAGCTTGGTGTCCAGTTGGATCGCGGTCACGAACTCGGACGTACCGGCGACCTTGAAGTCCATGTCACCCAGGGCGTCCTCGGCACCGAGGATGTCGGTCAGGGCCGCGTAACGGGTCTCGCCGTCCACGGTGTCGGAGACCAGACCCATGGCGATACCGGCCACGGGGGCGCGCAGGGGCACCCCGGCATTGAGCAGCGACAGGGTCGCGGCGCACACCGAGCCCATCGAGGTCGAGCCGTTGGAGCCCAACGCCTCGGAGACCTGACGGATCGCGTAGGGGAACTCCTCGCGCGAGGGCAGCACGGGCGTGATGGCACGCTCTGCCAACGCACCGTGACCGATTTCGCGGCGCTTGGGCGAACCCACGCGGCCGGTCTCACCGGTGGAGTACGGCGGGAAGTTGTAGTGGTGGATGTAGCGCTTGTGCTTGACCGGGGACAGCGAATCGATTTGCTGCTCCAGCTTGAGCATGTTCAACGTGGTGACGCCCATGATCTGGGTTTCGCCGCGCTCGAAGATCGCCGAACCATGCACGCGGGGCAGCACCTCCACCTCGGCGGTCAGCTCGCGGATGTCCGTGAGGCCACGTCCGTCGATGCGGACCTGGTCCTTGAGGATGCGCTGGCGCACGGTCTGCTTGGTGAGCGCCTGGTACGCGCCGTTGATCTCGTCCTTGCGGTCGGCGAAGGGCTTACCCTCACCGGTGAGCTCGGCCAGAACACTCTGGTGCAGCTCGTCAGTGGCGGACTCGCGCTCCTGCTTACCGGCAATGGAATACACCTCGCTCAGACGCTCACCCACGAAGTCCTGGACGGCCTGGGTGACGTCCTCCTCGAAACCACCGAAACGGGGCAGTTCCATGGCGGGCTTGCCCGAGCGGGCGACGAGGTCGGCCTGAGCCTCGCACAGGGCCTTGATGTAGGCCTTGGACGCCTCGATGCCTTCGGAGACGAGTTCTTCGGTCGGGGCCACGGCGCCCTGACCCTTGACGAGCTCCCACGAGTTGTCGGTGGCCTCGGCCTCGACCATCATGATCGCGACGTCCTCGGAACCGTCAGCGGCGGTGACCACACGCCCTGCCACTGCCATGTCGAACACGGCGTTCTCGAGCTGGGAGTACTTGGGGAAGGCAATCCACTGATGCTTGCCGTTCTCCTCAGCCATGAGCGCCATGCGCACACCGCCCACCGGGCCCTGGAAGGGCATGCCGGACAGCGAGGTGGACATGGACGCGGCGTTGATGGCCACGGTGTTGTAAATCTCGTCCGGTGCAATGGACAGCACGGTCACGACAACCTGGACCTCGTTGCGGATGCCCTTGCCGAACGCGGGTCGCAACGGACGGTCGATCAGGCGGCAGGTCAAGATGGCATCCGTGGACGGACGGCCCTCCCGGCGGAAGAACGAACCCGGGATGCGACCGGCTGCGTACATGCGTTCTTCCACGTCAACGGTGAGCGGGAAGAAGTCGAAGCCTTCGCGCGGATTCTTACCCACTGCGGTGGCCGACAGCATTGACGTTTCTTCATCGATGTACACCATGGCGGCTCCGGCGGCCTGCTTGGCCAGCCGACCGGTTTCGAAGCGCACTACGCGCTTGCCGTACGAACCGTTGTCGATGATTGCTTCTGCACTTTGAATTTCGGGACCCTCCAAGGGTCACCTCCGTTTCTTCTGTGGCGAAAAGCGCGACATACCGGTCTTCGATCGAGGCGCTCGCACTGCGGGTGCATTGCGAAGGCCACTGTCGAGGACCGCGATATGGTGCGCGAATCCGCTACGACTTTTTTTCTGTTGTTCAGTCGGCCCGTGGGCCGGTGGTTCCTGGCGGAACCTGGCGGTGTTCGTCTCGAACAGCGCCGGTTACGGCGGTTCCCCGTGTTTTCACGCGTGAAAACACGGGGAACACCGAGGACTCACATCACTTACGCAGGCCGAGACGCTCAATGAGCGCACGGTAGCGGGCGATCTCAGTGCGACGCAGGTAGTCAAGCATGCGACGACGGCGACCCACCAGGGCCATGAGGCCGCGGCGAGTGTGGTGATCGTGCTTGTGCTGCTTGAGGTGCTCGGTCAAGTCGGAAATACGACGGGACAGTACGGCGATCTGCACCTCGGGCGAACCGGTGTCGCCCTCGTGAGTTGCGTACTCCTTGATGATTTCCTGCTTGATAGCGGCATCCAGTGCCATGGGTAACTCCTTGAGTTAGTACCGTGACCGCCCGGTGCGCAGGGTTCGCGCCCGGGGTTCGGGAGTGTCCCCCGAGATCTGACCGCCACGGACTGCAGTCTGACCGTTGACCAGTCTAACGGACGGCACCCAATACGTCGTATTAGGCGGGTCACCGTTATGGATGTCCCCGTCAACTGGGACAATGGACACCATGAAGAAAATGAATGTGGAGTCTTTCAACCTGGATCACCGTTCGGTGGTCGCCCCCTACGTGCGGGTCGCCGACCGCAAGGAGTTGCCCGGCGGGGACACTCTCATCAAGTACGACGTCCGTTTCACCCAGCCCAACGATTCGCATTTGGAGATGCCCGCGGTCCACTCGATCGAGCACCTCACCGCGGAGCACATGCGCAACCACACCGAGGCGCTCATCGACTTCTCTCCCATGGGCTGCCAGACCGGTTTCTACGCCCTCATGCTGGGCGTGGAGGACACCGAGTTCAAGAATCTGTTGGAGGCCACGTTCCAGGACATCCTGAACGCTGACGAGGTCCCCGCGGCCAACGAGGTCCAGTGCGGCTGGGGCGCCAACCACAGCCTGGAGGCCGCCAAGTCCGCCGTGCGGGAATTCTTGGACGAACGCGCCGCGTGGGATGAGGTCACCCGGTGAACCCAGGCGCCTCCCCGGAGACGTTGAACGAGGACGCGGCGTTGTTCGGTCGCTGCGTGGGCTCACCGGCCGTGGTGGTCGCCATGGACGAGGAGGCTGCACCTTTCCTGGCTCGCGCCACGGAGCGAGCTGCGCAACCACTCACCGTGGGCCCCGCCCTCGTGTACGCGGTAATTCTCGAAGGTGACCCGGTGATGATCGTGCGCACCGGAATCGGCCTGGTCAATGCGGCGGCGGCGATGACCGCCGTGATCGAACGGTTCGAACCCTCCGCCGTGATCTCCGCCGGATCTGCCGGTGGGCTGCGGTCGGACGTCAATGTGGGCGATCTGGTGATCGGCACGGACTACCGCTACGCCGACGCCGACGCCACGGCGTTCGGCTATCTCCCGGGCCAGGTTCCCGGCATGCCGGAGAGCTACTCCCCCGCGGTACGTCTGATGGACGCCACGGAGGACGTGATCGGGACCGATCAGCAGAGCGTGCTGCGGGGCACCATGGTCTCGGGCGGCTCCTTCGTGACCGAGGCGAACGTGGGTGCGACACGCGAGATCTTTCCCGAAGCGCTGAGCACCGACATGGAGACCGTGGCACTTGCGCAGGTGTGCGCCACCCGCACGTACCCCTTCCTGGCCGTTCGCAGCATCTCCGACCTGTGCGGGCCGGCCGCCGGCCAACAGTTCCACCTGGAGATCGACCTGGTAGCGGAAATCAGCGCGAGTGCGGTATGCCAGGTACTGAGCACCATTCGCCAAAGCACGTCTGAGTGAAGTGAGGAACGCATGAGCGACAAGAAACTTGAGGATGCCGTCCCGGATGCCCCGCGCCACGTGCTGCGGGACGGGACCAAGATTCCCCAGCTGGGCCTGGGCACCTACCCGATGGACGACACCGAGGCAGAGGCGCTGATCCCGGAGGCTTTGTGGCGCGGCTACCGCCTGGTGGACACGGCCGTGAACTATGGCAACGAGCTGGGTGTGGGCCGAGGCATCAAGGCCTCGGAGATCAACCGTGACGACATCTTCCTGACCACCAAACTTCCGGGCCGTGACCACGGCACCGATTCCGTGCGCCGGTCCCTCGAGGGATCCCTCGAACGGCTCGGTACCGATCACGTGGACCTGTACTTGATCCACTGGCCCAATCCCTCCGTGGACCGCTACGTGGAGAGCTGGCAGACCATGATCGAGCTCCGCGATCAGGGGTTGGCAAAATCCATCGGAGTGTCCAATTTCCTGCCGGAGCACCTGCTGCGACTTGAGCGGGAGACCGGTGAGATGCCGGTGATCAATCAAGTGGAACTGCACCCGCAGTACCAGCAGGAGCTCCTGCGTGAATTCCACGCCGAACATAAAATCGTGACCGAGGCGTGGTCGCCGCTGGGTCGCAAGACCGACATCCTGCAGCACGAGTGGATCGCGGACATCGCACGCAAGCAGGGCCGCACGCCCGCCCAGGTCATTCTGCGGTGGCACATCCAGTCCAACATCCTGCCCATTCCCAAGACGTCGAACGTCACACGGATGGCCGAGAACCTGGATGTCTTCGACTGGGACCTGACCGATGAGCAGATGAGGCGCCTGAAGATGCTGCACACCGGGTTGAGCGGATCCGGATTCGATCCGAACGAGCACGAAGAGCTGTAACCGAGCCCGGTTCCCTCCTCAGACGGTCTCGCGAGATTCCTTGGCCAGGATCTCGCGGGACCGTTCGACGTCGTCGTCCATTTGGGCCACGAGTGCGTCAATTCCCCGGTAGGCCACCATGCCGCGCAACCGTTCCACGAACTCCACCACGACCTCCTGGCCGTAGAGATTGAAATCCTCTATGTCCTCTTTCGGGCGGTCGATCACATGGGCCTCGACCTGCCGGGACACTCCCTCGAACGTGGGATTGGAGCCCACGGAAATGGCGGTGGGCCATCGCGTGCCGTTTTCGTCGACGAGCCAGCCGGCGTACACGCCGTCCGCGGGAATGAACCCCGATGCCTCGGAGGACAGATTGGCCGTGGGGTATCCCAGTTCGCGCCCGCGAGCCGCCCCGTGGACCACTTCTCCGCGCATGCGGTGGTTTCGACTGAGGAGCCCTGCGGCACCGCGCATGTCGCCGGCTTCCAAGCACGAGCGGATCCAGGTGGAGGAACATCTGCGTTGCGTGGCGGCAGCCGCCGGGGTGCCGTTCCTGAGGGAGGTCGAGGGATCCGTTCCCACCACGTCGGCAACGACCAGCACATCAAAGCCGTGTTTGTCCCCCAATGCCCGGATCGCGTTCAGGTCCCCGGTGTTGTCCCTTCCCAGCCGCACATCCGCCCCGATCACCAGGCAAACGGCCTCGAGCGGTTTGACCAGGTAGTCCACCACGAACTCTTCGGGTGTCAGCTGGGCGAAGTCGAGTGAGTAGGGTTGCACCAGAACGGCATCGATGCGCGTGGATTCCAGCGCATCAAGTTTGTCCTCGAGCCCCATGATCACCCCCGGGTGGGATTCCGGGCGGTGCACGAGAGCAGGGTGGGGATCAAAGGTGACCACCACGGAATGCGCGTTGCGCTCCGCGGCCACCTCCAACAACGTGTCGAAAACGTGTTGGTGACCGCGGTGGACTCCGTCGAAGTTTCCGATCGTCACAACGGACGGTCCGAAACCCGGAGTGATGTCGTCGCGGGATCTCCAGCGGATCACTGTTCTCCTCGGGGTCGAGTATGCGGGCGGAACGAAACGAGCCTACCCGTTCGAATGGTTCGGTCGGGTGCGCCACAACCAGATGAGGCCGATCATGGGCAGCACCAGGGGCACGTATCCGTACCCGGCACCGAAATGGGACCAGACACTGGCCTTGGGGAACAGATCGGGGGCCATGACGCTGAGCAACCCCACCGCAAGAACGCCGATCATCTCGATCCACACGGCGATCCACGCGACCCGATGCCACCCCGGACCCGTCCTGCTCAGCGCCACGGTGGCAATCACGTAGATAACCGCCGAGATGGTGGACAGGATGATCGCGAACGGCGCCGCGGAGAACTCCGTGCCGAGCTGGTACACGGAACGCACACCGGCGGACAAGGAGAAGACCCCGTAGATCACGATGATGAGTCGACCGAACCCGCTGGATTTGGCGTCCCGTCGCTGCTTGCGCACTCGATGGCCGAAGCGTTGCTGCAGCGCGTTGTGCTCGGTCGGTTTGCTCACTGACATCCTGTCCTTTCCGTGGTGTTTCCGCTCGCGGTCCTGCTCAGACGTTCTGGTAATACCAAATGAAGTTCATCCGGTACACCATCACGATCACCACGGGCCCCGCCGCGGCCAGGATGAGGGTGGACCACCGTGATCGTTCCACGAGGGACCAAATGAACGTGCCGGCGGGGATCAAGAGCGCTGTGAGCAAATAGCCCCAGTACTCGAGCACGCTCCCGGAGGCTTCCGACCCGTACAGGGGAAGGAAGATCGACCCCACCATGTACACGATCAAAAAGAGCTCCAGGATCAGCACCGAGCCCTGGGAGAAGTCGTCCGGTTCGCGCCCGCGGAGGGCCTGCACCAAGCAGATCAGACAGGACAGTGTTCCCAGCACCACCGAGGCCCAGAACCAGCCGTCATAGCCCCACAGCATCAGTCTTTCTCCCGTCCGGGTGAGAAGGTCGCCCCGGCGGTGATACCGAGCACGGAGGTCGCGTACCGGTTGACAGCGGAACCACGGTTTTCGGCCAGAGCCACCAGGGTGCCGTCCGGGGCGAAACACGCCACGGGAAGGTCGCATCCGGCGATCAGCTCCGCGGGATGGGCCGAGATGCGCCGACCGTGGGACAGATCCGTGGCCTCCCCCGCGTCCAAGCGGCGCACGGGGAACAACTGGGCCGCGGCTGCATTGATCTCGAGAGTGTCCACGGTGCCGCCGGCGCCAACGGACCGCGTCAGTTCTTCCAGGGTGTGGGCCTGGTCCAGGGTGAACGAACCCACGCGGGTGCGCCGCAGAGCTGTCAGGTGACCCCCCACGCCCAGGGCGCGTCCCATGTCTCGCGCCAGAGCGCGAATGTAGGTGCCCGAGGAACACGTGACCGTGGCGGTCACGGTGATGCCCGTGTCCTCCCGGTCAATGCCGTGCACCGTGAACTCGTGAATCGTGACGGGCCGGGCGGCCAGGACGACGTCCTCACCGCTGCGCACACGCGCGTAGGACCGCTTGCCGTTGACCTTGATGGCGCTCACGGCGGACGGGACCTGGTGGATCGGTCCCGTCAGCGCGGCGACTTCGCGATGAATGTCCTCGTCGGTCACGGCCGCCAGGGCCGAACCGTCCGCTCGCTCGGTGATCTCACCCTCGGCGTCGTCGGTCACCGTGGCCGCACCCAATCGGATGCCGGCCTCGTACGTCTTGGACGTTCCGGTGACCCAGGTGAGCAGCTTGGTGGCCTTCTCCACGCCGAGGACCAGGACGCCCGACGCCGCGGGGTCCAGGGTGCCGGCATGGCCGACCTTGCGGGTACCGGCCAGCCGCCGCATGCGGGCCACGACGTCGTGCGAGGTCCACCCGAGGGGTTTGTCGACGATGACGAACCCGGCCGTCCTCGGGAGCGAGGGGGCCGGGCTCGGAACGTGCGGACGTTCGCTCACGCGCGTCAGCTCCGTGCGGAGTCGGAGTCGGGGGCGTCGTCGTCCGTGTTGTCCTCGGGCGTGCGGTAGGCGTCCTCGCCGGCAGCGTAGGAAGCACCCACGGCCTGGGCCGCGACCTGTTCGTCCTTTTCGCGCGCGACGCGCAGGAGTTCTTCGAGTCGAGCGGCGTCGGCGGGAATCTCGTCCGCCACGAACGTGAGCGTGGGCGTGAGGCGAGCCGTGATGTTCTTGCCCACCTCGGAACGCAGCACGCCCTTGGCGGACTCGAGTGCCCTGGCGGTATCCGCGCGCTGCGTCTCGTCGCCGTAGACCGTGTAGTACAGGGTGGCGTGCTGAAGGTCGTTGGTGACCCGGGCATCGGTGATGGTCACGAAGCCCAGGCGGGGATCCTTGATCCGGCGCTCGAGGGCCTGCGCAACAATCACCTTGATGCGGTCGGCAAGCCGTGCGGCGCGTGCGGCGTCAACCATCGTGACTCTCTTTCGCTGGGGAACGCTGTGCGTTCCGTGTCAGAAATCTGGGGTGCGGCGCCGCCGTCATGACGACGCCGCAGGCCCGCCGCCAGGGCGGCGGGCCGGTGGGGCGGGCACCTACCGGAAACCGGGATGCCCGCCGCCGAGCGTGACGTGGCTCAGGCGCGAGGCTTCTCGCGCATCTCCCACGTCTCGATCATGTCGCCCTCTTGGATGTCGTTGAACGATCCCAGGCCGATACCGCACTCGAAGCCCTCGCGGACCTCCGTGGCATCGTCCTTGAAACGGCGCAGCGAATCAATGGTGAGGCTGTCCTTGACCACGCTGCCGTCGCGCACCAGGCGAGCCTTGGCGTTGCGCTTGACGACACCCTTGGTGATGTACGCACCGGCAATGTTGCCCCACTTGGAGGACCGGAAGACCTCGCGGATCTCGGCGGTACCGAGCTCCACCTCCTCGTACTCCGGCTTGAGCATGCCCTTGAGGGCGCTCTCGACATCGTCGATGGCGTTGTAAATCACCGAGTAGAACTTCATGTCCACGCCCTCGCGGTCCGCGAGATCGGTGACACGTTCGGCCGGACGGACGTTGAAGCCGATGATGACCGCGTTGTCCACCGTGGCCAGGTTGACGTCGTTCTGCGTAATGGCACCCACACCACGGTGAATGACACGCAGCTGAACTTCGTCCCCGCCCACATCGATCTTGAGCAACGAATCTTCCAGGGCCTCCACGGCACCGGAGACGTCACCCTTGATGATGAGGTTGAGGGTGTCCATCTTGCCCTCGGCCACGGCCTCGTCGAAGGACTCGAGCGTGATGCGCTTGCGGCGCTTGGCCAGCTGCGCGTTACGATCCGCGGCTTGGCGCTTCTCGGAGATCTGACGTGCCGTGCGCTCTTCCTGGGTGGCCAAGAAGGTGTCACCGGCGCGGGGTACTGCGGACAGACCCAGCACCTGCACCGGACGCGACGGCGGTGCCGTCTCGACGGGCTGACCGTTCTCGTCGAACATTGCACGCACACGACCGTGAGCCGCGCCGGCCACGATGGCGTCGCCGACCTTCAGCGTGCCGGACTGGACCAGCACGGTACACACGGCACCGCGGCCCCTGTCCAGGTTGGCCTCAATGGCCACACCGCGGGCTTCCTTGTCGGGATTGGCCTGCAGTTCCAGGGCGCCGTCAGCGGTCAGGACGACCGCGTCGAGCAGGTCCTCGATGTTCAGACCGGCGCGAGCGGAGACATCCACGAACATGGTGTCGCCACCGTATTCTTCGGGGATCAATCCGTACTCGGTGAGCTGACCGCGGATCTTCTCCGGGTTGGCCTCCGGCTTGTCGATCTTGTTCACCGCGACCACGATCGGCACACCGGCCGCCTGGGCGTGGTTCAACGCCTCGACGGTCTGCGGCATCACGCCGTCGTCAGCGGCAACCACCAGGACGGCGATGTCGGTGACCTTGGCGCCGCGGGCACGCATGGCGGTGAACGCCTCGTGACCCGGGGTGTCGATGAACGTGATCAGGCGTTCCTGGCCGTCCACCTCGGTGGAGATCTGGTACGCACCGATGTGCTGGGTAATGCCGCCGGCCTCACCCTCGATCACCGTGGTGTTGCGGATGGCGTCCAGCAGACGCGTCTTACCGTGGTCCACGTGACCCATCACGGTGACCACCGGAGGACGGGATTCGAGAACTTCCTCGCCCTCGGCCTCGGCCTCGGCCTCGAGGTCGATGTCGAAGGATTCGAGCAGCTCGCGCTCCTCGTCCTCCGGTGAGACGACCTGGATCTTGAAGCCCAGCTCGGCACCCAACAGCTCGAACGTTTCCTCGTCCAGCGACTGGGTCTGAGTGGCCATTTCACCCAGGTGAATGAGAACGGTCACCAGCGAGGCCGGGTTGGCGTTGATCTTCTCGGCGAAGTCCATGAGCGAGGCACCGCGACGCAGGCGGACCACCGTGTTGCCATCACCGTGCGGAACGGAGACGCCACCCACGGCGGGTGCTGACATCTGCTCAAGCTCTTGACGCTTCGCACGCTTCGACTTGCGCTGCCGGCCACGGCCGCCACCACCACGACCGAAGGCACCCTGAGTGCCACCGCGGCCACCACGGCCGCGGAAACCGCCGCCACCGGCGGGACCACCGGGAGCGCCACCACCGCGGCGGGGTCCGCCGCCACCGGCGTTACCGGGACGACTGCCGATGGGAGCCACACCCGTGGTGTGACCCGGCATCATGTTGGGCGAGGGGCGCGGACCACCGGGACGGGGAGCACCCTGTCCCTGGCCCTGGCGGGCGCCGCCCGGACGCGGGGCGCCGGTGCGGGCTCCACCCTGAGCACCCTGAGCGCCGTGCGGGGGACGGGGTCCACCCGGACGGGGGCCGGCCGGGCGAGGTCCGCCGGGACGGGGACCGCCCTGGCCGGAACCGCTCGTGCGCATGCCCTGCTGGGGAGCGAAGGGGTTGTTGCCCGGGCGAGGAGCACCCGGTTTACCGGAACGCTGCTGACCCGGACGGGCTCCGCCGGGCTTGGGAGCGTTGGACTCGGAACCGCGGCCCATACCCTGCTGTGATGCGTACGGGTTGTTTCCCGGACGGGCACCGCCCGGCTTGGGAGCCGAGGACCTGGGTGATTGCGGCTTGGACTCGGGCGCCTTGGGAGCCTGTGCCTTGGGCGCTTCGGCCTTGGGAGCCGGAGCAGGCGTGGACTCTGCCTTGGGAGCGGCAGTCGGGGCCGCCTCCTCCTTGGCCCGTGCGGGCTTCGGGGCAGCTTGGCCCGGCTTGGGACCGGATGCCGCTGCCGGACGCTCGCCGGCGGTCTTGGTCTCGGCCTTGGGCTGGGACTGGGACTGCTGCGCGGGTTTGGCGCTCGGGGTCTTCCTGGGAGCCTTCTCCGCCGAGGCGTCGCCGGAACCGGCCGGGAACGCAGTACGAAGTTTCTTGGCTACCGGGGGCTCCACCGTGGAGGATGCTCCACGGACGAATTCCCCTAATTCTTGAAGCTTGGAAATCGCTTCCTTAGACGTGATACCGAGCTCTTTGGCGAGCTCGTGGACACGGGGCTTGGCCACATTTCTCCTGTCTCGGTCCGCACCGACACAGGCACGAACCTTTTATCTTCCGTTGATGCGGCCTTGGGGCGCGTCGATGTTCGACATGCGACCCTGCTGGCCGTGGGCGGAGTACGAAAAAGTACTCATCGCTTGGCACTCATCGGTTTTCCATGGTCTTCTGACTCGCTTTCCTTCTGTCCGTTCCACCGTGTGGACAGTAAAACGTTGAGGTGGTGACCGAGGTTCTCGGCATTGACGGCGGTGCGGAACGCGCGGTTGAACGCGCGGCGCCGCACTGCTGTACCGACGCATTCCTGAGTGGGATGCACCCAGGCACCTCGGCCGCCGATACGGCGGGGCACGTCCAGTACGGCTTCCGGGCCGTGCTGGGTGTGCTCCACCGCTACGCGGACGAGTTGATCAGGGGATACAACTTTTTTGCATCCCACGCAGGTTCGAAGGCTGTTTTGGCTCACCCTCGCTCCTGCACTTGTTCACGTGGATACGCGGCAACCGCCCCTGGCGGTGCCGGTGCGTACGCACAATTCACGAACTGACCGTAGACAAGTCTAACGCGCCGGGGTTGATTCCCTCGAATTGCGGGAATTCTCAGTGATTCGCCACCCGTGACTCGGGCACGATGTCGATGCGCCAACCGGTCAATCGCGCGGCCAGACGCGCGTTCTGGCCTTCCTTGCCGATCGCCAGCGACAACTGGTGGTCGGGCACGACGGCGCGCGCGGAGCGGGTTCGCTCGTCCACGATCTCGACTCGGGTGGTCTTGGCCGGGGACAGCGCGTTGGCGATGAACGCGCCGGGTTCCTCGGTGAAGTCGATGATGTCGATCTTCTCCTCCCCCAGTTCGTTCATGACCGCCCGCACACGCGAACCCATCTCGCCAATGCACGCGCCCTTGGCGTTGGCTCCGGGCCGAGTGGCCACCACGGCCATCTTGGTACGGTGGCCGGCCTCGCGGGCCAGTGCGACGATCTCCACGGAGCCGTCCGCAATTTCCGGGACTTCCATCTCGAACAGGCGACGCACCAGATCCGGGTGGGAGCGGGACAGGGTGATGGATGGGCCTTTGAGACCGCGCTTGGCCTCGACCACGAATGCGCGGATGCGAGCACCGTGCTTGTAGACCTCGCCCGGAGCCTGCTCGTGCGGCGGCAGCACGGCCTCGACGGTACCCAGGTTCACCTGGATCATGTTGGGGTTCTTGCCCTGCTGGATCTGCCCGGAGACGAGCTCACCCTCGCGGCCCTTGAAATGGCCCAGCACATTGTCGTCCTCGACGTCGCGCAATTTCTGCAGGATCACCTGCCGTGCCGTGGCAGCGGCAATGCGGCCGAAGCCCGCGGGGGTGTCGTCGAACTCGCCGATCTTATTGCCGTCCTCGTCGACCTCGTCCGCCCAGATGCTCACGTGACCGGTTCGGCGCTCGACCTCGGCGCGGGCACCGCTCACGGCGCCCGGGGACTTCTGGTAGGCGAGCAGCAGGGCTTGTTCAATGGTGGGGATCAGCACGTCCACCGGAATGTCCCGTTCGCGTTCGAGCAGACGCAGGGTGCTCATATCAATGTCCATGTGACCGGCCTTCCTTCGTGCCCATTCGGGACCCGTCCGGGAACCAAACAGCGCGCCACACATGGGAGGTGTGGAGCGCTGCAGCGTGGGTATTGGCTAATTGTTCTTCGGGCTATGGTACATCCCCCGTGCCCGATCAGATTTCGACCTCGACCCGGGCGCCACGCACGTGCTGGTACTCCACGCGCTCGGGATCGAGATACTTGATGGGCATGCCCTTTTTCGGCTGGTGCCACCGTTGAACCACCGCGTGATCGTCGTGGGCTTCCAGGAGCCGAGCGGTGTAGCGCTCCCCCTCTGCGGGCCGGATCCGCACCAGGCGTCCCACGTTGCGCTTCCAGTGCCGCGGATTCTCCAGCTCTCGGGTGGCACCCGGAGTCGATACTTCCAATTCATAGGGCGGGCCCGGAACGGGATCGTGCTCGTCCAGGGCGGCCGAAATGGCCCGGGACACCTCGGCCAACCGGTCCAGGTTCAGCGCGTCCGTACCATCCGGGAGGTCCAGCACGATGCGCAGGGTCCGCTGCCCGGCCTGCTGAACCAGGTCCAGTTCCTCGAGGAACAGCCCCTCGGTGGTGACCACCGGCTCCACACTGTTGCGAATGGCGGTGATGTCTGCCGAGCTCATAGGTTCTCCTTCGTGTCGGTTGGTGTCTCTATCATGGAACATCATGGAACCAAGGGAGGAATCGTGGCCGCTGCACGCACCACTCGCGCCTGGGCGTGGGTGATCGCACTGGTTGCCATAGCACTGGTGCTCGTCCTGGCCGGCGGCGCGTGGGCCACATGGCGCCCCTTGTCCGATCACGACGCCGCTCGGTTGACCGCCCGGGACATCGTCGCCTCCGTGGCCGAGTCACCGGACACCCGGATTCCCCGGGAGACGTCGGATCGCCAGCTGTCCGCGCTCGGTCCCGCGGCAACCCCCGCTCAACGCGACCGGTTGACCGAACAACAGGACCCCGTGGAACTGACCACCGCTGCCTCTCGGCTGACCGAGCTGGCATCGAACCAGGAGGATGCGGAATTGGCGGCCACCATGGCGGGAATTGCCGCGTCGTGGTCCGCGACCACCGTCAGAGCAGACTCCGATGCACCCTCGGTCATGGATCTCGAAGCCGCTGACCAACTGGATGTGGCGGCAGCGGAGCGTTGCACGCCCGAGCTGACCGCCCTGGCCACGCAGCTGGATCGCGCCCGTTATACCGCACAGGCGGCTGAAGCCAGGGAGGACAACGGCACGGATCCCGGCGCGGCACCATTGCGGCAGTGGCAGGAACATCTCGACCGCCTGCTCGACGAGCCGCACGCTGCTCCGCTGTACGCGTGCGATCCTCACCCCGCCCGGGGCGGTTACCAACTACCCCCGAACATTGCCGAGAACGCCCCCGACGCCGCAGGCCACGTCGCGGGGGATGTCTCCGAATACGCGGCGGCCGCTCTGGCGTCGTCGGCGCCCGCGGAACGACCCTGGCTCCTGGCCTCGCTGGAGACGTCTGCGCGCGCTCAGGCTCTGTTGCAACCGCAGGAGCCCGTTCCCGCGCTGGTGGGGGACATCACCGTCACCGGCCAGTGATGATGTCCCAACCCAGCTTCACGATCAGGACCGTGACCACCACGAAAAAGATGGTTCGGATGAAAGTGCTGCCCTTGGCCACGGCCGTACGTGCACCGATGTAACCGCCCAGCATGTTGCTCACCCCCAGCACCAGCCCGAGCCCCCACACAATGGACCCGTTGGCCGTGAACACCATGAGCGCGCCGAGGTTGGTGGCCAGGTTGATGATCTTGGCCTTGGCGCTCGCGGCCAGGAAACTGTAGCCGAGCACCGAAACCAGGCCGATCACCAGGAACGATCCCGTCCCGGGACCCATGACGCCGTCGTAGAAGCCAATCGCGGCGCCCAGCAGAACCGCCAAGCCGTAGTGCCGGGCCCCGGTGTGGCGAAGTGCCGTGAGCTGGCCCATGGTCGGGTGCGCGACCGTGAAGATCAACACGCCGATCAATGCGGCCACAATGATCGGCCGGAAGACCTCCGACGGCAACAGCGAGGCGACCGCCGCTCCTCCCCCGGATGCCGCCAGGGCCACGAGGGCCATAGGCAGCGCCGTACGAAGATCCGGACGCACCCGCCGGTAGTAGGTCACCGCTGACGTCGCCGTGCCGAAGATCGACCCCATTTTGTTGGTCGCGAGCGCCTGAACCGGAGTGATACCCGGGATCATCAGGGCCACCGGGAGCTGCAGCAGACCGCCACCGCCCACGACCGCATCAATGAATCCCGCGGCCAATCCGGTGAGAACCAAGAGCAGCAGAAGGCTCGGGGTCGCCGATTCCAACCCCGAGCCTTCCAAGAACCATGCATCCATGCAGAACACCTACGGCCGCTCGCGCCGTTATCGGGCCTCGTCCGATTCCGGGTGCGGGTCGCCGGCGAGCTCCGAACGCAGTTCCTGGACCACCTGGTCCCGCGCAATGTCTCGGCTGTCGCCGCTACGACGATCCCGGACTTCCAGAAGGCCGTCCTTGAGACCGCGTCCGATCACCAGGACCGTGGGCACGCCCAACAACTCCGCGTCACCGAACTTCACGCCCGGAGAGGTCTTGGGCCGGTCATCGAAGAGCACGCTCAACCCGGCGTCCTCGATCTCCCGGACGATTTCTTCCGCGGCCTCCAGCACCTCGGTACCCTTGCCCGTGGCCACCACGTGGACATCGGCCGGGGCAAGATTGCGGGGCCACAACAGTCCCTTGTCGTCGTGGTAGTGCTCGGCGACCGCGGCCAACGCGCGCGTGACACCGATGCCGTAGGAGCCCATGGTCACGGTCACGAGTTTCCCGTTCTGATCCAGCACCTTGAGTCCCAGGGCCTCCGCGTACAAACGGCCGAGCTGGAACACGTGCCCCATTTCCACGCCGCGCGCGATCTCCAATGCACCGGATCCGTCAGGAGCCTGGTCACCCGCCCGTACACTGCAGGCCTCCAGGGTGCCGTCCCATGTGAAGTCGCGCCCCGCGATCAGCCCGTACACATGCATCTCGCTCACGTTGGCGCCGGTGATCCAGCTGGTTCCGGGAACCACACGGGGATCCACGAAGTACGGGATCTCCGATTGGGATTTTGCACCCAACACGGCGTCATCCGGTGTCATCCCCGGGCCCAGGTAGCCCTTGACGATTTCGGGGCGGGCCCGCAGTTGGTCGTCGCTGGCGGGTTCCACCTCCAGTTCACCGCCCACGCCGAGAACCTCACCGATCCCGGCCTCGACGCGCTTGATGTCGATTTCACGGTCGCCGGGCAGACCCACGGCGACCAGCTGCTTGTCACCGCCCGGCAGGTTCACGGACAGGACAACGTTCTTGAGGGTGTCGGCCGCCGTCCACTGCCCCGTTTCACGCGGATGCAACTCGTTGGAGCGCGCCACCAGGGTGTCAATGGTGGGGCTGTTCGGAGTCTTGTGCACCTGGGCCGCCGGAGCGCCGTCGTAGCCGATGGGCTCCGGCGGCACCGTGGTGACGGCTTCGACGTTGGCCGCGTACCCGCCGGCCGTACGCACAAACGTGTCCTCACCGATGGGCGTGGGGTGCATGAACTCTTCCGAGCGGGAGCCGCCCATGGCGCCCGACTGGGCCGAGACCGCAACGATTGGCAGACCGAGACGTTCAAATATCCGAACGTACGCGGCGCGGTGTTTGGCGTAGGACTCCTCCAGGCCGGCGTCGTCGATGTCGAAGGAGTAGGAATCCTTCATGATGAATTCGCGCCCGCGCAGCAGGCCGGCGCGGGGGCGGGCCTCGTCGCGGTACTTGGTCTGGATCTGATAAAGCATGGCCGGCAGATCCTTGTAGGACGAATACATGTCCTTGACGAGCAGCGTGAACATTTCCTCGTGCGTGGGTGCGAGCAGGTAATCGGCGCCCTTGCGGTCCTTGAGCCGGAACAGGTTCTCCCCGTACTCCGTCCACCGGTTACTGACCTCGTAGGGTTCACGCGGCAACAGCGCCGGGAAGTGCACCTCTTGCGCGCCGATGGCATTCATTTCCTCGCGGACCACGGCCTCGACCTTGCGCAGCACATTCAGCCCGAGCGGCAACCACGTGTAAATACCCGGTGCGGCACGTCGGATGTAACCGGCGCGGACCAGCAGACGGTGGCTGGCCACGTCTGCATCAACGGGGTCCTCGCGCAGCGTGCGGAGGAACAGGGAACTCAGGCGAAGCGGCACGAAGAGTCCTAACCGCCCGTAAACGGGCCTAATAAGGAGGGGCTGGTATCTGGTGGGATTCTATCCCCCGGACACCAGCCTCTCAGACCAAGATGGCTGCTTACTGTTCGGAAATCTTGGTGACGGATTCCTGCAGGATGGCCTCGACGTCCGGGGTCTCGGAAGTCGGGCTCGCGGTGCCACTTGAACCGCCTTGCCCACTGACCACGACAAAGGTGTTTCCTACCACGGCGGAAGCCTGGGTCATCGTATTGGACTGCCCATCCATGTCCATGGTCATGTTCATCATTGTTGCTTCCGTGGCCTTGTCGAGATCGAGATCGCGCGGTTCAATGCTCGCTTCGATCTTGCTGCCCATGAGTTCCATGGTGAACTCGCGGCAGTCCTCGTTCTGCTGGTTGGCCGTCCGGGCATGCTCAACGGCTTCATCGCCCGAGCCCATGGGCATGACGGTCACCGCGTACTGCCCCTCGGAAGGAGTGGCCACCACAATGTCCTCCGCGTGCCCGGATGAGGTGTCCAGTGCCTCCTTGACCAGGTCCTTGCACTGTGCCGGTTCAATCGTGGCCTGATCGATCACCTGCTCCAAGTCCTCCATCTGACTGTCGGCGTTGTCCTCGTCCATGGGCTCGGCGGACAGCTTCTGGCCGTCGACCTCCACACTGTTGAGCGCACTGACCACCTGGTCCTGCGAATAGCTGGCTTGGGGGTCGGGTTCGCTTTCTGCTCCTCCGCCTCCTGAGGAACATGCGGTGAGTGCCAATGCGGCCACCGCAAGAGCAGTCATTGAACGGGTGCCGCGACGCCATGCAAACGGTTTGCGGGGCAAGGACGTGGGGGTCGTGATGGAGCCCATGGGAAATCACCTAATTTTCGCCGGTTGTACCAGTTGACTGAGCGGCTGAGGTTGCCACGCCCCAAATGTAACCCGGCTCACGCATGCTGCAGGATCATCGCCGCACCTGTGTGGTACCTCCCTCGCCGGCTACAACAAAACCGTGGCGAAAGTACCCGACCGCTCGAAACCGACTTTGCGATACGTGGCCAGGGCGGGCCGGTTGTATGAGTTCACGTACAGGCTGACCACGGGAACGTATGTTCTGGCCAGAGCCACCACCGCCGCCATGCACGGGGCCGCAAGTCCCCTGCCGCGGTACGCCGGATGGACCCAAACACCCTGAATCTGACATACCTGGCCGCTCATGGCTCCGATGTCCGCCTTGAAGATGACTTTGCCGTCCGTGTCGTCCGTGAGCACCGCGGTGCGGCGATCACGCAGCAATTGCTCGACGCGCTTGCGGTAGCTCTGGGCGCCGTCCACGAACGGTGAGTACCCGACCTCTTCTTCGAACATCGCCGCGGCCGCGGGCAGCACACGGGAGAATTCGGACACCTCTGCCCAGCGCACCCGATCCGACACAGCGCTGAACTGCTCGGACGCCGGATCGGTATCCATTGCGAGCAGCGGCTGGTCAGGGCGTACGTCGAACGGCAGGGGCCACGAGGTCTTGAGCCGGTTCCACAGCCCCATGACGGGCTCCGCCGGCCCGAACAGGGAGGCGTAGCGTGAACCGCCCCGCGCGAGGTGGTCCGCGACCAGGTCCTGCCCGGTTTCATCCAGTGCGATCGGGACCACGTTGGTACCCACCCAGCAAGCGCCGACAAGTTCCTGGGCGGGACTCATGATGCCCAGCACGGGTGCCGGTCGACGCCGCCGGGCGGCGCGAACGGTGTCCACGTGCGCGGCAACGAACACCGATGACACCGCGTGACGCGCCATGAGCCGGTCCAGTTGTGCCTGCGGCACGGCCCCGGGAACCAGCAAGCGCGTCACCCGGTATCGGGTCATCCGGCCGTCACGACCGGAGCGCCTTCGATCGGCTGACCGTTCTCGTCCAGTTCCATGCTCTCGGCCATCAGATTCGCCTGCTCCAGCAGCGTCTCGACGATCTGGTCCTCGGCAACGGTCTTGATGACCTCACCCTTGACGAAGATCTGCCCCTTGCCGTTACCCGATGCCACGCCCAGGTCTGCCTCCCGAGCCTCACCCGGTCCGTTCACCACACAACCCATCACGGCCACGCGCAGCGGGACGGTCAGGTGCTCAAGTCCCTTGGTGACGTCGTCGGCGAGCTTGTAGACGTCCACCTGGGCGCGTCCGCAGGACGGGCACGAGACGATTTCCAGCTTGCGGGGACGCAGGCCCAGCGACTGCAGGATCTGGTTGCCCACCTTGACTTCTTCGACCGGCGGCGCGGACAAGGAAACACGAATGGTGTCCCCGATGCCCTGACCCAATAGGATGCCGAAGGCCGTGGCGGATTTCACGGTGCCCTGCAAAGCGGGCCCGGCCTCGGTGACACCCAGGTGCAGGGGCCAGTCGCCGCGCTCGGCGAGCAGCTGGTAGGCGCGCACCATGGTCACGGGGTCGTTGTGCTTGACGGAGATCTTGAAGTCGTGGAAGTCGTGTTCCTCGAACAGGGACGCTTCCCAGACGGCGGACTCCATGAGAGCCTCCGGAGTGGCCTTGCCGTACTTCTCGAGCAAGCGCTTGTCCAGGGAGCCCGCGTTCACACCGATGCGGATGGAGACGCCCGCGGCTTCCGCGGCGCGGGAGATCCCCTCGATCTGGTCGTCGAACCTGCGAATATTGCCCGGGTTCACACGAACGGCCGCGCAACCGGCGTCAATGGCCGCGTACACGTACTTGGGCTGGAAATGGATGTCCGCAATCACCGGAATCGGTGACTTCTTGGCAATGATGGGCAGCGCATCGGCGTCGTCCTGGGAGGGGCACGCCACGCGCACGATGTCACAACCGGCGGCATTGAGCTCCGCGATCTGCTGCAACGTGGCGTTGATGTTCGTGGTGGGCGTGGTGGTCATCGACTGCACGCTGACCGGAAAATCCGATCCCACACCCACGGAGCCCACCTGGATCTGACGGGTCTTCCGCCGAGGTGAAAGCACCGGCTGGGGTGCAGCGGGCATACCGAGACTGACCGAACTCACGAATTGCCTCCAGGGGATTGTTGGCCGGGTCGCCGAAAAGTGCTCCCCGATTTATTCACCTTCCATTGTGCCACTTCGGGGGAAAGCTGCAGCCGGACGTGAGCAAACGAACGCCCGACGACGCCGCCCCGGGACTTCCGTGGGAAGGCCCGGGGCGGGGATCGTATCAATCGTTATCGCTAGCGGCGCATGATCTTGCGCGCCAGCCAGTTGCCGAAGAACTGGACCAACTGCACCAGAATGATGATGACAATCACAGCGGCCCAGGTGACCTCGTCGTTGAAACGCTGGTACCCCAGGCGCAACGCGAAGTCGCCCAAACCACCGGCACCGATGGCACCGGCCATGGCGGACATGTCCGTGATGCCGATGACCAAGAAGGTGTAGCCGAGCACCAGCGGACCGAGGGCCTCGGGCAGGATCACCGTGGTGATGATCCGCAACCGGGACACACCCATGGAACGGGCGGCCTCGACCACACCCGGATCCACGGTCATCAGATTCTGCTCCACGATGCGCGCCACCGCGAAGGTCGCACCAATGGTCATGGCGAAGATCGCGGCGTTGGGGCCCAGTCGGGTACCCACAATGGATTCCGTGGCCTGGCCCAGTGCGGCCAGGAGAATGATGAACGGGATGGGGCGAATGAAGTTCACCAGGAGGTTCAAGGCGGTGAAGACCGCGCTGTTCTCCAAGATGTTGCCCCGCCTGGTGACGTAGAGGCCCACGCCCACGATCAAACCGATGAGCCCGGCCAGGACCAGGGTCACGGCCACCATGTAGAGGGTCTGGCCCGTGGCGGACAGCAACTGGGGTCCTAATACTGACCAATCCATCAGCGGGCCACCTCCTCAACCTTGGTGATCTCGCGCAATCGGACAATGGTGTTCTCCACAGCGGTGTCCGGGCCATTGAGCGAAAGCGTCAGGGTGCCGAATGATCGGGACTGCAGCATGGAGATACCGCCGAAGGCGATCTCGAACGTCACGCCGTCGCGAGCGCACTCCGAGAGCACGGAACCGATCCTGTTCTGGTCCGTGACATCCACGAAGATCAACCGACCCGGGTGCTCCTGGCGAACCTTGGCGATCTCGTCCTCCCGGGGAACGGTGCGCATCACCGAGGACACGAACTTCCGAGTGGTCTCCGCCTGCGGATACGCGAAGACGTCCGAGGTGGTACCCACCTCCACCACGCGGCCACTGTCCATCACCGCCACGCGGTCCGCAATGGAACGGACCACGTCCATTTCATGGGTGATGAGCACAATGGTGATCCCCAGCTCACGGTTCACCCGCCTGAGCAGACCGAGCACCTCCTGGGTGGTCTCCGGGTCCAGCGCAGAGGTGGATTCGTCCGCGAGCAGCAGTTCCGGGTTGGACGCCAAGGCGCGTGCGATACCCACGCGCTGCTTCTGGCCGCCCGACAGTTGTTCCGGGTAGTTCTTGGCCCGGTCCGTGAGCCCCACGAAGGCCAGCAGTTCGGTGACCCGTTGGTTGCGTTCCTCGGGCTTCCAACCGGCGCGTTTGAGCGGGTATTCGATGTTGCCCGCCACGGTGCGCGAGTTGAACAGGTTGAACTGTTGGAAGATCATGCCGATCTTGCGCCGGATCGGGGCCAGCTGAGTCTCCGACTTGCCGTCCACCCGACTGCCCGCCACCTCCAACGATCCGGAGCTGATGGGCTCCAGGCCGTTGATCAGACGAACGAGGGTGGACTTGCCGGCACCGGAGTACCCGATCACGGCAAAGATCTCGCCCTTGGTGATATCCAGGGTCACGGTGTCCACGGCGTTGACCACGCGAGGAGCACGCTTGGATCCGCCCGTGTAAACCTTGCTCACATCCCGGAAGCGCACCAGGGTACGCTCACTGGACTCGGCAATCACTGGGTTTGTTCCTTCAGATCTTCCTGGTATCGCTTCAGGAGGTCCTTGAGTTCCTGCTGGTCGATCTCGGTGGGAACAGCGGTGCCCTTGCTCTCCTCGTCCTCGGCCTTCAGCACCTTCGGGTCGTAGTAGAAGCTCGCGACCTTCTTGAGGGTCTCGTTGTCCGCGTTGGCCTCGGTGGCGGCGAACAGGTTGTTGAAGACCTTGGCGCTGTCCTGCGTGGGATCATCCGAGGCCAGAGCGGACTTCGGATCAATGTTGGCGCGGCCCAGGAAGTCGTTGTTGATCACGGAAGCGGCCACGGAATCCATCGACAGAACGGTCTGCTCGGCGGACACCGGGCGAACGGAGACCTTCGACTTCTCGGCGTCGATGTCGCCCTCGGTCGGGGCGATCGTGTCCTTGGTGAATTCCACCAGGCCCTCTTGCTTCAACAGGTTCAACGCGCGGCCCAGGTTGATGGAGTCGTTGGGGATGGCGACCTCGTCGCCGTCCTTGATCTGGTCCAGGGAGTCGTACTTGCTGGAGTACATGCCCAGCGGGTAGATCGCGGTGGATCCGACCGGGGTGATGGTGTCCCCGGAGTTGTTGTTGTAATCCGCGAGGTAGGCGGTGTGCTGGAACCAGTTCATGTCCACGTCGCCGCTCTTGGTGGCGGGGTTCGGCTGGTTGTAATCACTGAAGTCCACGTATTCCACGGTGATGTCGTTCTCCGCAGCGACTTCCTTGAGGGCGTCGTGCGCGGGTTCGGACCCGACGATGCCAATGGTGATGGTGCCGTCCGCAGCGGGATCCGAGGATTCGGAGTCTCCGCCGCCGCACGCGGTCAGGGTGAGGCCGAGGGTGGTGGCCAGCGCAAGGGGGATCAAACGGTGAGATCGCACGATGTGCCTTTCCGAGGAGTGGAATGTTCTGGGCGATTAACATCGGAAAGCGGTGCGTTCGAGGACACACCGCATTCGCAGGGCTCGTGCTGGGTGATTCGCAAATCCGCACTTGCCGGGAGCTACGTTAACCGCGGCCGGATGGTCATCTGGGGCACCCCGCTACGGGAGAGGGTTGCCGTCCGGCCAGCCAGAGCTTGACGCCGGATCTCGTCATCCGCGGCCAAGCCTAACATGGGGCCGGCGGTGATCAGCGTGCGCTGAAACGCTGCGCAATAAACTGATCCGCCCGGTTCCTGGCCCAGCCCTCGGCGCCCAGGACGTCCTCGAGCCGCGGGGTCCTGTCGCCCTCGTGTTCATTCACGACCACCGCAACGATGTCCACGATGGTCGTGAAGTTCACCTCACCCCGGTGGAAGGCGTACACGGCCTGCTCATTGGCCGCGTTGAACACGGCCGGCCAGGTGCCGCCCAGCGTCCCGGCATGCTTCATCAGCTCGATGGCGGGGAATGCCTCGGTGTCCAGCGGCTCGAAGGTCCAGTGCGCCGCTTGCGTCCAATCGCACGACGCCGCCGCGCCGGGAATTCTGTGGGGCCACCCCATACCCAGGGCAATGGGCAGTCGCATGTCCGGCGGTGATACCTGGGCCAGGGTGGAACCGTCCACGAACTGGACCATGGAATGCACCACGGACTGTGGGTGCACGGTCACGTCTATCCGGTCCAGGGCAACGTCGAACAACAAGGATGCTTCCAGGACCTCAAGCGCCTTGTTGACCATGGTGGCCGAATTGGTCGTGACCATCACCCCCATGTCCCATGTGGGGTGTTTCAACGCCTGCTGGGGCGTGACCGTGGTGAGTTGATCCCGGGACATCCCTCGGAAGGGTCCGCCGGAGGCGGTGAGGATCAATCGGTCGACTTCGCTCGAACGGCCTCCCCGCAGCGCCTGCGCCAGAGCCGAGTGCTCGGAATCCACCGGGATCAGCGGGGTCTCCAGGCCGGTGGCGGCCGCGGCCTGTTTGACCAGCGGGCCGCCCGCGATGAGGGACTCCTTGTTGGCCAGCGCCACGGGCGTCCCCGCGTGTAATGCGGCGAGCGTGGGAGCCAGTCCGATGGACCCGGTGATGCCGTTGAGAACAACATCACAGTCCGAGTGTTCCGCCACGCGCGTTGCGGCCTCGGGTCCGTGGAAGATCTCGGGGGTGAAGCCTGCCAGGCCCTCCCCCGAGGCTCGTTGCGCAATGAGTTCCTTCAACTGCCGGGCGTGGTCGGCCGTGCCACTGGTTCCGACCGCGGCCACACGTTCTCGGACGGCCTGCTCCGCCAGCACCGGCAGGTTGGACGTTCCGGCGGCCAAGGCCGTGACCGACAGCGGCGGGTGCCCCGCGGCGGCGTCGCCCTCGCCCGGTCGCCGCAGGCCACGCGCGGAGGCGACGACGTCGAGCGCTTGCGTACCGATGGAGCCCGTGGAACCCAGAATGACCACGCGCCGGGGCTGCTTGCCAGTGGCGCTGTCGAGTTCGGGGGTCATGGTCAGGGGTGCGTCAGACATGGTCACCAGTATCTCGTGGATCGGAGGAGCTCAGCACATACAACAAGGGCGCCACCCGGAGGTGACGCCCTTGTTCAGTGATGCCGTGGATCAGCGACGAGCGCCCTTGCGGCCGGTCACTGCACCGTAAATGAACAGCACGATGAGTGCGCCCACGATTGCGGTGATGATGGTTCCGATGTCGAACACGGATTCCAAGGATCCGATGCCCACCAGGCTGCCCAGGAAGCCGCCCAGGATGGCACCGATGATGCCCAGGATGATGGTGACGATGATGCCGCCACCCTGACGACCCGGCATGATGAGCTTGGCGAGTGCGCCAGCGATCAGGCCCAGGACGATCCAGCTAATAATGCCCATGATTCCTCCAGTTTAGCTGCTTGCTTTAACACGAGGTCGTCGCGTTCGTATGCCTTGGTCAGCGTACTGACTGCCAGCTTCCTATCAGGTTACAGGAGAAATCGTCAGGACACTCAATCAGTGATCGACTGCCTTCTCAGCACCAACGCCCGTCAAGGAACGAACTTCCATCTCGGCCTGCTTCTTGGGATCCTCCGGCCGACGCTCGGACATGGAACCGAGGAAGCCCAACAGGAACGACAACGGAATGGAGATGATGCCCGGGTTGGACAGCGGGTAGATGGCGAAATCTGCACCCGGGATCATGGACGTCTCAGCGCCCGACATCACCGGCGAGAAGATGATCAGGACCACGGAGCTGATCAGACCTCCGTACATGGACAGCACGGCACCGCGGGTGGTGAAGCGCTTCCAGTACAGCGAGTACAGGATCGTGGGGAGGTTGGCCGATGCGGCGACCGCGAAGGCCAGTGCCACCAGGAACGCGATGTTCTGACCCTGGGCGCCGATACCGCCGGCGATCGACACCAGGCCGATGATGACCACGGTGGTCTTGGCGACGCGCAGTTCCTGCTTGGGGTCGGAATTGCCGTTCTTGATCACGGATGTGTAGATGTCATGCGCGAAGGACGCTGAGGCCGTGATGGCCAGACCGGCGACGACGGCAAGGATGGTTGCGAAGGCCACTGCGGCGATCAAACCCATCAGGATGGAGCCGCCCAGCTCGTAGGCGAGCAATGGAGCGGCCGAGTTCACGCCACCGGGGGAATTCAAGATCCGGTCGGAGCCGATCAACGCGGCTGCGCCGAAACCCAGCACCAGGGTGAAGAGGTAGAACAAGCCGATCAGGGTGATGGCCCACACCACGGACTTGCGTGCTTCCTTGGCGGTGGGAACCGTGTAGAAGCGCATGAGCACGTGCGGCAGACCGGCGGCACCGAGCACCAGAGCCAGGCCCAGCGAGATGAAGTCGATCTTGGTGATCTCACTCAAGCCGTACTTCAGTCCCGGATCCAGCATGGCGGGGTTGTTATTGGTTTCCACTGCGGCGCCCAGGATGGCCGAGAAATTGAAGCCGAACATTGCCAGGATCCACACGGTCATCACGGCAACACCCGTGACCAGCAGGCACGCCTTGATGATCTGGACCCACGTGGTGCCCTTCATGCCGCCCACCAAGACGTAGACGATCATGATGATGCCCACGACCACGATGACCAGGGACTGACCCGCTTTGGAACCAATACCGAGCAACAGCGACACGAGCGCACCGGCACCGGCCATTTGCGCCAACAGGTAGAAGAACGTCACGGCCAGCGTGGAAATGGATGCCGCCACGCGCACGGGGCGCTGGCGGAGGCGGAAGGACAGGACATCGGCCATGGTGAATTTGCCCGTGTTGCGCAGCGGCTCGGCAATGAGCAGCAGCGCGACCAACCACGCGACGAAGAAGCCAATGGAGTACAGGAACCCGTCGTAGCCCTGCAGCGCAATGGCTCCCACGATGCCCAGGAACGACGCCGCCGAGAGGTAGTCACCGGCAATGGCGAGGCCGTTCTGCGTACCCGAGAAGGAGCGGCCGCCGGCGTAGTAATCAGCAGCGGTCGAGGTGGACTTGGACGCGCGGATCACCACGACCAACGTGATGACCACGAAAGCCAGGAACACACTGATGTTGATCCAGGGGGTTCCGACGGTTTCGGTGTCCGCCTCGGTAGCGGCGTGAATCGCGGGAAGAGCCGCGGAGGTGATATTGATCATGATTACGCTTCTCCTCGTCCCGCACCGGAGGCCTCGAGGTGCTCGCGCAGAGCAGTGGCCTGGGGATCAAGTTTCCGGTTGGCAAAGGACACGTACGCCGCTGTGATGCCGAAGGTGGTTACGAACTGCAGGAGCCCCAGGAGCAACCCGAGGTTCACGTTCCCGAAGACTCGCTGGGACATGAACTCGGGAGCGTAAATAGCCAGCACCACGTAAAGCAGATACCAGACCAGGAACGCAATGGCCATGGGGAAGACAAAAGAACGGTGAGTTTTACGCAACTGCTGGAACTGGTCCGAGCGTTGCGCGTCAGTGAAGTCGAAAGCCGTGGAGTTGGCCGAGTCGACAGGGGGCGTAGACGCCATGAGAGCCTCCTTGTGTGATGAAGACCACGTTAAGCTCTTTGTATCCATAAACACAACAGCAACGCGCAAAAAGTCGAAAAAGCGGGCCTAACTCGCGAAAGGTTCGCTAGTTAGGCCCGCTTTGTATACAAACATGCTGAAGCCTGGGAATCAGCGCAATGCCAGGATCAGCTCTACCACCCGGTCCAGGAACGCATCGACCTGCTGCTCCTCGTAGCAGCGCTGAGCCTGCGCCTGGCGGAACACCGCCGTGCGAACGAGCGAAGGATCCAGATCCTCATCGGAACGGAAGTGCTCCGTGATCCGGTCACACAGCACGTCCACGTCCGCCACCGAATAGCCCAATTGTTTGCGCTGTGAGGGTTGGCGGAAACGTTCGCCGTGGGGGCGGTTCAACCGTCCGAGCAGTGTCTGCCCCAGCAGCTCAAGGTGCTCCTCCCAGCGCTCCGGTCCGTGTTCGTGAATGAACGCTTCCCGCTCGCGATCCGCCAGCTGGTCCTCGAGCTCGTCCAGGCGGGCATCCACGGGCGCTGACTCGTAACCACCCTGGACGCGGTCGAAGACGCGTTCCCGCACCTGTCTGCTGCCGACGCCCGGGGCGGACCGGAGGTCGCCGGCGGTGGTGACCAGAACGGCGTCGACCCGGTCCAGGAAATCGTCCACCTCCGCGGGGTCGTAACCCCATCGTTCCTCGGTGACCCTGGAGAACTTCCGCCCGACACCGTGAGCGGCCGTCGCCTGGCCCGCGGTCTGTGGCGCGGGAGCATGCTGGCCGGGGGCCGACCGGGACCGGGTGTGGGTATCCAGGCCGTCGATCGTCCGGGTCGGCTGGTCCGCCGGGGAAGAACCAGAGGTGTTCTCGCTCATTGTGGTGTCTACCTTTCCAACAGCCGGAGCGGATCCGCCCCGCATCCCGCATCACCGGGTCATTGTCTACGCCAGGATGGCAAAAAGCTCGAAAAGCACGTATCCGGTGATTACCGCAAAGAGAATGGAATCGATCCGGTCCATGACGCCGCCGTGTCCGGGGAGCAAGGTGCCCATGTCCTTGATGCCCAGTTCGCGCTTGATCATCGACTCGGAAAAATCACCCAGCGTGGAGACGGCCACGATGGCCATGGCCAGGATCGCGCCCTGCCACCACGTGTCCCCCAGCAGGAACACGGAGCACAGAATGCCCACGATCACCGCGCCGCCCAGGGAACCCGCGAAACCCTCCCAGGACTTCTTGGGAGAGATCCTGGGTGCCATGGGATGTTTACCCCACACCACGCCCACCGCGTACCCGAAGGTGTCGGAGCTGACGGCCAGCAGCACGACGGTCAGGATTTTGAGGGGCCCGTCCTCCGAGTGGTACAGCAACAGGGCCGCGCTCAGCAGGAACGACGCCCAGACCAAGGCGAAGACCGACCCCATGATGGAGAGCACCATGCCCTCCTTGGGTCCGAAGGCCCGCCACACCACCACGAGGGTCACGGACAGCACCACGGCGAAGGACAGATACTGTGCTCCGCCTTGATAGGCCGCCAGCGGCATGAGCAGAGCGGCGATCACGGCAGGAATCCGGGGAATCCCGATCCCTCGGTAACTCAGCGATCGCGCGATTTCCCACACGCCGATTCCCGCGGCCGTGCCCGCCAGCAATGCGAGCACGAGGGGAAAGAGGAACAACCCCACCAGCAGCGTGACAATCAATACCACCGCAACGGCAATGGCCGCCGGAAGGTTGCGTCCGGCCTTGGACGGCGCACGATGTTCCTCGCTACGAGTCCACGGCCGCTTAATGACTTCCCTCAGGTTGCCCGTGTTGAGCAATTCGACCCGGGACTGTTTTGCCACCGGCTCACGCCGTCCATCCGCCTGTCCTTGGGAGGAGGCGGAGGAACGGTTGTCAGATCCCTTGGGAGCGTGCGCTGCTGCCATCAGACACCGAGCAGTTCGGATTCCTTGTTCTTGAACAATTCATCGATCTGGTCAATGTGCTTCTTGGTGGCGGCGTCGAGGTCCTTCTCACCGCGCTTGCCCTCGTCCTCGCCCACGTCGCCGTCCTTGATGGCCTTTTCCATGGCTTCCTTGGCGCTGCGGCGGATGTTACGCACCGACACGCGGCCCTCTTCGGCCTTGGTGGACACGATCTTCACGTACT
Organism: Kocuria sp.; assembly: GCF_030536815.1. Taxonomy (GTDB): domain Bacteria; phylum Actinomycetota; class Actinomycetes; order Actinomycetales; family Micrococcaceae; genus Kocuria; species Kocuria gwangalliensis. Next base: position 56,228 of record NZ_JAUNPE010000002.1, read on the forward strand.
CCTTGCGGCGCTCCTCGGTGAGCTCCGGCATGACCACGCGAATCACGTTGCCGTCGTTGGCGGGGTTGGCGCCGATGTCCGAGTCGCGCAGCGCCTTCTCGATGTCGTTGAGGGCGGAGCGGTCGTACGGGGTGATCAAGAGCGTGCGCGCCTCGGGCGTCTGAAAGGACGCCAACTGCTGCAGCGGTGTGGGCGTGCCGTAGTACTCGACCGTCAGGCTGGAGAACATGGCCGGGTTGGCACGGCCCGTGCGAACCGTGGAGAAGTCGGTCTTGGCCGCATCCACCGCTTTGGCCATCCGGGAAGTGGCATCGGAAAGGATGTCAGAAATCACGTGTATCGCTCCTTATGCGTGAAAAAGCCAGGGGTGCTGGCGGACGTGGTACTAACTTCCACTCTAGCCGTGTCCGCAAGAACGCACGATTCACGGGGTGACCAGCGTGCCGATCTGCTCGCCCAACACGGCTCGGGTGACATTGCCTTCGCCCTCCATACCGAATACGCGCATGGTCACGTTGTTGTCGCGGCACAGGCTGAAGGCGGTCTGGTCCATCACACGGATGTCACGGGCCAATGCCTCGTCGTACGTCAGCGCCGTCAAGCGTTCCGCCGAGGGGTCCTTACGGGGGTCTGCGGTGTAGACGCCGTCCACACCGTTCTTGGCCATCAAGACCTCCGTGGCGTGCACCTCCAGGGCGCGCTGGGCGGCCACGGTATCGGTCGAGAAATAGGGCAGACCGGCACCCGCCCCGAAAATGACCACGCGGTCCTTCTCCATGTGTCGGATCGCCCGGCGGGGGATGTACGTTTCGGCCACCTGTTCCATTTTGATGGCCGACTGCACGCGGGTGTCCACCCCGCACTGCTCCAGGAAGTCCTGGAGGGCCAGGCAGTTCATCACGGTGCCCAGCATGCCCATGTAGTCCGCGCGGGAGCGGTCCATGCCCGCCTGGGACAGTTCGGCGCCACGGAAGAAGTTGCCGCCGCCCACCACGATCGACGTTTCCACCTGACCGACGGTCGCGGCGATCTGCTCGGCGACCCGGCGGACCACGGTGGTGTCCAACCCCACCTGCCCGCCACCGAACACCTCGCCGGAGAGCTTCAACAGCACCCTGCGCCGCTTGGGCTCCACACGGGGATCCCGGCTCAACCGCACAGCCTCGTCGTGGAGTTCGGATTCGTTGGTGGTGGGCATGGATTCTCCCCAGGAAGACGACGGTCGAGGTGCGGGCCCACACGTGGCAGACCGCTTTACAGCTTACAGAAACGGCGGGGTGTCACCGATGACTCAGTGACACCCCGCCGAGGTGACCTCGCACGACGCCGCTCGCGAGCGGCGTCGGCGGAGGTTGTCTAACTAACCAGCTCAGGCACCCACGCGGAAACGTGCGAACGCGGTGGCGGTGGCGCCGGCCTCGGACAGCACCTGGCCCACGGACTTCTTGGAATCCTTGGCGAAGTCCTGGTCAACCAGAACAACATCCTTGTAGAAGCCCTTGAGACGACCCTGAACAATGTTCGGGATGATCTTGTCCGGCTTGCCCTCGTTGCGTGCGGTCTCTTCGGCCACGCGCTTCTCGTTCTCGACGGTCTCTTCCGGGACGTCGGACTCGTTGAGGAAGCTCGGGGACATGGCTGCGGTGTGAACGGCCACGTCGTGAGCGGCCTGCTCGGCGTCGCTACCGGACACGGCCAGCAGCACGCCGACCTGAGCCGGGAGATCCTTGGAGGTCTTGTGCAGGTACACGGCCACGTGATCGCCTTCAACGCGAGCCAGACGACGCACAACGACCTTCTCGCCCAGCAGCGCGCCGGTCTCGGTCACGAGCTCGGACACGGGCTTGCCCTCGGAATCAGCGGCGAGCAGACCTTCCAGATCCGTGGCGTCAGCGGCAACCGCCGCGTCCAGGACCTTGGCGCCGAACTCCACGAACGGGCTGGACTTGGCCACGAAGTCGGTCTCGGAGTTGAGCTCGACCATGTAGCCCACGTTGCCCTCGACGCGAGCAACAATGATGCCCTCGGCCGTGGAACGGCCCTCGCGCTTGGTGACGCCCTTGAGGCCCTTCACGCGGATGATTTCCTGGGCCTTCTGAGCGTCGCCATCGGCTTCGTCCAGGGCCTTCTTGACGTCGAGCATGCCGGCACCGGTGCGCTCGCGCAGTGCCTTGATGTCAGCAGCGGTGTAGTTCGCCATGTGAACTCCTCTGTTGTCGTTTGGAGTTGGCCGGGCGTGGGATACACGCCCGGCCAACGTCGGTGGCCATGATGGGCCACCCGAAAGAATGGAAGGTGAACGAAACTCGCGGCCTTACTCGGCTGCGGGGGTCTCTTCCTTCGGAGCCTCCTCGGGGGCAGCCTGGGTCTCGGCGACGGGTGCGGGCGCCTCGGCCTGCTCGGCGTTGTCCGCGGACTCGGTCTGCTCGGCGCCCTCGGCCTTGCCGGCCTCGTGCTGCTCGAGGAGCTCGCGCTCCCACTCGGCCATCGGCTCGTCGGTGGTGTTGCCACCGGACTTGCCGTTGTTGCGCTCAATGAGACCCTCGGCCACGGCGTCCGCAATCACGCGGGTCAGCAGCGAGACGGAACGAATGGCGTCGTCGTTACCGGGGATCGGGAAGGCAACCTCGTCCGGGTCGCAGTTGGTGTCCAGGATCGCGACGATCGGGATACCGAGCTTCTGCGCCTCGTCGACGGCAAGGTGTTCCTTCTTGGTGTCAACGATCCACACCAGCGAGGGGGCCTTGGTCAGGTTGCGGATACCACCCAGGGTGCGCTCCAGCTTTTCCTTCTCGCGGCGCAGCAGCAGCAGTTCCTTCTTGGTGTACTGCGAACCGGCGACGTCGTCGAAGTCGACCTCTTCCAGTTCCTTCATGCGATCGATGCGCTTGGAAACGGTGGAGAAGTTGGTGAGCATGCCACCCAACCAGCGGTGGTTCACGTAGGGCATGTTCACGCGGGTGGCCTGCTCGGCAATTGCTTCCTGAGCCTGCTTCTTGGTACCCACGAACAAGATGGTGCCACCGTGAGCCACTGTGTTCTTGACAGCTTCGTACGCGCGGTCAATGAAGCCCAGCGACTGCTGCAAGTCAATGATATAGATGCCATTGCGCTCGGTGAAGATGAAACGCTTCATCTTGGGGTTCCAACGGCGGGTCTGGTGGCCGAAGTGAACGCCGTTGTCGAGCATCTGGCGCATGGTTACGACGGGCATGTCGTCTCCTGTTAATTGCTGGCGGCCTTGGGGCGACCGCCATGGGTTTACGGTTATTGATCGATCGGGACGATCCCTGGCGCGATTCGTGACCCGGCCCTGCGGACCCGATCAACGCACTCCATCCGCAACGAGTTGCGGACCGAGGAGTGCGCACACACGTCAATGTGTTCCCTCACGCGCGAAGTCAATGTCGGCCCCACGGTCGCACCCGGGTCACGGGCATGATGAATGAGGGCAGTCGACACTGCAAGGATCAGACTACATCATGCGCGGTGCACCTCGCTCCACATCGGGTGGATCCGCCTGGTTCCGCATCGATTCCCGGGCCAGTCTGGCCTCATGAAGTCCGACGACGCCGCCCTCGCACCGTGTCCGCCCGCCAACCGTTCGGCGTTCGGTCACCGCGCCCGAGCGCTCACCATTCTTTCGGCCCTCTGCCTGTTCCTCGGGGGTGTCTTGGGCGGTGGCGTGCTCGGTCCACAACCGGCGCTGGCCGCCGGCGGGTGGACCTGGCCGGTCACACCCAAACCCGCGGTGACGCGGACATTCCAACCACCGGCACAGAAGTGGCTCTCCGGGCACCGCGGCGTGGACCTCGGGGCCGCGCCGGGAACGGAGGTCCGCTCCCCCGCTGCCGGCACGGTGTCGTTCACGGGAGTGGTGGTGGACCGGCCGGTCATTACCGTGGATCACGGTGCTGGGTTGAAGTCTTCCTTTGAACCCATTGATGCCACGGTGACACGGGGCCAGAGCGTGGCCCGCGGTCAAGTGATCGGCACCGTTGCCGCGGCCGGGCACTGCCCACCCGCCAACTGCGTGCACTGGGGTGTGCGCAGAGACGGCGACTACGTGAACCCGCTGCAGTTCGTTCAGGACATGCGCCCTTCGGTGCTGCTGCCGGTGCCGCAGTGAGCCTGACGACCCATTCGGTCCCACTCACTCACGTGGCGCCGTGACAGTGCGGCGTACGCCGTAGTTCGTG
>NZ_JAUNPE010000002.1:60526-68810 GCF_030536815.1 Kocuria sp.
TCGTGTGCTTACCCCCGCCGCCCGCAGCAATTTAGGCGCCGTTAGGGCCGCGCCCCACACCTCATGCGCCGCCGCGACCCTTCTCCACTCCCCCAAGGGCTCTAACGGTGCACGGGATGCAGCGAGAGGTTCTCCGGGACCATGAGGTGCGTAGCTGATGGGTTGCGCACCCAAGCCCGCGAACAAAAGGCCCTCTCGCCAGTGTTTCCACTAGTGAGAGAGCCATCCATGTAGGGCGGGTGGGGCTTGAACCCACGACCAAAGGATTATGAGTCCTCTGCTCTGACCAGCTGAGCTACCGCCCCCTGCGCCACCACGGAACAATGCCGTGGTCGCCGCTCTACGCTACCGCATCCGCGCGGTGGAGCCGATCATCGGGCGGGCTCGCCGCGGTAAATCCGTTCGAACGTGTCCAAGGTCTTCGCAAAGGAGTGGTGGGCCATCATGCGGTGGCTTGCTTCGCCCATGGCCCGGCGTTGCTGTGGGCCGGCGTCCAGCACCAATTGCAGTTTGTTGGCCAAATCGTGGGGATTACCCGGTTCGAAGAGGTAGCCGTTGACTCCTTCGTCCGCCAGGTGCGGCAGCGCTCGGGCGTTGGCGAGGACCACCGGTGTGGACGCGGACATGGCTTCCAGCGTGACCAGGGACTGCAGCTCAGCGGTACCGGGCTGGCAGAACACATCGGCGTTGAGATAGGCAACCCGTAATTGTTCGTCCGTGAGGAAACCGCGGAAATGGATCCGTTCGGCCACGCCCAAGGAGTGGGCCAGGGAGACCAGCGAATCCAGTTGCTCGCCTTCCCCCACGATTTCTGCGTGCACGTTCTTCGCGTCCGGAATCAACGAAACAGCCTCGATCAGTTCATTGACGTTCTTTTCCACCGCGAGCCGGCCGCAGAAAAGAACCGTTTGGTGATCGGGTTTCTTCAGGTGCTCGCCCGCGTGTTGTTCGTAGTCGCCCACTTGGATCCCGTTGGACACGGGAATGGCGTTGTCATCCACCCCGTTGGCGACCATGGTGTCCACCGCGAGCTGAGTCGGTGCGGTCACCACGTCACAACGGCGGAACTGCCGCGCGAGGTCCCACCAGGAGACTTTTCGGTACCCGCGGATGAACCAGTCCGGGAACGGCAGGAACGGTTCAATGTTCTCCGGGATGAAGTGGTTGGTACCGACCAAACGGATCCCGCGGCGCTGTGCCTCCTGGATGCCGAGACGACCCAGGATGTAATGGCACTGGCTGTGCACGACATCGGGCTGGACCGCATCGAGCACCCGCTTGATCTCGCGGTAGACCTCCCAGGGGAAGCACAATCGGAAGTAGGGGTGTGTGAAGGCTCGGTGCGAGCGGATTCGATGCTCGGTCACGCCGTCTTTATCAACCGTCAGAGATGTGCCCTTGGCGGTCATGGGAGCCATCACGTGGACTTGGTGTCCTCGCCCGCGCATTCCCTGCGCGAGCCGCCGGGCGAACTGGGCGGAGCCATTGACGTCCGGTGGGTAGGTCTCTGCAATGATCAAGATCTTCAAGGGACGCTGTTCCTCGGGATGCTCAGTGCTCACGGGTGCTGTTCAGAGTCTTCCTGTGCTCGGTCGCATTGGGTGAAGATTTACTTGAGAGTTCATGTTCTAATCGCTTGGCCTGTTCCCTGCGCTCGATCACTTCGGGGTGGTGGCGAGATAGTAATACGACGCCGACTATAGCAACGCCCCCCGCCAGGCACATGATCGCTCCGATTCCCGGCGTGAAGCCCGGTCCGGCTTCTCCCAGAACGGAAAGACCGAGGATCACGCCCACGATCGGGTCGACAACCGTCAGACCCGCAATGACCAGATCCGGCGGCCCGCACGAGTAGGCACATTGCACCATCCAGCCGCCCACCACGGACGCCAGGACGATCATGATCACCGTGAACCAGTGGATCTGCCCCAGCCCGTGGGCAAGCGTGTGGGTCATGGTGAGTCGCACCAGCACGGCGACGAACCCGTAGAGAATGCCGGCGGCGAGGACGTAGAACATGCTGATGCGGCGGTGCCGCAGGAACAGCTCCGCAACACCGAAGAAAAGAACCAGAGCGATCAGGATGGACACCAGAATGATTTCCGCCCGAGGATCGGCAAGGTAACTGGGGTCCGTGCCGGCAACGGCGGCCACAACGAACACGGCACCGCCCGCTGTGCACAGTGAAATGGCACCCCAGGTGCGGGCGTTGATGTCCAGGTGCTTGTGTTTGGCGTGCAGCAGGGTGGTGATGACCAGCGCGATCACGCCAATGGGCTGCACCACCGTGACGGTCGCCAGCGTCAGCGCCCCGACATTGAGTGCCGTTCCCAGCCCCAGCAGGACCAGCCCGGCCACCCACTTGGGATTGCGCACCAGTGACCCGAGATTCGAAGGTTTCAATGCCTCCTGGGTGTGCGCGGTGACGGCCGCGGATTGAGTCTGGGTCCCGAGTGCCAAGCACAGGGCGGCCATGAGCGCCAACGAAACTGCCACCCACTGCATCAACGGTTCATCACGTCTTCCACCACAGCATCATCGTAAGGTGCCCCCGTGGCATTTGCCTTACTACCTCATGAAGATCAGCCCCGCGTAGGACCAACCCCATACCCCGGTAGGAGTCGGACACGAGGAAGGCCGGGTCACTGTGGTGACCCGGCCTTCCGGAGGCGACGCAGGGGCGTCGTCGGTTACCCGATGGGCGCTACTTCTTGAGAAGCTTGCGCAAGAACACCAAGAAGGCGGAGCCGGCGGCTGCGGCAACGGCCAGCGGCTGCCAGCGATCGCTCAGGCTGCTCTCACCGGCCGTGGCCGAGGTGGATCCTGCCGTGGGCACGCCCTGCGAACCGCCGCGGGTGGCGAAGGTCTGCTTGACCGAGTCCTGAGTGGACTTGAAGGTGCCAGCGGTACGACCCACGAAACCCTGGGCGGCCGCCTGGACGGAATCCGCGCGGTTCTGGGCATCGTCGCGCAGGCTCTTCAAGTGCTCGCGGCGCAGCTTCAGACGGTGACGCAGCTGCTCCTCGGTGGGCTTGACCGGCTTGACCTGATTGGGGTCGTTGGCGGCAGCTTCCTGCTCGCGTTCCTTTTGCTGCTCGGCCTCGTTCATCTCGCGTTGCACGCGGCCCTCCGTGTAAGCGGAGCCTTCCTTCACGACACCCAGGTCGTAACGAAGGCCGAACAGGGTCTTCTCGGGCTTGAGCGGCAGGGCGCTCTTGATCTTGGCCAGCGCCACCAGGACGAGGATGGCCAGGATGACAATGAAGAGCAGGGCCAACAACAATGCCGCCAACCACGCCGGCATCAGGTTGGACAGACCGGCAATGGCCGCGCCGATGAGCGCAATGACGGCCATGCCGAGGAATACCAGGCCCACCACGGCGAGGGCTGCGCCCACACCCAGTTTGATGCCCTTGTCCTTGAGTTCGAGTACCGCTAACTGCGCCTCGTCCTTGAGCTGCTTGGGCAGCAGCCGGGCAAAGACCTTGGTGACATCGAGAATGGATGCCGCTCCAGGTTTCTTGGTTGCCCGAGTGCGCGCGCCGGGGGTGTGGCCGCTTTCCGGGCCCACTGCATGACTCATGCCGCCTCCGATGATGCTTGATCTACCTATGGATATTTCCTAAGTCAAAACTACCACCGAGGCCGTGGCTGGCACGGCAGCTTGCACGTACCGACAGGACACGTAGTGCGAAAACAATGACATTTCACCCGGGGGGCCAATGGTGAGCCTGCAGATCGGGTCCCGGTACGACGTCGTTCTGGTCGCGTTGGCCGCCCCGGCAGCCGGCGAGCGCCGGGCCTCAGCCCCTGGCGCCCTCGCGTGCGGGCCGGATCTTGGCCCCGAGATCCCACGTGCGTTTGACCGACCAGGCCAGTAGCAGGACCAGCAGGATGTTCCGGATGCTCAGCACGCCGGCCATGATCGGGTTGGCGTGGATGAGCGGGGTGTAGAAGAGCGGATAAATGAAGAACGTGACCACCGCGATGCCCATGAGCAGGGCCGCGGGGGTGCGCCAACGCTTCCAGTCGTAGACCAGGCCCGCCACGATCACGGGCGCGAGCCAGATCATGAACTGGGGTGAGCCCACCTTGTTGAACACAATGAGCACGGTGGTCATCATGAGGGCACCCTCGTAGAAGAGTTCACCGCGATCCGCTCCCCTGCGCAGCGAACGGATCAGCAGCGCGGTGCCCACCACCACGGCAAGGATGAGCAGCGGTTGCATGAGATGGGCGGCGAGCTCGGTGCCGGGGCCGTAGACCTCGGAGGAGTTGATGGCCGTGTTGTCCGCGATCTCGGAATCGGCAATGTCCAGCACGCTCAGCCAGACCCACGGCGTGGAGAACGTGGCCTCGAGTTGCATGCCACGCGAGCCCTGGTTGACCATGAAATCGGCAATGTGGCTGAGACCGCCGCAGAGCCACGTTCCGAGCACGACCACCGCGGTGACCGCCACTCCCGCGAGAAACACGTACACACGTTTCTTCGCCGCGATCAGCAACGACAGGATCACGGCGGCAGGCCACACCTTGATCCACGTGGCGATGCTGAGCAACACGGAGGCCACCACGGGCCGGCGAGCGGCGTAGAGCATGCCGATCAAGACAATGGGCGCAGCGATACCCTCCACACGGGCGAAACTCAGATAGCCCATGAACACCAGGAATACCAGCAACCACCAGGCCGGTGCCACACCGCGGCCACCTATACTGCGGCGGGTCAGGAACCAGATCGCCACGGCATTGAGCGCGGTGATGATGAGAGTCCACGCCAGCAGGTACAGATCGTGACCGGCGATCCCCGCCAGGTGGATGGGGATCTGCGCCAGGACCGGATAAACCCACGGGCTGATCGATTGATCGGCGACGTCGGTCGAGAAACCCGCCATGGCCCACTCGCGATACTGCTCGGTGTCGCTGAAGGCCCAGCCGTTGAGGAAGAAGGACGCCATCCACCCCAGGTAATACAGGTGGACCACGGCGAAGCCCCACCACACGCTGGATGGACGGGAGAACCAGGCGATCACGCGGTCCGGCAGCAGGCCGTCGCGCACACCACGGAGCCGGTCGAAGAATGCGGCGGAAATGTCAGGACTCCTTGGGGACGAGCTCATCGGTGGGGCGTTTGGAACCCAACCAGTACAGGCGCCGCGCCGACCACAACAGCAACACCACGAGCAGCGCGTTGCGCGCGGTCAGCACCAGCGCCATCGCGGGGTTGTCGTGACTGAGCGCGTTGTAGAACAGCGGGTAGATGAAGAATGTCAGAACCGCGATCGCGATCAGCATGATGGCCGGGGTCCGCCACGAGCGCCAGTGATGCACGAGCCCCAGAGCCACGGCCGGGCCGAGCCACACCATGAACTGCGGGGAGCCCACCTTGTTGAACACGATGAACACGGAGACCAGGGTCAGCGTGCCGGCGAGCAACAGTTCGGTGCGGTCCGCTCCGCCGGTGCGCACACCGTGGTGCAGGGCCCGGACCAGCAGCGCCGTGGCGGCCAGAGCGGCCAGGATCAGCAACGGCTGCATGAGTGAGGACATGACCTCGGTGCCGGGGCCGTCCACCTGCATCGAGTTGATGTCCGTGTTCATGTACATCTGTGAGCCTCCCACGCCCAGCACCGAGGACCACAGCCACGGGGTGGTGAACGTGGCTTCCAGCTGCATACCGCGGTCGCCCTGCTGCGTGAGGAAGTTGAAGAGCAGCGGGAAAGCGCCCATGGCGGCGGCAATGCCGGCGGCCACAGCGCTCACGATCAGTCCCGCGACAACCACCTGAACTCGCTGGCGCACCACCGTGAACAGTGCGAGCACGATCGCTGCCGGCCACACCTTCATCCACGTGGCAATGCTCAGCAGCGTCGAGGCGATGAAGGGGTGGGCCACGCCGTAGGCCAAGGCCACCAGAACAATGGGGGCCGTCAGGCCGTCGACCCGAGCGAACCCCAACCATCCCATGAGGAACGTGAAGCCCAGCCACCACCAGGCGGCGGGAATCGCGTGCCGGTTACGGCCGCGATCGGTGAGTGTGAGAACGGCCCAGCCGTTGAGCACCGTGGTCATCAGGACCCACAGGAAGAAGAAGGGCCCCGGGCCCGCAATGCCCGCGAGCGCCATGGGCACCAGGGCCAGCACCGGATACACCCACGGGCTGGGTCCACCGGCCAATGCGTCCTGGTCGAAGCCGATGCGCGTCCACTCCCGATAAATGTTGGTGTCGCTGAACGCGTTGCCGTTGAGGGACACGATCAGCGCGAAGATCAGGAACACGAGGTGCAGGACCACGAACCCTGCCAGGAGCACGCGCGGCGAGGTCAACCACCCCGGTAGGTTCTGGGGCCGATCCAGAACGTTCAATCGGTCCTGTTGGGTCAACGGCTTGTGCGTGGACATGATCAATCCTCGTCAGGTGCGCAGCGGTACGAGACCGCGGGCGGCCTCAGGAAATCTGTTCCGTACCCGGTGGAGCGGGGCACGGATGCGTACTCATGCTACGTGCCGCGGACCGGTCCCCGTGGACTCGTGAGTCATGGGGTGCGGCACACCGGGGCACCGCCCATGGCTACTACCCCCGAGAATCGGGTCCCAAACCCCGGTTGCGGTACGTCCGACTGCTAGGATCAGCCTCCTGAATAACGTCCCGCGGGCCATGGCGCCTGGGCACCCGAAAAAGTTGACAAGTAGGGGAACGACACAGGTCATGTCGGAAAGTGGTTCGCGTCCGGAGGTCACCGCTCACGGCAGCACTGCAGCGACCCCTCGGGCCACCGGGGGGTCGATTTCCGCCGAGGCCCGCTCCGTACCGGGTACCCCGCGGGTTCCCCGCCCGTTGATTGCCATTGTTCAGGGTCTCGTTGGCTCACTCATGATGTTCGTGGGTTCCATTGGGATCGGGTGGATCGCCCTGGGCTCCCCCATGGTTCGCAATCCCCTGGTGATCGCCATGCGCACCGAGGGCTGGGGCATTGTCATCTCCACGGTTCTCTTGACCTTCGGGGCCATGCTCCTGATGCGCTCGTGGGTTCGGTTGGGGCAGCGACTGACCGGGTGGCCGGAGGGTTCGCTGCGCGCCGTCGTCACCGCCGTGTTCGCCTGGTCGCTGCCGTTGCTGCTGGCCGTGCCGATTTTTTCTCGCGATGTGTACGCCTATATCGGCCAGGGGCGCCTCATGGCGGCCGGGGAGAACCCGTACACGACCGGCATCTCGACCCTCGACAACTGGTTCATGCTGGGTGCCGATCCGGCCTGGGCCGAATCCCGCACCCCCTACGGGCCCGTCTTCCTGTGGTTGGCGCACCTGGTGGTCAAGGTCACCGGGGCCCAGCCCGATCTCTCCGTCCTGCTGTTCCGGCTTCTCGCGTGTGTGGGTGTCGCGCTGTGCGTGCTGTACGTGCCCAAACTCGCGGAAATGCACGGGTTCGACGGCGCTCGCGCCCTGTGGCTCACGGTGGCCAACCCCCTGTTTCTCATTAGTTTTGTGGCCAGCGCCCACAACGACGGTCTCATGGTCGGCCTTGCCGTGGCGGGCACGTATTTCGCCGCGACCGGCAGGCCGATCCGGGGCATTCTGCTGGTCACCGCGTCCATTGGCATCAAACCCATCACGATTCTCCTGCTGCCCTTCATCGGGTTGCTGTGGGCCGGCACCAATGCCTCGTGGCCGCGCAAATTCGCCACGTGGGCCGGGACGGCGATCTTGAGTTTCGGACTTCTCCTGCTGAGCGGCATTCCCTACGATCTGGGCCCCGGATGGATTCTCGCCATTCTGGACCCCACTCCGGGCTACACGGGTTATTCACCGTCCGGGTTCCTGAGCATGCAGGTCAACCGCATCGGCGACGCGGTGGGACTGCCCGGCGGAGACATCGCGGCGACCTTGCGCAACATCTTGAAATACCTGGGCATCGGCATTGTGGTGCTGTTGATGTTCTGGGGCGAAGGTCAGCGCAGCCACCGAGTGGTCCGACGCATGGGGCTGGCCTTTGCCGCCGTGGTCATGCTCTCCCCGATCATCCAGCCGTGGTACATCCTGTGGTTCCTGCCGTTCCTGGCGGTCACCGGCATCAAGGACAACTGGCAGGTGCGCGTGCTGTACGTGGTCACCGGGTTCTTCGTGATCTTCGGCGCGCAGGATCAACTGTCCGTGTGGCCCTACATCGAGGTCAGTTTCAACGTGTCCACCATTGCCTACGTGGTTGCTCTCGCCTTCACCGTCTACCTCATGTTCCTCGACCCGCACACCAAGCACGTGCTCATCGAGGGCGGGCCTCGCGGGTGG
>NZ_JAUNPE010000228.1 GCF_030536815.1 Kocuria sp.
ATGAAGATTTGATCTGACCGCTATCCTGGAGAATTGTGACCGAGCAGCGAGATAACACCCCAGCAGCAGATTCCACGCCGGAGCTTTCCGAGCACGAACTCAACGACCAGATGTTGTTCCGTGCCGCCAAGCGCCAGGCCATTGAGGAATCGGGTGTTTCCGCCTACCCGGTGAGTGTTGACCGCACCCACACCCTGGCCCAGGTGCGCCAAAGCCACGAGCATTTGGAGGCCGGCGAGGAAACCGACGACGTCGTGACCGTTGCCGGACGCGTGATGCACGTGCGCAACACCGGCAAACTGTGCTTCGCCACCCTTCATGAGGGTGACGGCACGCGGCTGCAGGTCATGATCTCCAAGGCGAACGTGGGCGAGGAAGCCCTGGCCGCATGGAAGGCCCAGGTGGACCTCGGCGATTTCGTGGCGGTCACCGGCCGCGTGATCAGTTCCAGGCGCGGTGAACTGTCCGTCATGGCCGATTCCTGGCGCATGGCCTCCAAGGCACTGCGCCCGCTGCCCACCTTGCACAAGGAACTCAGCGAGGAAACCCGGGTGCGCCAGCGCTACCTGGACCTGATCGTGCGCCCCCGGGCCCGCGAAGTGGTGTTGACCCGGTCATTGATCACCCGCACCGTGCGCCGTGTGCTGGAGGACCGCGGGTACATCGAGATCGAAACTCCCATCTTGCAACTCATCCACGGTGGCGCGGCGGCGCGACCTTTCGAAACGCACCTCAATGCGTTCGATCAGGACATGACACTGCGTATCGCCACCGAGCTGTACTTGAAACGTGCCGTGGTGGGCGGTATTGAAAAGGTGTTCGAACTCGGGCGGGTATTCCGTAACGAGGGCGTGGATTCAACACACAGCCCAGAGTTCACCACGCTGGAAGCCTATGAGGCCTATGCCGATCAATTCGTCATGGCCGAGCGGATCAAAGAAATTATTCAGGCGTGCGCCTCCGCACTCGGGGTGGAAGGCATTGACACTGACCAGGGGCGCATCGAGCTCTTCGGCGAATGGAAATGGGTTTCCGTCTACCCGGCATTGTCTGACGCCGTGGGTCAGGAAATCTCTCCGGACATCCCCGCCGAGACCCTGCGGAAGATTGCCCAGCAACGCGAAATCTCCGTGGATCCCGCGTGGGATGCCGAAAAGCTCGCGGTGGAGCTGTTCGGGGAAATTGTGGAGCCCACCTTGATCCAGCCCACATTTGTTTACGATTACCCGCCCTCCGCGCAGCCGCTCGCGCGCCAGCACCGCGAAAAGCCGGGTCTCATTGAAGCGTGGGATTTGATTATCGGCGGTATGGAGCGCGGTACTGCGTTCTCCGAACTGATCGATCCGGTGATTCAACGTCAGCGCCTCACCGAACAGTCCTCGAAATCCGCCGCCGGTGACGTTGAAGCCATGCAGTTGGACGAGGACTTCCTGCGGGCCCTGGAGTACGGCGCACCGCCCATGGGCGGCCTGGGGCTGGGCCTGGACCGCCTGATCATGCTTTTCACAGACCTGGGCATCAGAGAGACCATTCTGTTCCCGCTCATGAAGCCCGAGTGAGTGAATACCATCAGGTCAATATCAGTTCTCGTTCAGGGCAGTAGAGGATACTAAGCGTCATGGAGTACTTGTCCGTTTTTGTGCCTTCTCTCGGTGTGGGCCTTATTTTCTACCTGGTCATGCGGTGGCTTTTTCGCGGTGACCGGGCAGAACGTTCTGCTCAGGCCAATGTCGAGAAGGACGCCGAGCGCTGGTATGAAGAAGTGCGTGAACGCGAAGGAGACAATGTCCCCTTTGGATACCAAGAAGTAAGCTCTAAGAGAAAGCGCGGATTAGGGCTGAAGAACTCCATTCCCATCCGCGATACTTCTGAGGACAAATAACGCGGCGCATTATCCCATCGTGACATTATCGACTCATCGTGTCATGATAGGAGCCCGTGAAACACGCGTGTTCTTGTCTGCTTAGTGTGCGGAGTCCGAGTATCGCAAAGACCACCGCAAACAATAGGGGTTAAGCGGGGGGCAGGTACACGCATCATGGCGCATTGAGTGACTTCCGGACCAGAGATCACACACCACAGGCAATAGCCCACTAATTTTGACGCCACCCTTTTTCGGGGTGGTGAGGAGGAACCGACATGGCACAGACAGTCAAGATCATTCTTGAAGATGACATCGACGGCGGTTCCGCAGATGAGACCATTCGTTTCGGTCTCGACGGCGGACAGTACGAGATTGATTTGAACTCCGCTAACGCCACCAAGCTGCGTGAGGCGCTGCGACCCTACGTGTCCAAGGCACGCCGCGCGTCGGCCAAGACCAATCGCGGGGCCACCACTCGTCCCACGCGTTCGGGTAATCCCGAGACCCCCAAGATCCGTGCCTGGGCCAAGGAACAAGGCCTGCAGGTGTCCGATCGCGGCCGTATCCACCAGGACATTCAGGACAAGTACTACGACGCTCACAAGTAAGTAGCCACGTCCGATCCGCTGAGGAAAGAACAGAGCTTCAGCGTGAATCGGATTTCTCCGCCGGGAACGATGTTTCCCGGCGGGCAGCCATCCGGCCGGACTGCACCTCGGGGTGCGCTCCGGCCGTTGCTGTTGCCCGCCGCAACCGGGTTTAGCTCTGGGCTGTACATCGTGCGCCAGTGGCGAACAATGCCCAGAAATGCCGTTCGGGTGCCTAGCATCGTTGGCAGACATCAATAGAGGAGTATCCATGTTCGAACGCTTCACCGACCGCGCCCGCCGGGTCGTGGTGCTGGCCCAGGAAGAGGCCAGGATGCTCAACCACAACTACATCGG
>NZ_JAUNPE010000076.1:0-1990 GCF_030536815.1 Kocuria sp.
CGCGGCAACGAGTGTGTTGCTCATGGTGGTGGTCCTCTCGGATCAAAGATCTTCCGGAGAGCCCCTGGACCCCCGGCGCGTTTCCGGAATGGTTGCGCGTTAGAACTTAATCCTGAACCACTGTGAGCCTTACCACACGGGGATAACCCCCAGGGTTTCGCCAGGGGGTGTTAATGTGTCTCTACATATGAGTGGATGCTAATTTGCATCCACAGCTACCTAATGCATGCCCGATGGGCGCACGGTGATGACCTCCACCTGCGATGTTCGCTCGGCATCGACAACAACGCGCACGGCAGCTGCGATCTGGGCCGGCTGGATCCATTCCTCGGCGCGATATTCCTTGCCCTGGTAGGCATGCAGTTCTTCCTGCATGTCCGTGGCCACCCGACCCGGATGCACCGACGACACCCGCACGCCGTTCTCGCGCTCTTCCTCGCGCAGCGCGTCCGTGAAGGCTCGCAGGGCAAATTTGGTCCCGGAATACAAGGACGACGCCGGCCCGGCGGTGAAGCCCGACCCCGAGTTGATGGCCACCACGTCCCCGCCAGCAGCTCGCAGCTGGGGCAGCACCAACTTGGTCAGTTGGGCCACCGAGAAGACATTGACCTCGAAAATCTCGCGCCACTGGTCACGAGTGGTTTCTGCCACCCGCGCCATGGGTGCAATACCGGCGGAGTGCACCACCACGTTCAGCCCCGGGAACTCATGAGCCAGGGGCGCCCACGCGGCCTCGACCGCGGCGTCGTCGGTGAGTTCGGCGACGAACGGCCGAGTGCCCGGGCCGAGCCCCTCGAGTTCGGAACGCACCCGCTCAACGTCATCGGAACGCCGGCCGCCCACGAACACCACGTGGTCACGGGCGAGGTCCTCGGCCACGGCTCTGCCGATACCCCGGGTGGCCCCGGTGACCAGGGCGGTGCGCGGTGCCGTGCTGGAAACAGTCTGCTGATCAGTCATGGACCCATGCTAGCCACGAGTGGCTCAACGATGACCGCTGCTGCCGGAGCGAGTCGGTGGCAACCACCGCTGCCGCGTTTACTCCCCCGCGGGATGCTTGGCCAGGAACTGCCTGGCCGCATCTTGCGCCGCCTCGCGAATACCCTGGTGGAACTCCCGCAGACCGGCGCGGTCGATCGGGACCTCGATGACGCGGCGACCCCGTAAAGGCGCTGCAAACAGTGCGGCCAACTCAATGGCGGTGTCCGCGCGACTGTACTCGACCTCGTAGGCCGCACACAGGTCCGGGAGGGACACCTGGTGCGGGGTGCCGAAGAAGCGCTCCACCGTATTGGTGTACCGCTCGTCCTGGGCCACGGCACCGTGTTCGAGTTTCCCGAAGATTCCCCCGCCGTTGTCGTTGAGGACCACGAGCTGGACGTCCGGGACCTCTTCGCCGTGGCCCATGAGCAACCCGCCGGCATCATGCAGGAACGTGAGGTCACCCAGGAACACACGCACCGGGCGTCCCGTTCCCAATCCCACGCCGTGGGCGGTGGCCACGGTTCCGTCGATCCCGGACACACCGCGGTTGGCCACCACGGCCACGGGGGCGCCCGGTAAGGCGACCAGGTCCAGGTCTCGGATCGGGTTGGACGAACCGGCCACGAGCACGGCGCCGTCTGCCGCGCATGCATCCCACACGGCGTGCGCCACATGCAGGCCGGTGAGGGCGGGTAAGGAGTTCGTCTGCGTCCGTAAGGCATCGCCCGCGGCTACGCCGGCTGCTTCCCAGGTCTCGAACCACCCCTCACGCACGGGCCCGATAAGGTCGAGGACTTCGTGGAAGGAGCTGACAACCTCCTCGTCGCGGCGCCCTTCCTCGAACCACGCAACCGGCCCGGGCCGCACGGCCAGCACACGCACGTCCTTGCGCCGCAGCAGGTTCGCAACGTGGCGGGACAGTGTGGGACGGCCGATGAGCACCACGGTGTCCACCTGGTCAACCAGGTCCAGTTCCAACACGTTCTGGTACGAGTGCACGGCGGAC
>NZ_JAUNPE010000076.1:2090-11342 GCF_030536815.1 Kocuria sp.
CACCTGGTCAACCAGGTCCAGTTCCAACACGTTCTGGTACGAGTGCACGGCGGACATGCCGAAACGCGCGTTGGAAGATGGTTCGGCCATGAGCGGCAGTCCGGCCTCCGCTGCGAACCGCGCGGCACCCGGCCCCGCGCCGTCGCCGGCCATGACCACGGCCCGTACGCCGTCCGGGGTGCTGGTCCGCTTCCCATGATTCTCACCCGAGGGTGCCGCAATGCCGCCGCCGCGCACATTGTGTTCGCGGACAGTTGTGCCGATGTCCCGGGGCAGTCCGCCCGTAGCGATGTCCGGGCTGTCTCTCACCAGGGATTCGTCGAAGACGGCCCAGGGGTGGGCGATGCGCGCGGGGCGGTTTTCGGCCAGTTCCGCCGCCAGTTCCACTGCCCAGTTCTTGAGGAACACGTGGTCTTCCTCGGCCCACGGGTACAGCGGGTCCCGCAGGCCAAGATTGAGGTGCACCGGGCCCGGCGCGGTGGTGCGGCTCCCCCCGGCGGCCGCGAGCGCGCGATCCAGCGTCTCCGCGGCGGGGTTGTGATCGTCGGGCACGAGGTCCACTTGGGCGCGCACGAACGCCTCGAACACTCCCGGTTGGAATGTGGTCTGGTTGGCGCCGGTGCCGCGCAGTTCGGGCGGGCGGTCAGCCGTGAGGGCCACGAGCGGAACCCCCGAGTGCGAGGCCTCCATGACAGCGGGCAACAGGTTGCCCACCGCGGTGCCGCTGGTGGTGAGTACCGCGGCGGGTCGCCCGGTGGAACGGGAAATTCCCAGGGCCGTGAAGGCCGCCGCGCGCTCGTCGATGCGCACGTGGACGCGCAGCGCCCCGCTCTCCTGGGCCGCCGCGGCGGCGTAGGCGACGGGTGCGGAGCGAGAACCCGGCGCGACCACCATGTGCTCCATGCCCGCGCGCGCGAGGGCACTCAATGCGGTGGTGGCCGTCAGCAGGCTCGGAGTGATCATGGAGCCCACTCTAGTGAGCCCCTCGGACACCCACAGTCGCCCGCAGCACGCGGGGCTCCATCACGAGGACACGCGCGCACGTGATGCGGGCGGCGCCGCCCGATCACGGACGACGCCGCCGCGCAAACCTCAGATCCGCCAGTCGCCGTTTTCTGCCTTGAGACTTCCCAGCACTCCGGGAGTCTCAACGCTGTCATCCTGGATCATGCCCGCGGCCTGCGTGCGGCCCGTCTGCGGGTCGATCAGCAGGAACGATCCCAGAGTGTGCGACCGGGTATAACCGGTGGCGAAGATCGGATCGGCCACCCGCACCGTGATCCGGCCGATGTCATTGAGTCCGAACGAGTCCACGGATTCCGCGCTGAGACTGTCCAGGTTCAAGCGACCGTCGATCGACCCGACAATGCCACGAACCACTCGCGTGGTGTGTTTGAGCAGTACGCGCTGGCCCTCGTGCAACGGCTTCTCATCCAGCCAGCAGACCACGGCTTCCACGGACTGGCTGGGTTCGGCGCCCGCCTCCACACCGGAAATGAGATCACCGCGGGTGATGTCGATCTGGTCACTCAACCGCAGGGTCACGGACTGCCCTGCGACGGCCCCGTCCAGGGGCTGACCGGCCAGGTCGATGGCCTCAACCGTGGTCCGGCGACCAGCCGGCTGCACCGAGACGGTATCTCCCACGCGCACGGTTCCGGAGGCGATCTGCCCCGCATACCCGCGGTAGTCCACCAGTGCGGGATCCACCGCGGCGGACTGCGGGCGCAGCACCGTCTGCACGGGGAACGCGAAATCCTCGGACCGGGTGAGCTCGGCCGAATCCGGCAGCGTCTCGAGCCATTCCAGCAGGCTGGGGCCCTCGTACCACGGGGTGTTGGGCGATTTCTCCGCCACGTTGTCCCCGCGCAGGGCGGAAATCGGGATGGTCTGCAAGGCCAGCACCCCGAATTGGTCGGCCAGCTCGTGCAGGTCCGTGGTCAACTGCGCGAACCGTTGCTCGGCGTCCGGGACCAGGTCGATCTTGTTGAGCGCCACGATCAGGTGCGGCACACCCAGCAGCGCGGCAACGGCCAGGTGGCGGCGGGTCTGCTCCACGATCCCGTGCTCCACGTCCACCAGGATGATGAGCGCATCCGCGGTGGAGGCGCCCGTCACGGTGTTGCGGGTGTACTGCACGTGTCCCGGGCAGTCGGCCAGGATGAAGTTGCGGGCGGGCGTGGCGAAGTAGCGGTAGGCCACGTCGATCGTGATTCCCTGCTCGCGTTCGGCCCGCAGGCCGTCGGTCAGCAGCGCCAGATCCGCCGAGTCCAGACCGCGCGCCTGGCTCACCCGCTCAATGGCCTCGAGCTGGTCGACCAGGATGTTCTTGGTGTCGTGGAGCAAGCGCCCCACCAGGGTGGACTTGCCATCGTCCACGCTGCCCGCCGTGGCAATGCGCAGCAGGCTTCCTCGGGTGTCGACGCTCATTTTAGAAATAGCCCTCTCGCTTGCGGTCTTCCATGGCGGCCTCGGACATGCGGTCATCCGCTCGCGTGGCACCGCGTTCGGTGAGTGTGCTGGTCGCGACCTCCGCCAGGACGTCCTGGGCACTGGCGGCCGGTGATTCCACGGCTCCGGTGCAGCTCATGTCGCCCACGGTGCGGTAGCGGACCGTGCGGCGTTCGATGTTTTCGCCCTCGCGCGCACTCACGTACTCCCCCACGGCCAGCAGCATGCCGTCGCGCAGGATCACGTCTCGTTCGTGTGCGTAGTACAGCGGCGGCAGCTCAATGTTCTCCGCGGCGATGTAACGCCAGATGTCCAGCTCGGTCCAGTTGGACAAGGGAAACACCCGCACGTGCTCGCCCGGGCGGTGGCGCGTGTTGTACAGGTTCCACAACTCGGGGCGCTGGTCGCGCGGGTTCCACTGGCCGAACTCGTCGCGCAAGCTGATGATGCGTTCCTTGGCCCGGGCCTTTTCCTCGTCACGGCGGGCACCGCCGTAAACCACGTCATGACGGCCGTCCGTGATTGCATCCAACAACGGCACGGTCTGCAACGGGTTGCGGGTGCCGTCCGGGCGCTCGCTCAACCGCCCGTCATCGATGTAGTCCTGCACGCTGGCCACTTCCAGACGCACCCTGAGCCGCTCGGCGGTGCGGTCGCGGAACTCGAGAACCTCCGGGAAGTTGTGCCCGGTGTCCACGTGCAGCACGGGGAACGGGATGGGGCTGGGCCAGAAGGCCTTGGCGGCCAAGTGCAACATCACCACGGAGTCCTTGCCGCCGCTGAACAGCAGCACGGGGCGTTCACCCTCGGAGGCGGTCTCGCGGAAAATGTGCATGGACTCGGCCTCGAGCCGCTGCAACTGGGAGAGCGCGGCCGCGTGCGGTGCCGAGGTGGAGGTAACTGTGGTGGTCATACGTGAATCCCGCATTCTGTCTTGCCCAGCCCGGACCAGCGACCAGCGCGCGGATCCTCACCGGGGGCAACTTTTCGTGTGCACGGAGCGCAACCAATGGACGGGTAACCCTGCGTCAGCAGCGGGTTGACCACCACCAGGTTGGTTTCGGCCCAGCTCACGACGTCGTCGAAGGTCCAGTCCACGATCGCGTTGATTTTGACCATGTGATGGCGTTCGTCCCATTCCACCGGCGCGGCGTTGGCGCGATGGGGAGTTTCCTCGCGGCGCAGCCCGGTCACCCACGCCTCGTAGCCCTCAAGGGCGTTGTCCAGCGGCTCGACCTTGCGAATCCCACAGCACGTGGCGGGTTCGCGGTCGTGGAGTCTCGGACCGAACTCGGCGTCCTGCTCGGGCACGGTCAGCCGCGGCAGCAGGGTGCGCACGTTCACGGGCCAGTCCGAAGCGAACGCGTCCCGGGTCTCAAGGGTTTCCTGGAAGTGGTAGCCGGTGTCCAGGAACAGCACGTCCACGTCCTTGATGTGCTGGCTGACCAGGGCGGGCACCACGGTGTCCGAGGCCATCGAGCACGCCACCGCCAGCGACTTCCCGAACGTCCTGCCGGCCCAGGCCAGCAGTTCCTGGGTGTCCGCGTTGCGCTGACCGAACAGCTCGTTGGCCTCCTCGACCAGGGCCTTCAGCTCGGCCTCGGAGCGAGTTCGCTGGGGCGCCGACGCCGCGTCGGGCGCCATGGCCTGACCCGGTGCGGCCGGTGCCGCACCCGGGGCGGGTGCCGCGGGCGGCGTCGTCGGGGATGAAGTAGTGGGAGTGGTCATCGCAGGCAATCCTCCTCGGCGTTCTGTGCCCACTCGGCGAAGGTGAGTTCGCCGTTGGTCTCGGCCATGTAGCGGCGGGTCACGCGCTCCACGTAATCCGTCAGGTCGTCGGAGGTGACCTTCAGGCCCCGCACGGTGCGACCCAGCCCGCCCTCTTCGCGGTCCGCGGAGGCGAGCCCGCCGCCCAGGTGCACCTGGAACACGAACTCCTCGCCGATGAACTGGCCCTTGAGCCCGATGTCCGCGGTCTGGATGCGCGCGCACGAGTTGGGGCAGCCGTTGATGTGCAGGGAAATGGGGTTCGTGATCTCAAGATCCGTGAGCCGCTCTTCGAGCTGATCGATCACCTGGGCCGCCAGGCCCTTGGTCTCCACGAACGCAAGTTTGCAGAATTCAATGCCCGTGCACGCAATGGTCGCGCGGCGGAACGGGCTGGGGTGCGCGTCCATGCCGTGGGGCTCGAGCGCGGCGGTCAGCTCCGCCACACGATCCTCGGGGACGTCCAGGACCAGGACCTTCTGGTAGGGCGTCAGCCGGATGCGGTCGGAACCCACGGCCTCGGTTGCGTCGGCGAGCGTCAACAGCGCGGCGGAATCGAGGCGGCCCACGGTGAGGGCGAAGCCCACGTATTTCTTGCCGTCGTGCTGCTCGTGCACGCCCACGTGATCGGGGCGACCCACGGCGCGGGCGGGCGCGGGGCCGTCCGGGAGTTCGCGGCCCAGGTACTCGTCCTGAAGCACCTGGCGGAACTTCTCGGTGCCCCACTCGGCCAGCAGGAACTTGAGGCGGGCCTTGGTGCGCTGCTTGCGGTACCCGTAGTCGCGGAAAATGCCGGCCACCGCGGCCCACACGGGAACCACGTCTTCCGGTGCCACGAACACGCCCAGTCGCTCGGCCAGGCGCGGGGTGATGGACAGCGCGCCGCCCACCCACAGGTCGTATCCGACCCCGAGTTCGGGGTGCTCGACCCCCACGAAGCTGACGTCGTTGATTTCGTGCACCACGTCCAGGCTCTTGCTGCCGGTGATCGCGGTCTTGAACTTGCGGGGCAGATTCACGAAGTCCGGGTTGCCCACGAAGGCCTCCCCCAGGGCATCCAACTGCGGGGTGCAGTCAATGATCTCGTGGGCGTCCACACCGGCCACCGGGCTGCCCAGGAACACGCGCGGGGTGTCGCCGCACGCTTCGACGCTCAGCAAACCCACGGAATCCAGCCGCTCCCAGATCTCGGGGACGTCCTCAACGCGGATCCAGTGCAACTGGATGTTCTGTCGGTCGCTGACATCGGCGGTGTCCCGGGCGAAGTCACGGGAGATCTCACCGATCACGCGGGCCTGCGCCACGCTCAGCCGACCGCCGTCCGTGCGGATGCGCATCATGAAGTACTTGTCGGACAGGGATTCCGCGTCCAGCTTGGAGGTGGAGGCGCCGTCCACGCCTTGTTTGCGCTGGGTGTAGAGACCCATCCAGCGGAACCGTCCGTGCACGTCATCCGTGGGAATCGAATCGAAACCCTGCTTGGAGTAGGTGTCGATGATGCGTTCACGGACATCGAGCGGATTGCCCTCGGCCTTGAACTCCTCGTTGTGGTTGAGGGGGTCCTTACCGCTGATCTTCCATTGCCCCAGGTTGGTGCCGGGGCGCGGTCCGCGCACGCGCGGGGCAGCCGACTTGGAAGGACTCTCGGTTGAGGTCGTTTGCGCGGCCATGGCAGCTCCTTGAACGGAAACTAGTGATCGTCAGGTGCGCCACGAGATGTCGGGGGTACGGGTGAGGTCCCCGGGCGGCACAGTTCTGCGTGACCCGTTGCGTCAAAGCTACCGATGCCCGGCCATAGCTGGTAGCCAGGTGTCACAGGGCGTCACATAGGTTCGCGCTCGCCACGACGACGCCGCACGGCCCGGTGAGATTCCGCCGCGCGGCTCGGCCCCGCGGGCGCGAGCGGCCGGTGTGACCGCTCGCGCCCTCGTCCGAATCAGCCGTCGTAGGAGCGGCGGGCCCGGCGGGCGCGGTCGCGGGTCTCCGCATTCGACTTGCCCCGGTAGCCGCGGTACTTGGGACCCTTGGGCCCGTTCTTGCGGCGTTTGCCGCGGCCCTTGCCCTCGCCCGGTTTGTCGCTGACGCCACCCGGGAACTCCGGATCTTCCCCGCGGTTGAGGCGGAAGACCTGCACCACGGCGGGGCGGGGCATGGAGAACTCGCCTTCGCCGGCGCGGGTGGGCAACACGTAATCCGGGAAGTAGGAGCGAGGCTCCTCGAACGAGCCGTCCTCACCCGGGTGCTGCACGGCCACGTAGACCATGTCCTCGTTGTCGTGGACCACCGGACCGCAGGTCTCGGCGTCCTGTGGGACGGACAGGAACTGCTGCACGCGGCCGCGCTCGGAACCGGTCAGACCCACCTTGAACAGGGCGTCGTTGTAGCCGATCTTGGACGGCGCACCGTCCGTGGAGATCCACAGGTTACCCGCGCGGTCGAAGGCCACGTTGTCCGGGCAGGAGATGGGTGAAACCTTCTCCTTGGGGTACCCGCCAAAGTATGTGCCGGAGTCCTTGGTGGGATCACCGCAGACCAGCAGCAGGTTCCAGTCGAAACGTGTGGCGCTCACGCGACCGTGGCGTTCGGTGAGTTCCAGGATGTAACCGTCGCGGTTGCCGGTGCGCGGGTTGGCTTCGTCCACCGGGGCGAAGCCGGGCTTGCCGCGGTCGGAGTTGTTGGTCAGCGCCGCGTACACCTTGCCGGTGTGCGGGTTGGGTTCCACGTCCTCGGGGCGGTCCATCTTGGTGGCGCCGGCCTTGTCCGCGGCCAGGCGGGTGTAGACCAGGACCTGGTCCACGGCCATGCCCTTGATCATGGACTTACCGCCCTTGACCAGGGGCAGCCATTCGCCGGAACCGTCGAATTCGCCGTCGGCGGGCAGGGTGCCGTCGCCGGTGATCTGGGCCGGGTCGGAGTTGCCCGTGAGCTTGGCCACGTACAGATCGCCCTCGGAGAGCAGCGTCATGTTGTGGCGCTTGTCCCCCTCCTTGTACTTGCGGGAGGAGACGAACTTGTAGATGTACTCGAACTTCTCGTCGTCACCGGAATAGGCGACCACCGTGCCGTCATCGCCCACGTGCACGTTGGCGCCCTCGTGCTTGAAACGACCCAGTGAGGTGTGCTTGACCGGTGCCGAGTTCGGGTTCTGCGGGTCGATCTCCACGATCCAGCCAAAGCGGTTGGGTTCGTTCTTGTACCCCTCGATGCGGGCGTCGAACCGCTTCTCGACCTCCGGCCAACGGCGCGAGGGCATGGTGGTGGGGAAACCGTAGCGCTTCTCCTCCGGGGTGCCGGAGGTGATGAAGTACTGGTGCACGTTCTCCTCGCCGGAGAGGACGGTACCCCACGGGGTCACACCGCCGGAACAGTTGTTCTGGGTGCCCGCAACGCGCTTGCCCGTGGGATCGTCCTGCGTCTTGAGCAGGTCCGAGCCCGCAGCGGGACCGTCCACCACGAACGGTGTGCTCAGGGTGATGCGACGGTTACGGGCACCGCCGCGCACGTAGGACCACGGTTCGCCCACCTTGGTGCGGGTGATCTCCACGACCGACATGCCATGGGCTGCCATGGCGGTGCGCACCACGTTGGCCAGGTTCTTCTCCTGCTCTCCCGTGGGGAACATGGTGTTCTCGTTGGTGTACTCGTGGTTGTTGACCAGCACACCGGTCAGCCCGTTGGGGTCCGGGATGATGTCCAGGTAATCGGCGTTGAAACCGAATTGTTTGGACTGGGACTCCGGGGTCTGATTCTTGGGGTCGAACTCCGGGGCGTCGTAGAACAGCGGGTCGCCCCAGCGAATGATCGGGGACCAGTCGTAGTTCTCCGGGACATTGAAGTCGTCCACGGTCATGCCCACGGGCTTGATCGGGGTGAAGTCCAGGCGACTGCGGCCCTTGCCCCAGTACGCGTAGCTCGCGTTGGCCGGCTCGGCGGCACCCGCCACGGCCCCCACCGTGAGAGCACCGGCCAGGCCCAGGCCCAGTGCGGAACGGCGGCTCACGGCCGCGGAAATGATGTCGTGCGCGTACTCGTTGCCGGACTGGTTGCAGTCCGGGTTCGTGCACTGGCTGCCGCACTTGAGTTCACAGGTCAGCGGGCTGCGCTTGCCCTTGACGTGGCCCAGCATGGGCAGGAGTTTGCGGCGTTCGGGTGTCTGCGTCATGGGATCCCCCTGGGTGAGGACATGCAAATACACATGTCAGCGAGTTGTTCCGCTGCCTAGCTCACCACCTGAGAGTGAGCTGAGTACGACGCCAGGTGAAACGGGAGGTTAATTGACCGAGCCGGGCAGCGCTAACCCGCCAGCACCGCGTGCGTCCTGCGGATCCGGTCGAGCCACCAGTCCCGCCGCTCACCCGTCACCGCGAATTCCGCCAAGAGATCCTGGTCCACGGCTGCGTCTCGCACCGGAATGTGACCCTCCTGCGGTTTGAGTGATTTGCGGGTCACATCCGCCGCCATGAGCGACAGGGTTCCCAGCCCGCACGCGTACGGCAGCTCGGGCAGCGCGGCGGCCAGGGCCACACCCGCCCGAATTCCCACGGAGCTGTCGATGGCCGAGCTCACCACGGCGGGTAGGCCCGCGTCCCGCACGAGCTCCAGCGCCCGGCGCACTCCCCCGAGCGGGGCCACCTTCACGATGATCAGGTCGGCGGCACCGGCACGGGCCACGGCGAGGGGATCTTCGGCCTTGCGGACCGACTCGTCCGCGGCAATCTTCAGGTCAATGCTCTTGTCCCGCAGCCTTTGCCGCACGGCGGCCAAGCCTTCAATGGTGGCCACCGGCTGTTCGGCGTACTCCAGGTCGAAGGCCGCCAGCTCCGTGAGCGCCGCGACGGCCTGCTCCTCGTCCCAGCCCATGTTCGCATCCACCCTGAGCTCCGCGCCGGGAAGGAGGTCGCGGACGGCGGCCACGCGAGCGACGTCGTCCGCCAGGGATTGACCGCGCTCGGCGACCTTGATCTTCACGGCGGGTACCGCGCCGCCGTACCCGGCAAGCACGTCCGCCACCCGGTCGGCGGGCACGGCCGGGAC
>NZ_JAUNPE010000077.1 GCF_030536815.1 Kocuria sp.
ATGGTGGACACGGCCACCAGGGACCGGTCAGCACGGTCTCACTGCGGTCTCCCCTCGAGGGAGGCCGCTTTTTTCGTGGGGAGCTCACCCCGTGAGAGCTCCCCACGTCGACCACGGGAGGGACGGACGGGCATGGAAGGGTATCGCCTCGGAGAGCGAGCGTTGGCGTGGTATCTCTCCTCGATCACCGGGTTCATCGATGCTCTGGGGTTCCTCTACCTGGGCGGGTTCTTCCTGTCCTTCATGTCGGGTAACACCACCCGAATGACCGCCGCGGCCGTGGAGGGCAGCTGGGATGTTGCGTGGCGAGCCGCCGGGGTCATGGCCTTGTTCCTCACGGGAGTCATGATCGGCTCCCTCATCAGCCGTGTGGCCCATCGTCGCCTTCCGCCCACCCGACCCAGGGAAGCCGTCCTCCTGTTCGTGTGTTTCACCGTCTCCGTGGCCTCGGTCTGGGTGGCATTGGGACACGGTCTCCTAGCCGTGCTCAGTTTGTCATTCACCGTGGGCGCCATGAACAGCATTTTCGAACGGGACGGTGAGGTGTCCATTTCGCTCACATACATGACCGGCACCCTGGTCAAGATGTCCCAGCGGTTCGTGGGCGCGTTTTTCGGGGGCAGTCACCGGGCATGGTTGCGGTACTTCATCCTGTGGCTCTCGCTGGTCATCGGCGCCGTGCTGGGCGGCCTGTGCTACGTCACCATCGGGATCAAGTCGGTGTGGGTGGTGTCCGCCCTGGTGCTGCTGGGTACCACAACGGCCTTGATCAACAGGCAACGACGACGTCGCCTGGGGCTCCCCGTCTAGCCATCCCCGTCACCCGCCGCCTCTTGCTGACCGCGGACACCCGATTGTCCTCGGCGCTCCCGGGTGCACTAGCGTGAACCGAAGCACCCTGTGGTTGCTACTTACCTGCGGAAAGGCGAGAAATTCTCGTGCGGCTCATTCTCGTTCGACACGGTCAAACCAGCTCCAATGTGGGTCAGCACTTGGACACCGCGGCCCCCGGTGCCGACCTCACGGATCTCGGGCGCGAACAGGCCGAAGCGCTGGTGGACGCCCTGGGGCGTGAATCAGTCCGGAGAATATTCGTGTCCGATCTCGTGAGGACCCAGCAGACCGCCGCTCCCCTGGCCGAGCACTTCGGACTGGAGCCGACCGTGCGGGCAAGTCTCCGGGAAATCTCGGCGGGTGATCTGGAAATGGCCAACGACGAGGAATCGATTCAAACCTATGTCCGCACCGCCGTGGGGTGGTCCGCGGGTGATTGGAACGCTCGGGTCCCGGGCTCGGAAGAAAATGGCCACGACGTGATCCGGCGATTTGACGCTGTCGTGTCGGAGGCCGCCCACGGCCCAGGTGACGGAGAGGTCGCCATTCTCGTGTCACACGGCGCCATTATTCGCGCCTGGACCGCGGCCCGGTGCGAGAACGTCGATGTGGACTTCGTGGCGCACAACGCGCTTTCCAACACCGGTGCCGTGGTGATCGAGGGCTCCGACGAGCGCTGGGTAGTGACCCACTGGCAGGAGCAGGCCCTGGGCGGCGCACCGCTCGAGGACCCCGCAACCGACGGCGCGGCGGCGGATCCCGTTCGCTGATTGCTCAGATCGAAGAAGCCGGCCTACAGGTGTGTTTCGTCGATCCAGCGATTGAACTTCATGCGCAGCGCACGGTCCAACCCGGCAAGGACGCCACCGATCTGCAGCGTGATGTTCAACCAGTTGGGCAGTTGAAAGGTTGGCACGTAGACGTCGAAGATCCGGCCCACGACATTCAGAATCTCCGGAATCTGCGTGAGTAGCGCCAGCATCAACACGATCCACGAGCACATGGAAATAATCCTGTCCGGCCCCGGGTAATTGGCCGCAAACCGCGCGCGCCGGTCCTCGCCCGTGCCCGGGCTCGGACGAAAGGTCTCCGAGGTTCCAGCGCTCGAGCGAACGAGCCGGACGTACCGCATCCCGTAGAGCGACAACGCCGCCTCCACCGTTGCTTGGCGATCCACGGGGAGCCTGACCGGTGACGAGCCTGCGGCCACGAAATCACCGTCCCGATACAGGCGGATTCGCTCGGAGAAGTCGAAGTAGTCCACATCCGCCACCAGAAGCGTCCCCTGGTACTCCAGCTCGAAGGTCGAACGCCAGAGCCAGTCCCACTTCTTGTAGGGCGGAAGATGTTCCGGGTTCTTGGCCACGCTGGTTCCCTTCCGTGCGGGTGACTTCTGTTACCCAGGGTAGGTGAGAGTACCCGAGCTACAGCAACCGCGGCTGCGTGGCCGTTTCCTGCTGCTTCTTGGCGGCGCGTTTGCGCCGGGGCTTGGGTTCGCTCTCCTCCGCCTCACCAGCCGGGGCCGGCAACGACGTCGCGGCGGTGCCCGACACGGGTTTGCGCGCCGAGCGGCGTCGTGCGGCAGGAGCGGTGTGGCGCCGCGAGGTGTCCGGGACCAAGGTTTGCTGACCGGCCAATTCCGCTTGCTGATCACGCAGCACATCAATGGCTCGCTCGAAGTCTTCGAGGCCTTCGAACGCCTGATACACGGACGCGAACCGGAGGTAGGCCACGACATCCAGTCGCCGTAGCGGGGTGAGAATCGCCAGGCCCACATCGTGGGCGTCGATCTCGGCGGAGCCCGAGGCGCGCACCGATTCTTCGACTTCTTGGGCGAGCATCGCCAGGTCGTCCTCGCTCACGGGACGGCCTTGGCACGCCTTGCGCACACCGTTGACAATGTTTTGACGGTCGAACGGCTCCGTGACACCGGAGCGCTTGATCACCGAGATCGACGTGGTTTCCAGCGTGGAGAAGCGGCGCCCGCACTCCGTGCATTGGCGGCGGCGGCGGATCGCCGTACCGTCGTCGGTGGTGCGGGAATCGACCACCTTGGAGTCATTGTGTCGGCAGAACGGGCAGTGCACGGGTCAGCCTTTCCGGCCGGATGTTTCGGAGCGGATGGTCACAGCGCGCGCGTGAGCCGGCAGATCTTCGCTCGTGGCCAGCGCCACGATGTCATCCTCGAGTTCGGCCAACGCGTCCTGGTTGTACTCGATGACCTGCACGGCCTTCATGAACGACGCCGCCTGCAGACCCGAATTGAAGACCGCGGTGCCACCCGTGGGTAACACGTGATTGGAGCCGGCCGCGTAATCGCCCAGCGGCACGGGACTGTAGGAGCCAATGAAGATCGCACCGGCGTTGCGCACACGAGCGGCCACCTCACGGGCATTCTCCGTGTGGATCTCGAGGTGCTCCGCGGCGTACGCATCGGCCACCTCGATGGCACGGTCCAGGTTGTCCGTCAGCACCACACCGGACTGGGGACCGCGCAGGGCGATCCCTATGCGTTCGTGGTGCTTGGCGTCCGCCACCTGGGTGGCGAGCTCGGCCTCGACCGCATGGGCCAGCGGGGCGGAATCGGTGATCAGCACCGAGCCCGCATCCGGATCGTGTTCGGCCTGGGAAATCAGGTCGGCCGCAACGAAACGCGGGTCCGCGGTGGCGTCAGCGATGATGGCGATCTCGGTGGTGCCGGCCTCGGCATCCACACCCACCATGGAGCGCAGCTGACGTTTGGCCATCGCCACGAAGATGTTGCCGGGACCGGTCACGGTGTTCACCGGTTCCAGGACGTCCTCGCCGTCGGTCAGCCCATATGCCATGGCCGCTAGCGACTGCGCGCCGCCAATGGCCCAGACCTCGTCCACCTCGAGCAAACCGGCGGCGGCCAGGATCACGGGGTGCGGAAGCCCCCCGAAATCCTTTTGCGGCGGAGTACACAGCACCACGGACTCCACACCCGCTGCCTGAGCGGGCACGACGTTCATGATCACCGACGACGGGTACACGGCCAGGCCCCCGGGAATATAGAGGCCCGCGCGCTTGACCGGGGTCCAGCGGTGGTTCAGCACGGCACCCGGGGCGATCTCCACCTCGACGTCCGCCGGGCGCTGGGCCGTGGCGAATCGACGAGTGCGCTCAATCGCCGTTTCCAAACCCTTGCGCACCGCGGGATCCAGCTCGCGCACGGCCTTCTGGATCTCTGCCGGGTCAACCTTGATGCGGTCCTGCATCACGCGGTCGAACTTCTGGGCGTACTCGCGGACGGCCGCCGCGCCGTTGGACCGGACGTTGTCGATGATCGAACGCACGCTGGCTTCCGCTTCGGCCACGGACGACGCCGTTTGCCTCGGTACCGCATGACGCAGCTCGTTCCAGCTCAGGTGCTGTCCGCGCAGGTCGATGACCCGCAGGAAGCCGGAGGGAGTGGTTGCGGTTGCGGAATCCAGGGTTTGTTCAGTCACCCTGCCATTCTACAAGCGCACGGCGGATCGCCCGGGCACCCAGAACCTGGACGGCCCGGCCGCGAGAACCACGAGCCGATCAGGCTTCCAGGCAGGCCGGACCCAACAGCACCTTGAGGTCACCGAACAGCGCCGGCGTGGGATTGACCCGGTGCTCGGGTCCCAGCCGCAGCACCTGGAGTGAGCGGTGGGTGTCCAAGTGGATGCGGACCTCGGACTCGCCGCGATGGTTGCGCAGCACCTCGCCAATCTGGCGGATGGTGGCCTCCGTGGCGCGGTGCTCGGGCAGCGCCACGCACACGGGACCGGAGGTACCGTCCATGCTGAGCTCCGGAACGGTGAGTTCCTGGGCGGAGATCGAGATGGAACCGTCGTCACGGCGCTGCATGCGTCCCTTGATCACGCAGATCAGGTCCTCCGTGAGCACCCCGGCAATGGGCGCGTACGCCTTGCCGAAGAACATGATCTCAATGGACCCCGAACGGTCCTCGAGCTCAATCCGCGCGTAAGCGTTACCGGAGGTTTTGGCAATGCGCCGCGACAGTGATGTGATCATGCCGCCCACGGTGACAACGGCGCCGTCGGGCCGGTTGTTGTCGTCGGACAACAGCGGCTGGATGGCGGTGTCCGTGTACTGGCTCAGGGCGTCGTCGAGACCGCGCAACGGGTGATCGGACACGTAAAGGCCCAGCATTTCGCGCTCGAACGCCAACATGTCCTTGCGTTCCCACTCGGGAACGTCCGGCACCTCGACCGAGAACGTGTCCCCCTCGGGATCGTCGGAACCGCCCATGGCGAAGAGATCGAACGTGAACTCGCCGTTGTCCTCTTTCTTTTTCTGGGCGACGACATCTTCCACGGCCTGTTCGTGACACATGACCAGTCCGCGCCGGGTATGACCGAGCTGGTCGAACGCGCCGGCCTTGATCATGGACTCGATGGTTCGCTTATTGCAGACCACCGCGGGAACCTTGGCCAGGAAGTCGTTGAAAGACGTGAAGCGTTCCTTCTCATGGCGGGCGTTGACCATGGCCTGCACCACGTTGGCACCCACGTTGCGCACGGCCCCCATGCCGAAACGGATGTCCGTGCCCACGGGAGTGAAGTTCAACGCGGACTCGTTGACGTCCGGTGGGAGCACCGTGATGCCCATGTGACGACACTCGGTGAGGTAAAGGGCCAGCTTGTCCTTGTCGTCTCCCACGGAGGTGAGCAACGCGGCCATGTATTCGGCCGGATAGTGCGCCTTGAGGTACGCGGTCCAATAGGACACCAGACCGTAGGCGGCGGAGTGCGCCTTGTTGAACGCGTAGTCGGAGAACGGGAGCAGGATGTCCCACAGTGATTTGATGGCCGCCTCGGAATACCCGCGGTCGATCATGCCCTGGTGAAAGCCCTTGTACTGCTTGTCCAGCTCGGATTTCTTTTTCTTGCCCATGGCGCGGCGCAAAATGTCGGCTTGACCCAGCGAGTAGCCGGCCACCTTCTGCGCAATCGCCATCACCTGCTCCTGATACACGATCAGGCCGTAGGTGGTGTCCAGGATCTCCGCGAGCGGTTCTTCCAGTTCCGGGTGGATGGGCGTGATTTCCTGCGCACCATTCTTCCGCAGCGCGTAATTGGTGTGCGAGTTGGCGCCCATGGGCCCCGGACGGTACAGCGCAATGGTCGCGGAGATGTCCTCGAAGTTGTCGGGGCGCATGAGCTTGAGCAGCTGGCGCATGGGGCCACCGTCCAGCTGGAACACTCCCAGGGTCTCGCCGCGGGCCAGCAGATCGTAGGACCCCTTGTCGTCCACGTTCAAATGCTCCAGATCGAGCACGAAACCGTCACGGTTGAGGGTGATGTTCTCGAGCGCGTCCGAGATGATCGTGAGGTTCCTCAGCCCCAGGAAGTCCATCTTGATCAGACCCAGGCCCTCACACGTGGGGTAGTCGAACTGCGTGATCACCTGGCCGTCCTGCTCACGGCGCATCAACGGAATGATGTCGATGAGCGGGTCCGAGGACATGATCACACCGGCCGCGTGCACACCCCACTGGCGTTTGAGCCCCTCCAGACCCTGAGCGGTTTCGAAAACCTTCATGGCTTCGGGATCATCGGCCAGGGTGTCGCGAAGCTCACCGGCTTCGTCGTAACGTTTGGCGTCCTGGTCGTAGACGTCCTTGAGTGAGATGCCCTTGCCCATGACGTCCGGCGGCATGGCCTTGGTGAGCTTCTCGCCCATGGAGAACGGGTAGCCGAGCACTCGGGAGGAGTCCTTGAGCGCCTGCTTCGCCTTGATGGTGCCGTACGTGACGATCATGGCCACGCGCTCGTCGCCGTACTTCTCGGTCACGTAGTGGATGACCTCGGAACGGCGCCGATCATCGAAGTCGACGTCGAAGTCGGGCATGGACACACGGTCCGGGTTGAGGAAGCGCTCGAAGATCAGTCCGTGCTGCAGGGGGTTGAGCTCGGTGATGCGCATGGCGTACGCAACCATGGAACCGGCACCGGAACCACGCCCGGGACCCACGCGGATGCCGTTGTCCTTGGCCCAGTTGATGAAGTCGGCCACCACCAGGAAGTACCCGGGGAAGCCCATCTGGATGATGATGCCCTTCTCGTACTCCGCCTGTTTGCGCACGTCATCCGGAATGCCGCTCGGGAACCGGTAATGCAGGCCCTTCTCGACCTCCTTCACGAACCAGGATTCCTCGTTCTCGCCCTCGGGAACGGGGAAGCGGGGCATGTAGTTGGCGGAGGTGTCGAACTCCACGTTGCACCGCTCGGCGATCTCCAACGTGTTGTCACAGGCGTCCGGGAAATCGCGGAAGAGTTCACGCATTTGTTCGGGAGATTTGAGGTAGAACTCATCCGCGTCGAACTTGAAACGCTTGGGATCCTGCAGCGTGGAGCCGGATTGCACGCACAGCAGGGCCGCGTGGGATTTGGCGTCCTCCGCGTGCGTGTAATGCAGATCGTTGGTGGCCACGAGGGGCAAATTCAGCTGCTTGGCGAGTTTCAGCAGATCCTGTGTCACCCGCTTCTCGATACCCAGACCGTGGTCCATGAGCTCGCAGTAGAAGTTCTCGGCGCCGAAAATGTCGCGGTACTCCGCGGCGGCCTGGACGGCCTGATCGTACTGACCCAGTCGCAACCGGGTCTGCACCTCGCCCGAGGGGCACCCCGTGGTGGCGATCAGCCCCTTACCGTACTGGTTCAGCAGTTCCCGGTCCATGCGCGGCTTGTAGAGCTGACCCTCCAGGGACGCCTTGGTCGAGGCGCGGAAGAGGTTCTGCATGCCCTCGCTCGTCTCGGCGAGCATCGTCATGTGCGTGTACGCGCCACCACCGGAAACGTCGTCACGGCCCCCGTCCGCGAACTTCACGCGGGTGCGATCCTGCCGCGCGGTGCCCGGGCTCAGGTACGCTTCCACGCCGATGATCGGCTTGATCCCCGCAGAGCGAGCGCGGTTCCAGAAGTCGTAGGCGCCGAACACGAACCCGTGGTCCGTGGTGGCCAGGGAGTCCATGCCCTGACGGTGGCATTCCTCGAACAAATCGTCCAGGCGTGCAGCACCGTCGAGCATTGAGTACTCGGTGTGTACGTGGAGGTGGGTGAAGCCTTTTTTGCCGGTCGCCGTGGTCACCGGACCAGTCTAGGACGGGACGCCGACAACCTCACGTTCCGGCGAGCGCGAGCTACGCCTCATTCGGGCCTCGCCTACCGACCACACCCGCCACTTACCCGACGACGCCGCTGGCTCTCGCGATGGTCGAAGCTTCCGGCACGTTCAGAGTTGCGGGCCGCCCTCTCGCAAGGTTTCCACGGCGAACGCAAGATCCGCTGGATAGGCGCTTTCGTACTCGACGTAGCCCCCCGTCTCGGGGTGCGCGAAGCCCAGCTTCTTGGCGTGCAACCACTGTCTGGTCAGGCCGAGGCCCGCGGACAATGCCGGGTCCGCCCCGTAGGTCAGGTCCCCGGCGCACGCGTGCTTCAGCGCCGAGAAATGCACGCGGATCTGGTGGGTGCGCCCGGTTTCCAGGCGCACCTCCACGAGAGACGCCCGGCCGAAGGCCTCCAGCACCTCGTAGTGGGTGATTGAATCGCGGCCGTCCTCGAGCACGGCGAAGCGCCACTCGTGCCCGGGGTGGCGACCAATGGGCGCATCGATCGTGCCCTTGAGCGGATCCGGAATCCCCTGCACCACCGTGTGGTACACCTTGGTCACCGTGCGCTCTTTGAAGGCGCGCTTGAGCACCGTATATGCATTCTCGTTGCGGGCCACCACCATGAGCCCCGAGGTTCCCACGTCCAGGCGGTGCACGATGCCCTGCCGCTCGGGCGCACCCGAGGTCGAAATGGACACACCGGCCCCCGCCAACGCCCCGACCACGGTGGGTCCCTTCCAGCCGGGAGACGGATGGGCCGCGACGCCCGCCGGCTTGTCGACCACCACGTAGCCCGGAGTCACGTGCACCAGTTGCAGATCGGCCACGTGCTGCGGGGCGATGCGGGTCGGATCCTCCGGCACGGGAACGTCCACCGCGTACGTTTCGGATGTCTCCACCCGGTGGGACTTGGCAACGGGCCTGCCCTTGAACAGCACGCGGTCCTCGGCGCACAACTGGGCCGCCGCGGAACGGGACAGGCCGGTCCAGGCGGCCACGGCGGCGTCGGCGCGCGCACCGTCGAGGTCGTCGGACACGGTGAAGCGCTCCGACACGTACTCGGGGTCCGAGCCTGTGGGGCGGGTGCGGGAGTCAGTCATTGTCGGGGGCGGGCCTTTCGGTCTGCGATTCACGGGAGGCCTGGTCATCGGTGTCCGCCGTGCGGCGATCGGCGGGTCGTGTCATGTCCCGGTCGCCGAGGATCAGGATCATGATCACGGCGATTCCCACCACTACTCCGCAATCGGCCAGATTGAAGATCGCGAAATTCGGCACCGCGATGAAATCGACCACGTGACCCTGCCCGAAGCTGGGCTCACGCACCAGGCGGTCGGTGAGATTACCGGAGGCACCACCGAGTACCAGACCCAGCCCCACGGCCCAGATCGGGTGCCGGACCTTGCGCAGCGTGGCTGCAATGAACACGACCACGGCGGCCATGACGACCGTGAAGATCCAGGTGAAATCCGAGCCCAGGGAGAACGCGGCACCGCTGTTGCGGATGTGCTGCCACCACAACAGCCCCGGGACCACGGGGAACTGTTGACCCAGGGGTAGTTCCGCAACGACCCATAGTTTGGTGAGTTGATCAGCGGCGTAAATGAGCGCGGCCACCACCAGGGACAGAATGAGGCAGCGGCGGCCCCGCCCCGAAGGAGTGGGAGCCGCCGCTGTCTCGCGGGCTTGATGCGACACCGAGTGTTACTTGACCACGGTGCGGTTCGACGCCTTACCGGCCGGCGCGTCACTGGGCGCCAAGGAGCCGGTTGCATCGATGTCACGCAGCTGACCGTTGATGAAGTCCTTGAGGTTGCTACGGTAATCGCGCTCGAAGGTGCGCAGTTCGTTGACGGACGCCTCCAGGCGGGACTTTTCCTTCTCCAGCGAGGAAAGGGTCTCTTCCTTGGTGCGCTTGCCGTCCGACACGAGTGTGTCGGCCTGGGTGCGGCCCTCGGAGATCAGTCGTTCGCGTTCGGAACGGCCCTGCGCCACGTACTCGTCGTGGAGCTTCTGGGCCATGGCGAGCACACCCGCCGCGGACTCGGCCGATTCGGTGCTGGGCTGGGTGCCCTCTGCGACGGCCGGTGCGGTCGGAGCCGCGGCCGGGACCGGAGCTGAGGTTTCACGAACCTCCGTGGTCTCGGACTCGACCACCGGCTCCTCCGGAGCGACCGGCGCGGATGCCGCAGAATCGTCACGCTGCGCGGCAGTCACCTGGCCACCGGCGGTCTCGACCTGCTTGCGCAGGTCTTCATTCTCTTCGTTCAAACGGCGCAGTTCCGCCACGATCTCGTCCAGGAAGTCATCGACCTCGTCCTGGTCGTATCCCTCACGGAACTTGGTGGGCTGGAACCGCTTATTGATGACGTCTTCTGGTGTCAAAGTCATGTGAGTGCTTTACTCCTACTTCCAATCAAGCCGCGAATGCCAGGCCTCGGTCAAGATATTTCACGCCAAGGATACAACTACGGCGTAACTAACGCGCGGTGAGCGGGGTGTCACCGACACTTATGCCCTCAGGAGCATTCCCCACAGGATCGACTGAATGATGCTGACCGCGAAGACCAGGATCAGGAAACCCAGGTCCAGGGCCACGCCGCCGAGCCGCAGCGGCGGGACCACCCGGCGCAACAGGTTCATGGGGGGATCCGTCACCGAGTAGATCGCCGACGCCGCCACCAGCACGATTCCCTGTGGTCGCCAGCTCCGAGCGAACATTTGCACCCAGTCCAGCACGAGTCGGCCCAGTAGCGCCACATAGACGAGATGGACCAGCAAGTACAGGACGGACAGGATCAGGCTCATGATCAGCCCTCGGCCTGACCGTAGGATTCGGTCTCTTCATCAATGTCACTGGTGTGGCCCTGGTCTCGTACCTCCACATAGGAGGGCGTGAGCAAGAACACCTTGGCGGTGACACGTTCGATCGAACCGTGGAGGGCGAACACCAGCCCGGCCGCGAAATCCACGAGGCGCTTGGCTTCCGCCTCTCCCATGTCCGACACGTTCATGATCACGGGGGTACCGTCACGGAACGCTTCGCCAATTGACTTGGCATCGTTGTAGGAGCGGGGGTGCACAGTGGTGATGGTGCGCAATTCGCTGTCGTCCTCTCGGGAACTGGGGGCCCTTCGGATGGGTGTCACGGGGGCTCGGTATTCCGCGGAACGCCGTGCCGCGGCGCCGCTCGTTGTCTCACCGGACGCGGCGGTGGAACCGCTGGCCGGTACCTGTGTGACTTCCCGGGGACGTCCGGTCGCTTCGGAGGTGTAGTCGTCGTCGGTCTCGGCAAGGCCGAGGTAGATCATGGTACGACGCAGCGCTCCGGCCATAGTCTCTCCTCAATCACTGGACGGGTG
>NZ_JAUNPE010000078.1:0-4605 GCF_030536815.1 Kocuria sp.
ATCCCGGACATGAAGTTCTCGCTCGCGGAGTTCTCCTCGAGGCGGCGCACCAGGTAGGACACGGCCACGTCGAACTCGGTGGGACGTACCGCCGGAACGTAAAGCAACAGCTGACCCACGTCCGTGGAGACGGCCTCGCTTTGTTCCGTGGCCATGCCCTGGAGCATTTCGAATTCGATGCGCCCGGTCACCCCGCGCTGCTCGGCGAGCAGGTGGGCGAAAGCGATGTCGAACAAGTTGTGTCCGGCCACACCCAAGGCCAGCCCGCTCATGCGCGCCGGGGTGAACAACCAACTCAGCACGCGCTTGTAATTGGTGTCCGTGGCCTGTTTGGAGGCCATGGTGGCGCTGGGCCAGCCGTGCATCTCGGCGTCCACGCGTTCCAGTGCCAGGTTGGCGCCCTTGACCAGGCGGACCTTGATCTGCGCGCCGCCGTCAGCTACGCGCTTGGCGGACCACTCGGAGAGCCGCTCCACGGCACCCAGTGCGTCCGGGAGATAGGCCTGCACCACGATGCCGGCTTCCAGGTTCTTCAGCTGCGGCTTGTCGAGCAGACGCCGGAAGACCTCCATGGTCAGTTCCAGGTCCGAGTAGATCTCCATGTCCAGGTTGATGAACATGGCGCCGGCTTCCTTGGACGCGGCGGCCTCGTACAGCGGCAGCAACCGCTCGACCACGCGATCCGCGGTGCGGTCGAAGCCCCAGTGGGACAGCTGCGGCACCACGGAGGAGACCTTGAGGGAGACGTAGTCCACATCCGGGCGGTGCAGCAGGTCCTTGGCGTCCTGCAGGTGCTTCTCGGCTTCCTGTTCGCCGAGCACCTCTTCGCCCAGGAGGTTGATGTTCAGGCGGTGGCCCTGTTCTTTCATGGTCTTCACGGACTTGCCGAAGGGGCCCGGGCGGGCATCCACCACCATGTGTCCCACCATTTGGCGGAGGCGGGTACGCGCGGCCGGAACCACAATGGATGGGAGCTTGTCCGAGAGCGCGGTACCGGCCTTGATCTGGGCGCGGTCCACCGCGGACATGGACTCCGGGGTCAGCTTGGCAATGTCCTGCAGTGCCTTGGCCGCGGCCTTGGTGTCTTCCGTGCGGACCACACGGTCCACGAAGCCCACGGTGAACTCCAGCCCGTGCGGATCTTGTAACACGGTGGCCAGACGATCTTCGGCGGGGTTCTTCTGAGAACTACGTTTCTTGTTGTCCTTGGCCCGGCCCAGCCACTGGCGTACCAGGTCCACGGATGCATCCGCGAGTTCGCGGGGATCGGTCACAGCGGTGATGTTGCTGGTCATCGCAGCACCTCCAGAATCTCGGCCCGGCTGAGATACCGAGGCATTCCCTCGGCCACCAGCCGAGGTGATCCGGGCCCTGCATGGCTGGTCCATCAACGCTAACGTGTTCAGCGCCCTGATGAGTAGTTGGGAGCACGGGATGACGGCGCCGCTCACACCGCCCAACCGGCCCACCGCAGCAGTGCCGCGGTCAGGGCGCCAAGAATCACCACCGCAAGGAATGGGGCCCGCAGCCACAGGGCCACACCGGCCACGACGAGCGCACCCACGCGGGCGTCCAGAACCAGCTCCGTGCCGGACGCAAACGTGTTCATGACCACGAGTGCGGCGAGGAGGCCCGCGGTGACCAGCCCGGCCAGTCGAGGCACGAGCGGGTGGTCCAGAACGGCGTCGGGAACCAAGTACCCCACGAGCTTGGTGACGTAGGCGATGGCGGCGGCCGTGAGCACCCAGAACCACATGCTCATGAGCGCACCCTCTTGCGTGCGGATCGCGCACCCATCAGACCCCAGGTCAACGCCACCACCGCGGCGACCAGCACCGGAATGCCCGATGGGACCAGCGGAATGCTGATGGCGGTGACCACCCCGCACACCACGGCGACGGCCAGTGGTTCGCGTTCGCGTAACCGCGGCCAGAGCAGCCCCAGGAAAGCGGCCACGGCGGCGCCGTCGAGACCCCACTGACCGGGGTCTCCCACCGCGTCACCCAGGAGAGCGCCGACCGCCGTGAACAAATTCCACAGCAGGAACACACTCACCCCGGCCACCCAGAAACCGCGTTTGCGCTCCAAAGAAGTGGACTGCGCGGAGGCTGCGGCATTGGACTCGTCGATGGTGACCTGGGCGGCCACCACCTTGCGCCACGACCGTGGCCGCAGCAACGCATTCATGGTCATGCCGTACACGGTGTTGCGCACACCCAACAGCGACGCCGCTCCCAGGGCCGCCGCGCCCGTTCCGCCCCCGGAAAGCACCCCGATGAACGCGAACTGGGACCCACCCGTGAACATCAACGCGGACAGCGCCTGCGTTTGCCAGAACGTGAGCCCCGCGGCGATCGAGAGCGCACCGAACGAGATGCCGTACAGCCCCGTGGCGATGCCCAGGGACAGTCCCACGCGCACGGCGGGCGAGGATCGCCAGGGGATGACCGACTCGGAGGCCGCCGTGACCGAAGAGAAACCACTCACGATTGCGCGGCACCCCTGCCCTGCACGACCTTCAGGGTGTCCAGCACACGGATCAGGTTCAAATGCGACTCGGACTGTGGAAAGTTGCCCGTGGCCCGCTGCTCGGATGTGGAATAGGTGGTGGACAACAGGCCCAGCTCGTTGGCC
Organism: Kocuria sp.; assembly: GCF_030536815.1. GTDB lineage: Bacteria > Actinomycetota > Actinomycetes > Actinomycetales > Micrococcaceae > Kocuria > Kocuria gwangalliensis. The sequence continues at coordinate 2,635 of NZ_JAUNPE010000078.1, forward strand.
GTTCCGAGCACGGTGTCCAGCAGCTTCACGGCCTCTTCCACGCGTTCGCATCTCGCCAGCTGATCCGCCAGCTGCAACGTTGCGGACACCGACGGCGCCGCCTGGCCGGCAAAACCGTCCTGGCCGATCGAGGACGCGAACGCCTCGACATCGTCCAGGTCCGTGAGCTGCGGGAGGTTGCGGTAGCGGTGCAGCAGCCCGGAACGGTCGGTGAGTTCCCTCTGGATCCGGGCGACCGTGCCCAACATACGCTCATCGTCATACGCGACGAACCCGACCTTGGGCAGCTGCAACAGCGAGGCGTCCACGGCGGTGGAACCGTAGTACTGCACAAAGGAGCCGACCTCGGGGTCATAACCGTTGGTCCAGATCTCGTGGGCCAACTGGTCGCGGTGTTCCTCCCAGGTCTCCACGTCACCGGGCAACCCGTGGATCCGCACGGCGTCCACCCCGGCCTGCAGCGCGGCCCACATCATCACGCGTGTATAGGTGTAGTACTGGGCTTCACCGCGCATCTCCCACACGCCCTGGTCCTTGTCCTCGTAGTTGGCCACCACGGCGCGCAGCAGGCCCTGCTGCAACGGCCAGGACAGGTGATCCTCCTGGACGCCGCGGTGTCGGAGGCGTTCGAAGACCACCAGCACGTGCCCGGCCACGTCCGCCTGGTACTGCGAACCGGCGGTGTTGCCCTCGCGCACGGGCCGGGCGCGCTCGTAGCCGGGCAGGTCCACGAGCCGTTCGCGACCCACCACGGAACCGTCCAGGCCGTAGACGTTGGATGGGTGGTCCACGTCCCCGGCGACCGCGCGCAGCAACCAATTGCGCAGCTGGGCGGCCTCACGGTCGTGCCCGTGGTCGAGCATGATTTCCAGAGCGAATGCGGCGTCGCGAGGCCACGACAAACGGTGGTCCCACGTGCGGTCCCCGCCCAGCACCTCGGGCAGGGAGGTGGTGTCCGCGGCGATCAAACCGCCGGTGGCCTGGTGCATCAACCCGCGCACCACCAGCAGGCTGCGGCGGATGATGTCCTCACGGGCGTCCTGGGTGACGGTCAGTTCCGCGGCGCGTTCGGCGGGCGTGGGCGCATGCTTGGTGTGTTCCCGTTCCGCGAGCTTGGCCTCGGTGGCCGCGGGATCGTAGAGTCCGGACCATTCCTGCCACAGGTTGATCGTGGCGGTGAGCGTCTCGTTGACGTCCACGGCTTCCGGTGGCGTGCTGTGGGACGGGAACCATGTGAGCGAGAAGTCCTTGGTCTGACCCGCGGCCACGGTGAACGTGCCGGCGTGCCGGCGCTTGGACCGGTCCTCGTCCGCTTCGGGCAAGGGCTCGCCGCGGAAGACGACGGCGTCCGGGCCGGCCATACCCACCAGCACACCCTCCGTGTGCTCGCCGGACTCATCGCTTTCCGCCACGTCGAAGCGGCTCAACCACGGCACCGACGCGCCGAAGTTGAAGCGCAGGCGCACGTCCTGGAAGATCTCCACCTCGCCGGTGAGACCTTCGACCCGGCGGATCAGCGCGGTGCGGGAGGTCAGCGGCATGAAGTCCGTGACGCGGACGGTTCCGGTCTCGGTGGTCCACACGGTGTGCAGCACAAAGGTGTTCTCCGCGTAGAAACGCTCAACGGCCGTAACTGCCCCGCGGTCAAGGACCACCTCACTGTCCTCGTCCACCGCGCAGACCGGCGCCAGCAACCACCGCCCGTGATCCGGCCCACCCAGCAGTGAGGCGAACATCGCCGGGGAATCAAAGCGGGGAGCGCACCACCAATCGACGGAACCCGTGCGGGACACCAGCGGGCCGCTGCGCATGTTGGACAGCAGCGCGTAATCCTCGATCCATGAAGCCATGGGTCCAGAATTTCATACTCGCCGGGTGGCGCGTTCCTACCCGTCCAGCAGCACCGGCGGAGGGCATCATCGGCCGTCTTGATTTATACCCCCGGTGGGTATAAATTGGCATCATGAGCAC
>NZ_JAUNPE010000078.1:4705-7613 GCF_030536815.1 Kocuria sp.
CACGCGGTGGAGCACGCCCATGACACCGGTGACACCACCGAACTGGATACCAAGCTCGCGGAGGCGAACGCCGCCATCGCCCGCCTGGTCAAAAGCTGACCCGCCCCCAAGGACCAAGGAGTCTCCCCATGAACACCACCATCACCGTCTCCGGCATGACCTGCGGCCACTGCGTTTCCTCCGTCAAGGAAGAGCTCGCGGAGGTCCCCGGCGTGGAGTCCGTCACTGTGGACCTCCACGCCGGTGGGGTTTCCCCCGTGACCATTGAAAGCACCCTCGAGCTGACCTCAGAGGAGATCGCCGCGGCCGTCGAAGAAGCTGGTTACACAGTTGTCTGATCAATCCACTCAGTCACCCGTCACAGACACCCAGGTTCACGGGCCGCTGCGTGAACTGGACCTCCAGATCAGCGGGATGACCTGCGCCTCGTGCGTGGGTCGCATTGAGCGCAAGCTGCGCAAGATCGACGGCGTGGATCCCGCGGTCAACCTGGCCCTCGAGTCCGCGTCCGTGAAGGTCCCGGGCAGCGTCTCGGACCACCAGATCGTCGAGACAATCGAGAAAGCCGGTTACGGCGCGGAAATCACGGGCGGGTCCCGTCCCTCGGGTCGCGACGAGTCTGGCGCGACGGCCGACGACGCCGCCGGAACCCCCGATGCGGGGGGCGCGCGAGCGGCGGCGTCGTCCCCTCTGGAACGGGAGCTGGAACGCACCACCGACTCCACGGACCCTGCCGCCGATTTGTCCCCCGCGGACGAGCGCCACCGGGACCTGGGGATCCGACTGATCGTGGCCGCGTTCCTCTCCGTGCCCGTGTTCGTCATGTCGATGATCCCGGGCGCGCAGTTCCCGCATTGGGGCTGGGTTGCCGCGGCGCTGACCCTGCCGGTTGTGACGTGGAGTGCGTGGCCGTTCCACAGGGCCACCGTCATCAACGCACGGCACTTCTCCTCCACCATGGACACGTTGGTGTCCATGGGCGTGGCCGCCGCCTACCTGTTCTCGCTGTGGCACCTGCTCGTGGACCCGGGGATGACCGCGCACGCGCACCCCGGCCAGGCCATGGACATGTCCAGCCACCAGCTGTACTTCGAATCCGCGGCCATCATCACCACGTTCTTGCTGCTCGGACGCTGGCTCGAGGCCCGCGCAAAGGCTCGCTCCGGTGAAGCGCTGAAGGCGCTGCTGAATCTCGGGGCGCAACAGGCCACCGTGCTCACCGAGGACGGAACCGAGCGTTCCGTCCCCGTGGAACAGCTCACGGTGGGTGATCGATTCGTGGTGCGTCCGGGCGAGAAGATCGCCACGGATGCCGTGGTCGTGACCGGCGAATCCGCCGTGGACGCGTCCATGCTGACCGGCGAATCCCTGCCCGTGGAGGTCGGTCCGGGTGACGAGCTGACCGGCGCCACCGTGAACACCACCGGGCGACTGGTCGCGGAAGCCACCCGTGTCGGGTCGGACACCGTCCTCGCCTCGATGGGTCGCACCGTGGCCCGCGCCCAGGCGACCAAGGCGCCCGTGGCGCGATTGGCGGACCGGATTTCGGCCGTGTTCGTGCCCGTGGTCATTGGCATCGCTCTGTTGACCCTGGTGATCTGGCTGCTTGTGACCGGCAACGTGGATCAGGCCTTCGTGGCTGCGGTCTCCGTTCTGGTGATTGCGTGCCCGTGCGCGTTGGGCCTGGCGACCCCCACCGCCCTGCTGACCGGTACGGGGCGCGGTGCTCAGATGGGCATTCTCATCACCTCCGCGGAGGTACTCGAAGACTCCCGCAACGTGGACACCATCCTGCTGGACAAGACCGGCACCGTGACCCGCGGTGAGCTGGCCGTGACGGCCGTGAACTCGGTGTCCCAGTGGTCCAAGGACCAGGTGCTGGACTTCGCCGCCGCGGTGGAGGATTACTCCGAACACCCGATCGCCCGAGCCATTGCGGATGCCTCGTCGCAGCGCTTCCAGGTGGCCCGTTTCGAGTCCGCTCCCGGTGGTGGGGTCAAGGCATATGTCGCGGACGGCATGCAATCCCGCTCCGTGGTGGTGGGTCGTGAGCAGTGGCTTGCCACGAACGGTATCCGCTTGTCGGATACCGATCGCGAGGCCCTCCAGCACGCTCGCGCGGACGGTTTCACCACCATCCTCGTGGCCGTGGACGGCAACCTGGCCGGCCTGATCGACCTGCAGGACACCATTAAGGAAGAGTCCGCCCAGGCGATTGCGCAGCTCAAGGAACTGGGCCTGCGCCCCGTGCTGTTGACCGGTGACCACTCCGCCGTGGCACGTTCCGTGGCCGAGCAGGTGGGTATTGCCCCCGGGGACGTCATTTCCGATGTCACCCCGGACGGCAAGGTCCAAGCCGTGACCGACCTGCAGCGGCAGGCTCGCGTGGTGGCCATGGTGGGCGACGGCGTCAACGACGCTCCCGCACTCACCCAGGCCGACCTGGGCATCGCCATGGGCTCCGGAACGGACGCCGCCATGCAGGCCTCGGACATCACCGTGGTCCGTAGCGAACTGACGGCCATTCCCACGGCGATCAAGCTGTCCCGGAAGACCCTGGGGATCATCAAGTCCAATCTGTTCTGGGCTTTCGCCTACAACGTGGTGGCCATCCCGGTGGCCGCGCTGGGCTTCCTGAATCCCATGATCGCCGGTGCTGCCATGGCTTTCAGCTCCGTGTTCGTGGTGCTGAACTCCCTGCGGTTGAAGCGGTTCGGGCGGTAGATCCGCTTATCGCTCGAACGCGCGAGAACGCCCTGGACTGTGATTCACGGTCCGGGGCGTTCTTTGTTGCTGAAACGCTGATCAGCGAGCGCTCGAGCCCGGTTCCTCACCCTGGGTATCGGGGCGGACGCGCTGCCCGTACTGGGGTTCTCCGTTGTCCTGGGCGCCGGCAGCACCGGACGGC
>NZ_JAUNPE010000078.1:7713-11142 GCF_030536815.1 Kocuria sp.
CCGAACACCAGCGCGACCAGGGACCGAACCAGCGTGGGCACCCACAGATCGTGTCGCACATCCGTTCCGCTGCGGTGGCCGCCGGATGCTCCGCCACGGGGGGACGGGATCTGCTGAGACACGCGAAATACTCCTCGTTGGCGGGGTGGGACCGGGCCAGTCTAGTGGAGACAACTGCGGGCCGTCCGGGAACAGAACTTGGTGTTCGCTGACGTCCGTACCGGGCCCCGCGTGACTATGAGCCCGGCTTGAGTACGTCCCACAGCACTTGCATTCCAAGCTCAAGGTGCGCGTCCGACGACGTCAGCCCCAGCACCAGCCCGTCGCGCGGTTCCGAACCGGACGCGCTCCGTCCGCCTTCTGCGGTGTCCGGCGCTCGGGCTATCGTGCGCGTTCTCGCCCGGGTCGCCGACGCCGCCCAGTACTCTCCCAGTCCACTGACCAGCACCCCGCGCCGAGCCGCCGCCGCGACTGCCGCTGCTTCGTCCGGCACCTCGATCACGGCATGGGAACCACCAGCCATGGGCACCACGCCCACGTCCGGAAGGTTTGCGAGCGCGCGGCCGATGAGTGAGCGGCGTCGGCGGTAGGCGCGGCGCATCCGGGCCGTGTGGCGTTGCAAGTGACCCAGGTCCATGAACCGCCCGATCGCCCGCTGCGCCACGGCCGAAACCGGTGACCCCAGCTCCGCGCGCAGGGTGCGCAGCCTGGGAAGCAACTCATCGGGTGCCACCAGGTGCCCCACGCCCACGCCGTTGCCCAGCACTTTGGTGAAGCTGCCGAGGGTGACCACGGTGTCGCGGTCGGTGTCGAGGGCGGCCAGCGCGGGCAGTGGTTGACCGGTGTAGCGCAGTTCGGAGTCGTAGTCGTCCTCGATCACCACGGCGCTGTGACGGCGAGCCCAGCGCAGCAGTTCCAGCCTGCGGCTCACGGGCATGGTGCCGCCCAGCGGGTATTGATGTCCGGGTGTCACCACCACGACATCCGGAGTTTCGGCCACCTCCCACGTGCCGGTTCCCGCCCACTCGCCGGTGGGCAGGCTGGCCGGATCGAGACCGAACCCGTCCACGGGAATCGGAATTGCCACGTGCCCGGTGGCCTCCACAACCCTGCGCAAGGCGGAGTACCCGGGGTCCTCCACCGCCACGCGTAATCTGCGGCCGCGCAGTGCACCCAGGACTCGCAGGACCAGCTGGAGCCCGTCCCGGGCACCCGCGGTGATGACTATGTCGTCCGGTTCTCTCACCACCCCTCGGTTCAATCGCAAATACTCGGCCAGGTGCTGACGTAACGGCACCGCCCCTTCACCGGCACTCGCGGCATCTCGCCAGGCACCCCGCCAAGCCGGAGTGTCCAGTTCCGCGATGATTGCTTTGCCGGGGCGCAGGTCGATCTGGCCCGTCTTCGCAACGCTACGTCGCGTGCGGGAGGAGCGGGGCGGCGTCGTCGACATGGGGAGTTCGCTCGCCGCGGGGACCACGCGAACGTCCGGGGCAATGCGGGTGGCCCCGCGGTCCGCGGTGAGGTATCCCTCGCCCGCGAGCACGTCCCACGCCGTGACCACCGTGCCGCGCGAGACCCCCAGTCGCTCGGCCAAGACCCGGGATGAGGGCAACGGATCTCCCGCACACAAGACACCCCGGGCGACCAGGTCACGGACCTGACCCACCAGTTGCTCGCCGAGCGAGATGCCCGAGGTCCTGTCGACGGACAATGGCACATCCACTACGCGTGCGTGCCGCATGGGTTCCTCCAAAGTGGACTATTCGAATTACTTAATTATGGATCTGTTATCGAACCACTTTGACGCGCAGCATGGTACGTATGACGCAAACCATGCAATCTCCCGCTGACAACAAGACTCCCGTGACCGGATCCAAGCTGGTCAAGAGCGGGCTGGCCGACATGCTCAAGGGCGGTGTGATCATGGACGTGGTCACCGCCGAGCAGGCCAAGATCGCCGAAGACTCGGGAGCCGTGGCCGTCATGGCCCTCGAACGCGTGCCGGCGGATATCCGCGCTCAGGGTGGCGTGGCCCGCATGAGTGACCCGGACTTGATCGAGCAGATCATTGACACCGTATCCATTCCGGTGATGGCCAAGGCGCGCATCGGCCACTTCGTGGAGGCGCAGATCCTGGAGCACCTGAAGGTCGACTACATCGACGAGTCCGAGGTGCTCTCCCCCGCTGACTTCGCCAACCACATCGACAAGCACCGCTTCACCGTGCCGTTCGTGTGCGGGGCCACCAACCTGGGTGAGGCCCTGCGCCGGATCACCGAGGGCGCGGCCATGATCCGTTCCAAGGGTGAAGCCGGCACCGGCGACGTCTCCGAGGCCACCCGCCACATCCGCACCATCCGCTCGCAGATCGCCGAGCTGCAGGGCCTCTACAACTCCACCCCCGACGCCCTCTACGTGAAGGCCAAGGAACTGTCCGCCCCGTACGAACTGGTGGTCGAGGTGGCCCGCACCGGCAAACTCCCCGTGGTGCTGTTCACCGCCGGCGGCATTGCCACTCCCGCGGACGCCGCCATGATGATGCAGCTCGGCGCGGACGGCGTGTTCGTGGGTTCCGGTATCTTCAAGTCCGGCAACCCGGCCGAGCGCGCTCGCGCCATCGTGGCCGCAACCGCCTACTACGACGATCCCGCCCGCATCGCCGAAGCCTCCCGCGGCCTGGGCGAAGCCATGGTCGGCATCAACGTGGCCGACCTGGCCGCTCCGCACCGGCTCGCGGAGCGCGGCTGGTGACCCAACCGGTCGTCGGCGTTCTCGCACTGCAAGGCGGGGTGGCCGAACACCTGGCGATACTCGAGTCGCTGGGTGTTCGCGCGGTCCGCGTCCGGTCCGCCTCGGATGTTCTCGGGGACGACGGCGCTGCGGTCATCGACGCGCTCGTCCTCCCCGGGGGTGAGTCCTCCACCATGGATCGACTGTGCCGCACGTTCGGGCTGTTCGACCCGCTGCGGCAGGTCATTTCCGCCGGGCTGCCCGTGCTGGGTACGTGCGCGGGGCTCATCATGCTCGCTGCACAGATCGAGGACCCGGCACCCGGTCAGCAATCGCTGGGGGTTCTGGACGTGACCGTGGCCCGAAACGCGTTCGGCTCACAGGTCGACTCCGCCGAGGTTGCGCTGGAGTGGGCGGGATCCGGGGCTGCATCCGGTCGCAATGATGTGGGTGACCGTGCTGCGGCTGATGCATTGGGGCCGACCGCCGACGCCGCGAACACCCCGAGCGACGTGGTCCGCGTAGCGTTCATCCGCGCGCCCGCGGTGACCCGAGTGGGTGAACGTGTGGAGGTGCTGGCCCGGTACCGCGATGCAGTGGTGGCGGTGCGGCAGGGCAACATCCTGGGCATCAGTTTCCACCCCGAGCTCACCGGGGACACCACGGTGCACGAGGAGCTGTTGGGGTTGGTTCGCA
>NZ_JAUNPE010000079.1 GCF_030536815.1 Kocuria sp.
TACACTGCTTTTCATGAGCGACGGTGTGCAGACCCACTCCGCCCCCACCCGGGCCGCCGGTTCTGTGGCACTCGCGGAGCGGGACCTCGCGGCGGACGCCGCCAGAGTGGGCTGTGTGATTGCCGTGGTGTTCATTCACATACTCATGGTGACCCTCACGGCAGACCCGGACACCGGGGAACTGCGCTCCGTCATGGTTCCCACCGAACAGCCCTGGTACTGGTGGGCCACGTGGATCGCGCAGGTCATGCCGCTGTTCTTCGTGGTCGGTGGGGTGGCCACCGCGGGGGCGATCCGGCGGCGTCGGGCCAGGGGAGCGGCACCGGCCGAGTACGTTCGCGAACGCACCCTGCGACTCATGCAACCCGCGGCCGTGCTGTGGTTGGTCTTCGCGGCCGGTGCATGGATTGCGTTGGCGGCCGGTGTCGGCGAGGAGCTGGTGACGTTCGCGCTCTCCGGCATGGGTATGCCCCTGTGGTTCCTGGCCGCCTACTTGATTTCGCAGGCGTTGGCCCCCACGTTCTTGGATGTGCACGAGCGCATGGGCTGGGTGTGGTGCTGGTTCCTGCTCTCCTGCGTGGTGGCCGTGGATCTGCTGCGGATCGCCACGGACCAACAGTGGTGGGGGCTGTTGAACATGCTGTTCGTGTGGCCGCTGATTCAGCAACTCGGGTTCTTCCGGGCGGACGGCTGGTTCGCCGCGCGTCGCACGGTCACCCTACTTGCAATCGCGGCGCTCTGCTACGGACTGCTGGCCGTGTGCGTGGTCTCCGGGCGGTACGCGCCGGACATGCTCACCAATCTGAACCCACCCACGCTGTGCATGGTCTTGCTGGGTCTGGCCCAGGCGTGCGTGCTGCAGGTGTGCACCCCCGCGCTCAACCGCCTCATGCGTTGGCGCGTGGCGCAAGCGGTCGTGGTCGCGGTGGGAACGCGCGCCATGACCATTTATCTGTGGCACCTACCGGTGATCATTCTGGTCATGGCCGCGTGGCACTTCACGGGCGGTTACGATCCGGTTCCTGGTTCGTGGGCGTGGTGGTTGCTGCGGGTTCCCCTGGCGGTGGTGTGCTGGGCCGCAGTGCTCGCGGTGGCCGCCGCGCTGGTCAGGGTTGAGCGGGCCTCTGCGACACCGTGGGGCAAACTTCGGCTGAGACCTTCGGCCGTGCTGATCGGGTTGATTTGCGTGGTGGTTCCGCCGTTGCTGGAAATCATCACGCTTCTGACCCCCACGCTGGTGGTGTGGGGTGCGGTCGGGTCGGTGGTGTGCATCGGGATCATGAAGTGGGGCGCTGTTGCGGTGCCACGAGGTGTTCGTTGACGTAACCCAGCAGGGTGGGCATCAACGCGGGGTGGAGTTGGTGACCCATTCCGGGGATCTCGATGAATGTTGCCCCGGGGATGGCGTCCGCGGTGGCCGGGCCCCCGTCCGGGCGCACGATCTTGTCCTTGTCACCGTGGATCACCAGGGTGGGGGCGGTGATGTCCGCGAGCACCTCGGCACGGTTTCCGGAGGCGCGAATGGCGCCGATCTGACGCCGCATGGCCGCGGATTCCCCGTGCGGGTCGAGGCTGCGATCCCAATGGGCGGCGGCCAACTGTGCCTCGTAGGCCTCGTCGATGGGGTAACCCGGTCCGGCCAAGTGGCGCCCGATGATCACGCGGCCTCGGATGTACACGGACCGGTTGGGGGCTCCCGGAAGCATCAGCATGGCCGCCGTGGACGTTGTGGTGGTCCCCACCTCGGGGTCGCCGGTGGTTGAACACAGGGACACGAGACGGCGGACCAGCTCCGGGTGGTGAGCGGCCAGCGACTGCGCGATCATCCCGCCCAGTGAAAAGCCGATGACGTCCGCGCGATCCACTCCCAGTGCCCGCATGGTGTCCGCGACGTCCTCGCTCATGTCCTCCACGGTGTATTGACCCTCGGGGAGATCACCGCTCAGCAACTGCCGCACCGACGGCGCCTTGGACGTGGCGCGGAACGAGCGGCCCTCGTCCCGGTTGTCGATACGCACCACACGAAATCCCTCCATGACCAGGGACTTCAGGAAGGAAATGGGCCACGCGGTGAGGTCGAACGCCAAGCCGGTGATCATGATGACCACCGGTCCGTCCTCGGGGCCGTCCATGCGAACGCACATGGTGCGGCCGTCTCCGAGGTCCACGATGTGTTCCGCCCCCTTGTCTCCCGGCCCCGCGAGCAGGGTCGGGAGTTCCTCGAGAACGGGGGCGGCGGCGTCGTCGAACCGCAAGAACTCGTCGACCACGGGCCGTGATCTGAGCTCGCGGCGATCCGCGAGGTAGCTCATGGACATCAGCCACGGACTGCGGGTGCCTTGTTGAGGCAGGCCGTCGAGGGCGCGCTGGACGTACCCGGCGTCGAAGTCGAGCAGGGGCTTGGTGGGGAGGCCTTCCGGCGCGACCGGCCGCACGGAGGTCGCACCGATCCCGTCCATGTGCGCGAGGAGGCGAGAAAACCAGTCCACGAGCAAACCGATCTTGAGCGTCCAGGACGCATTGGTGTACCCGATGGCGAACGCGAAGTTGGGCATGTCACTGAGCATGACGCCGCGGTAGGCGATTTTTTCGGTGAGGTCCACGGGCGCGCCGTCAATACTGAATCGGGCCCCGCCGAACAGCAACACATTGAACCCGGTGGCCGTGATCAGGAGGTCCGCGGGGATGTGCTGGCCGTTCTCCATGCGCACGCCGGACTCGGTGATTTCGTCGATGCTCCCCGTGACCACGTGACCGCGCTCGGATTTCAGGGCACGGTGGAAATCCCCGCCGGGAGCCACACACACGCGTTGATCCCATGGTTTGTAGGGCGGATTGAAATGCTCCCTGACGGACACGTGGTCGGGCAGTTGCGTCTTGTTGACGGCCGCGATCGCGCCTTTGACCAGGTGCGGCGCGATCTTGCTCGTCTTCCAGAGCAGCCGCTGCTGGCGCGTGGCGACCGCTCGGGCCACGTGCGCGGTCCGCTCCTCACCCAGGCGAGGCTTCAGCGCCTTGGCCAGCCGATTCTGCGTGGGAACGGGAATGATGTAACTGGGCGTGCGTTGCACCATGGTCACGTCCGCGCCCCGGTCCACGAGCGCCGGCAGCAGTGAGACGGCGGTGGCACCACTGCCGATGACCACCACGTTCTTACCCGCGACCGCCATGTCCCGGGGCCACAATTGCGGGTGCACCACCGTGCCCGCGAAGTGCCGCAGGCCCCTGATGTCCGGCTCGTTGGGTTTGTCGTAGCGGTAATAGCCGGTCGCGTTGAAAAGCCAGGATGCCGTCAGCTCCAGATACTCGCCCGTTCCGGAGGGTTCGCTTGTCGCCGACGACGCCGCGGGGCCCCGCGCAGAGGGCCGCCGAGCGCCGTGGTCGAGGTCGGAGCCGCGGTCAACAGGTGCGGCGGTACGTTCCACGGTGACGCACCAGTGACCGTGCCGGGAGGACCAGTCCGCGGCAACCATGCGCTGGTTGAAACGAATGAGATCGTTCACGCCGTACTCGTCGGCGGTCTCACGGATGTACTGCAGGATGGCCGAGCCCTCCGCAATGGACTGCGGCCCGCTCCACGGCCGAAATCCGTAGCCAAAGGTATACAGATCCGAATCTGCGCGCACACCGGGGTAGCGGAACAGGTCCCATGTACCTCCGGTGGCGCCGCGGGACTCCAGAATGCCAATGGTCTTGTGCGGGTGGTCCCGACTCAGTATGCAGGCCGCGCCAATACCACTCAGGCCGGCGCCGACAATGAGAATGTCGAAGTGTTCAGCGGCCCGGGTCATGAGTCATGGATAGCAGGAGTGTCTGCGGTTTTCATGATCGGTCCAGGTGATCCCACACATTGAGGTCCTGCCAGCCAACGGTCACCGCCCGGAGGTGTTTTGCGCCGTTGACCTGTTGTGCGGCCTTCTCGGTGGCGAAAACGCCCAGTGGTTTCGGGTTGCGCTCCACCGGCGCATGGGAATGCCGGCTGCGGTTGCCCTCGACAACAACGAACAGCTGGTCGCCGTCGCCCACTGCGGTCGCGTCAGGAATGGTGAAGCGCTGCCACGTCACGCGATACGTGGGCCGGACGGACAGTTGTTGCTTCTCGATGGCGCGGGCAGTGAACTCAGTGCGGGTGAGTGCCACGAGCGGTGCATCAGAGGTCTCGGGGTGGTGTTGGAAAACCAGGAATGCCTCTGGTCTGCCCCCACGGGCGTTGAGGATCTTCTTCACGAGTGATGTGAACGGCCGGTTCATGCATTAACCATAGAAGCCCGGGGAGTACGATGGACAGGACCGTGTGTGATTCACATCACAAAAAAGCACGCATGTAGCTCATCGGGAGGAAGATCCGTTATGGCCGACAATCGAGCGGTTGCTTACGAAGGTCCAGGCAAGGTCCAAGTCATTGACACCCCCTACCCGGAGTTCGAACTCAAGGACGGTCCGGGCGTGAACCCGGCCAATGTGGGGCGCAAGGTTCCCCACGGCGTCATTCTGAAAACCATTGCCACCAACATTTGCGGCTCCGATCAGCACATGGTGCGCGGTCGAACCACGGCTCCCCAGGATCTGGTCCTGGGACATGAAATCACCGGAGAAGTCGTCGAGGTGGGGCCCGGTGTCGAGTTCATCAAGGTCGGTGACATTTGCTCGGTCCCGTTCAACATTTCCTGCGGTCGGTGCCGCAACTGTAAGGAACGCAAAACGGGCATTTGTTTGAATGTGAACCCGGACCGTCCGGGTTCCGCCTACGGTTACGTCGACATGGGCGGCTGGGTCGGAGGACAAGCGCAGTACGTCCTGGTGCCCTACGCGGACTGGAACCTGTTGAAGTTCCCCGATCGGGACCAGGCCCTGGAGAAAATCATGGACCTGACCATGCTCTCGGACATTCTGCCCACAGGGTTCCACGGTGCCGTGACCTCCGGGGTCACGGTTGGTTCGACCGTGTACATCGCCGGTGCGGGGCCCGTGGGGCTTGCCGCGGCGGCGTCGGCGTTGCTGCTCGGTGCGGCCGTGGTCATCGTGGCCGATATGAACGAGGATCGACTGGCGCAGGCCCGCAGTTTCGGGTGCGAGACGGTCAACCTCACGGAGGGTGATCCGCAGGATCAGATTGAGCAGATTCTGGGCGTCCCCGAGGTGGATTGCGCCATTGACGCGGTTGGTTTCGAGGCGCGCGGTCACGGCAAGGACGCCGAAGAAGCGCCCGCCACCGTGCTCAACTCACTCATGGATATCACTCGCGCGGGCGGCGAACTCGGCATTCCGGGGCTTTACGTTACCGGCGATCCGGGCGGCATTGATGAGGCTTCGCAAAAGGGATCCCTGTCCCTGTCCCTGGGTACGGGTTGGGCGAAGTCCCTGGCCTTCACCACGGGTCAGTGCCCCGTCATGAAGTACAACCGGCAGCTGATGATGGCCATCCTGCACGACCGGATCCACATCGCCAAGGCGGTCAATGCCGTGGCGATTCCCCTGGAGGATGCACCCCAGGGGTACGAGCAATTCGATCGCGGTGCGGCCACCAAGTTCGTCCTGGATCCCAACGGGTACCTGGGAGCAGCCGCGGCATAGGGGTCGCTGGCACGCCGCACACCCACGCTGATCGACGTTACGACCCTTGGTACTCGCCACCGCGTCATTTGATCGACCTTTCGACCCGACTTTCCGAGTTTCAGGGCGTTACCGTCGATCAGATGACAGGCTGCGGTGGCGGGTGGTCGTAACGTCGATCGGGCTGCGGGTGGCTCCGGGGTCAGATTTGCAGGTGCACCAGGCTCGGGCCGCAGATGCTCAGCGCCTGCTGCACCGTGGAGGCCAGGCTGTCCATGGTCGCGGACAACCCGGTAGCACCAAAGGCTTCCGCGAGCTGCACCCAGTCCGGCTGTTCGAGGTCCACGGCCAACGGGTCGATGTCACGGTCCACCATGCCCTGCCGAATCTCGCCGTACCCCCCGTTGTCCACGCAAATGATCGGCAGGTCCAGGTCGAGTTCCACCGCGGTCATCAGTTCCTGGATGCTGAACATCAGGGCACCGTCGCCCAGCAGGCACACCACCGGACGATCCGGGGCGGCCAACTTGGCACCGATCGCCGCGGGCAGTCCGTAACCCAGGGTTGCGTACGTGCCCATGTACAGCAGCGAGTGCGGGGTGGGTGCGCGGAAGAACGTGGTGGACCCCATGTACGTCACCTGGGACGAGTCGCCGGCCATGATCGTGTTGTCCGGGACCACCTCCATGATCGTCTCGTTGAGCGCGGCCAGGTCCGGAGCCCACTGGCGGCCCTCGTTGTCCATGGCGTCGAAGACTTCCCGTAAATCCGGGGCTTCGCGCTCGCCGACGCCGCTCCCACCTTCCGCGCGCAGCGCCTCCAGCAACTGCGACACCACGGCGGACGAATTGCCGGGAACCTCGATGTCCGGCGTGAGGTTGCACAGCATTTGATCGCGCATGATGTCCACGCGAATGATCGGGCCCCGGGGGGTGATGTCGCCGCCCCACAGCTCCGCCTCGCCCACCTTGGAGCCGATGACCAACAGGGCATCGGCGGTGCGCAGGAATGAATGCGCGGTGCTCAGTCGAAGGTCCGCGCCCAGGGACAACCGGTGCTTCTCCGGGATCGCGCCCTTACCGTTGGTCGTGGTGATCACGGGAGCTTCGAGCAGCTCAGCCAGCTCCAGCAACCGAGGGCCCGCGGCCAACGAGCCGCCACCGGCCAAGATGACCGGGCGGGACGCTGCGGCGAGAGCGGTAGCCGCCGCGGCGACGTCGGACGCCGGTGCGGGTTGCGGTGCACCCAGGGGGCGCGGGGCAGTAGCTGAGGCGGGAACGTCCGCCGGGCCCTCCAGGATGTCCAGCGGAATTTCAATGTGGATGGGCCGCGGGCGGGAGTGGGTGAAGTCGCGCATGGCGTCGTGAATCATGATCACGGCCTCGGCCCCGGAGGTCACGCGGCGGGACTGACCCACGATGGCGTTGACGGCCGCGGAAGGGTTCTTGGTCTCGTGCAGCGACCCGATGTCCCGGAAATCCTGCCCCACCGGGCGTCCCGGGGACAGCAGGATCATGGGTCGGGATTCGGCGTAGGCGGTGGCCGCACCGGAGAGCGAATTCAGCAGCCCCGGCCCGGAGGTCGTGATGACCACGCCCGGCAGCCCGCGCACCTGCGACCAGCCGTCCGCGCCGTAGGACGCGCCCTGCTCGTGCCGCGTGGTGATCGCCCGGATCCCCAGCGCGCGCAGCGGCCGGTAGAACTCGAGCGAGTGCGTGCCCGGAATGCCGAACACCGTGTCGATCCCGTAGCCGCGCAGGGTCTCCAGGACCGCGCGAGCCACGGTGCGCTCCGGGTGTTGGGTGCGCTCGGGTGCTTCGGTCTGAGTGGTCACGAGGCGACGTCCTTCCAGAAGTAGTGATGTTCAGCACTGTAAAGGGCGCGGCACGCGGGAGCCACCACACCACCCACCGTCTCGTGTCCTCGGAGGCAAAGCCCAGGATATGGAGGAGCGGC
The DNA here is from genome assembly GCF_030536815.1 of Kocuria sp. Classification (GTDB taxonomy): domain Bacteria; phylum Actinomycetota; class Actinomycetes; order Actinomycetales; family Micrococcaceae; genus Kocuria; species Kocuria gwangalliensis. The sequence goes on from NZ_JAUNPE010000079.1 coordinate 7,510, forward strand.
CCCCCGCCCGTGGCAAGGAGCCGCTCTCAAGTGATGAACGCGCGGAGACTACTCCTTGTTGAGCTTGTCCTGGATCCTGCCGGCAGCCTTCTCCACCATATTGGGCTGCTCGGTGGTTCCGTAGAAACGGGCATCCGGGTGGGTGGGCGGCGGCATGGGCACCCCGGCCATCGGTTCGGCCTGGTACCCGAAGGTTCCCTTGCCGTCGGGAGTGGGTCCCGAGGCCCAGGAGCCCTCGGCGGCGGCGGGCCCGTCCGAGAAGTTGTAGTAGTCGTAGGAGTACTCGGTGGCCTCCTTGGACTGCGGGAAGTTCGACGGCGTGGGCATCTCCTCCAGCCCGTCCTCCTGAAGTTCCTTGACCGCTGCGACCCACTGGTTCTGGTGCATGGTGTCGCGGGCCAGCAGGAACGAGAGCATGTCCCGGATCCCGTGGTCGTCGGTCATGTGGTAGAGCCTTGCCACCTGGGTGCGGCCCTGCATCTCGGCGTTGATGTTGGACGTCATGTCCGCCAGGAGGTTACCGCTGGCGGTGACGTAGGAGCCGGACCATGGGTTGCCCATCGAGTCCACGGGGCGGGCACCGGCGCCGGCGACGATCCCGTGCTGCACATCGGTGCCACCGATCACGGCGGCCACGGCGGGGTCGTTCTGAATGGCTTCCTCCGTGATGCCCAGGGGTGCCTTTTCCAACAGCTGGGCAACCATGGTGGCGAGCATTTCCACGTGGCCGAACTCCTCGGCGGCGGTGCCGAAGAGCATGTCCCGGTACTTACCGGGAATATGAGCGTTCCATGCCTGGAAGCTGTACTGCATGGCCACGGTGATTTCCCCGTACTGACCACCGATCACCTCTTGTAGCTTGCGGGCGTAGACCGCGTCAGGGGCTTCGGGGGTGGAGTTGTACTGAAGTGTTTGGCGATGAGTGAACACGTGATCCTCCTAGAGGTCACGCCGATGTGGCCGGACCCATGGTGGGTCGAGGCGCGTTACCATCAGCATGCTTACCAGGCTAACCGCGCCCGCCAAGAATGACCAGGGATTACGGCAGCCGAACCGTATGCATCCCTGATATCTCAACTCTCCGGGACCGCCATGGGCCTGGGTTCTCGCTCAGGACGTGGCCTCCTTGATCCGGCGGGACCACTTGGCGGAAACCTCCGTCGAGGTGCGCTTGGTCAGCAGTGACACCACTACGTACACGAGCAGCGAGGTCAGGAGACCCAGGTAAATGGGGGAGTTGGCGAGCACACCGAACACAGCCATCGACACCAGTGTGACCAATGAGCCCACGGCCATGGATCCGGCCGCGCCCATTGCCGTGCCGCGCTTCCAGACCAGCCCGCCCAGAATGGCGACCAACAGCCCGCCAACCAGCACGTTGTACGCAATGGTCAGGGCCACCACGGTGGACGGGACCAGCATGGAGACGAACGTGACCACCAGTCCCACGACCACCACGTAGACGCGGTCCTTGAAAACGGAGGCGTCCTCGGAGCGGGCGCGAGCGACGTCGTCGGGGGAAGCCCCGAACAGACCCTTGAGGGTGGGGACCACGTCAACGCGGGCCACCGTGGAGGCGGCGATCATGGCGCCGGAGGCCGTGGACATCATGGCCGCGACACCGGCGGCGAGCACCACGCCACCCAGGCCGGCGGGAACGTGCATCTGGGCCATGGCGGCGAACGCCTCTTCTGGTACGGAGAGATTGGGGAGCACGGCCGCCGCGGCGGTGCCGATGAGCGCACCGGCCACACCGTACAGAGCCACGTAAACGGCGGCACCCAGACCGGCCCACCGCGCGACCTGCGGCGAACGTGCCGTGAAGACACGCTGCCAGATGTCCTGGCCGATCAGCATGCCAAAGCCGTAGACCACGAACTGCGTGATGATTGCCTGGGAGCCCATGGAGCCCCACTCGAAGTAAGTGGAGTCGAGCCGCTCGGTCAGCCCGGAAATGCCGCCGGCGGCGGAGATCGAGAACGGCAGCAGGACCAGGAACATGCCCACGGTCATGAACACGAACTGCATCAAGTCGGTGAGGGTAATGGACCACATGCCGCCCAGCACGGAATACGCGATCACCACGGCACCGCCCAGCAGAATGGCCCACGGGCGGGAAATGGGGAACAGCACGGAGAAAATCGACGCGTAGGCCGCCGTGGAGGTCACCGAGATCATCAGCGTGTAGGCAAGCATCACGAACGACGACGCGCTGGCACCGCCGCGGTCCCCATAGCGCAACTGCAGCATCTGCGAGACCGTGAAGACCTTGAGCGACTGGATGCGCCCGGCGAAGAAGAGGCTCAGCGCGGCCAGGCCGGTGGCGATGGCGACCACGAGCCACATGCCGGAGATCCCGTACTGGTAGCCCAAACCCACGCCGCCCACGGTGGACGCACCGCCCAGGACCACCGCGGCCATGGTGGAGGTGTACAGACCGGGGCCGAGCCGCCGGCCGGCCACGCGGTAATCCGTGGCCGTCTTGGCCCGGCGTGCCGCCCACAGGCCGATGACCACCATGGCCACCAGGTACAGCACGATGACAAGAACATTCATGAAGGGTTCTCCTTGGGGCACGGCGGGGGCTGCCGTGACGCGCGGGGATGAGCTCGCGAAACGGGTCCAGGGCATAGGGTTTATGCACTAGGTCACAAAAAAATAGCACTGCTGAGACTCCGAGCCGACCACATCCTGGTCGCCCCCGGAGCGTGTGGTGCCCCGAGTGATCCTCGGGAAGAAGGGAGAACCCATGGAACCGGAACGCATTGTGGAAACCACGGCTGACGGGCACGAACGTGTGGGCCCGGTCAACGCCGCCCTCACCCCGCGGTGGGCTGGACCCGCCACGTTCGCCCGCTTGCCGCGCACGGATCAGGTCGACCACACGGACATTGCCGTGGTTGGAATCCCGTTCGACTCCGGCGTCTCCTACCGCTCCGGCGCGCGTTTCGGCCCCAATCACGTGCGGGAATCCTCACGGCTGCTGCGCCCCTACAACCCGGCTCAGAACCATTCGCCGTTCGCGCACCTGCAGGTCGCGGACGCCGGGGACCTGGTGGGTAACCCGTTCGACATCAAGGACGCGATTTCGGCCATTGAGACCGGCGCGCTGGAACTCATGGGTTCGGACACCAAGATCGTGGCCATCGGTGGGGATCACACCATTGCGCTGCCTCTGATGCGTGCCGCTCATTCCCGGCACGGCAAGATCGCGCTGCTGCATTTCGACGCGCACCTGGACACGTGGGACACCTATTTCGGTGCGGAGTTCACGCACGGCACACCGTTCCGCCGCGCGTTCGAAGAGGGCATCATCGACACGGACGCCGTCATACACGTGGGCACCCGCGGACCGCTCTACGGGACCAAGGACCTGGAGGACGACGCGTCCTTCGGTTTCCGGATCGTCTCCTCCGCTGACATCATGCGCTCCGGCGTGGATGAGGTGGTGCGCACCCTGCGCGAGCACGTGGGCGGGCGCCCGCTCTACATCTCCCTCGACATCGACGTCCTGGATCCCGCCCACGCACCCGGCACCGGCACTCCCGAGGCCGGCGGCATGACCAGCCGCGAGGTTCTGGAGATCCTGCGCGGCCTGCGTGGCCTGGACG
>NZ_JAUNPE010000229.1 GCF_030536815.1 Kocuria sp.
GCTGGCGATACACGACGGTGGCCTGCAGCTCCATGGTGATTTGATCGTTGATGGCCTGGGCAAGTTTTCCCTTGATTTCCATGACTGTCATGAAATCACGTTTGACTGCCACTCGATAGTGAGTCATTCCTAACTCAGTACGGACGTCCCCAGTGGCAATGCTCCCCCACCCCGACCTTGCGGTTCGTCCAAACCGGAGTTGTCCAGTACCATGGAGCGGTCCCACCGCCGCGCCACGGCACTCGGCAACGGGCACGCCCCCTTAGCTCAGATGGCCAGAGCATCTGTCTTGTAAACAGAGGGTCGCCGGTTCGAATCCGGCAGGGGGCTCCACCATTGCACTGCCCGGGTGCTCGTTCCAGCATCCGGGCGGTACTTCTATCCACTGTGGGCAAGTGGTAAACCGTTGCCATGAGCTTCTACTCTCACGGTCATGCGCCCTCGGTCCTAGCGTCCCACGGCACCCGGCGCGCTGCGGATTCCGCGGCCTACCTGTTGCCCGAGCTCAGCCCCGGCGTATCCCTACTGGATATTGGTTGTGGGCCGGGATCCATCACCCTGGACCTCGCTGAGACGGTGGCCCCGGGCAGGGTGATCGGCATGGACCAGTCGCTTGAGGCCATCACTTCCGCCGCCGACGCCGCCCGGGAGCGGGGGTTGCCCAACGTCATTTTCCGGATCGCCGATGTCTACGCCCTTCCCTTCGAGGACGGCAGCTTTGACATCGTGCACGCCCATCAGGTCCTTCAGCATCTACCCGATCCCGTGGCCGCCCTGCGGGAGATGTCACGGGTGTGCACCCCGAACGGTTTGATCGCGGTGAGGGACGCGGACTACGCATCCATGGCCTGGTTCCCGCAATCCGCGGGACTGAGTCGGTGGCTCGAGCTCTACCGCTCCATGGCGCGGGCCAATCGAGGCGAACCGGATGCTGGCCGGCACTTGAAGTCATGGGCGCGCATGGCGGGTTTGCGAGACACGAGGGTCACGACGTCGTCGTGGAGCTACGCCTCGGCACGGGCCACCCGTTGGTGGGGTGAGTCGTGGGCTGGCCGGGTGCGGGCGTCGTCGTACGGGGACCGGGCCCTCGAGCTGGGACTGAGTACGCAGCCGGAACTCGACGGGATATCCGCGGCGTGGGAGGTCTGGTCGAAAGAGCCGGACGCGTGGTTTGCGATGCTGCACACCGAAATTCTGGCGCGCCCGGCCCTGCCCACCGAATAGACCAGCAGCCTACTGGTACTTGATCACCACGCGGCCGTCGATCTTGGCGTGGCGCATCTCGTCGAAGATCTGGTTGATCTCCCCGAGCTCACGGGTATGGAACGTGGGGTGGATCAGGCCGCGGGAGTAGAAGTCCAAGGCCTCCTCCATGTCCTTGCGGGTACCCACAATGGAACCGCGAATCGTGAGCCGTTTGAGCACGATGTCGAAAATGGGCGCGGGGAACTCTCCCGGGGGCAGGCCGTTGAACACGATGGTTCCCCTGCGTCGTGTCATGCCGATGGCTTGGCCGAAGGCATCAGGGTGCACGGCGGTAACCAGCACACCGTGGGCGCCGCCGATCTCCCGTTGAATGGTCTCGACCGGATCCGCCGCGAACGCGTTCACCAGGACTTCGGCGCCGTGCTTCTTGGCCAACGCGAGCTTGTCGTCGGCGACATCCACCGCGGCGACCCGCATGCCCATGGCCACGGCGTACTGCACGGCAAGGTGGCCCAGGCCACCGATTCCGGAGATCACGACCCATTCACCGGGCCGCACCTCGGTTTCCTTGAGTCCCTTGTACACGGTGACCCCGGCGCACAGGACCGGCGCCACTTCGTATGGATCTGCCCCCTCGGGAATGCGGGCCGCGAATTTGGCGTCCACCAGCATGTACTCACCAAATGAACCGTTGGACGAATATCCCGAGTTGGTTTGTTCCTCGCACAAGGTCTCCCACCCGGCCCGACAGTACTGGCAGTTGCCGCAGGAACTGCCCAGCCAGGCGTTACCTACCAGGTCACCCTCCTTGAGGTCATCCACTCCTTCCCCCACGGAGACCACGGTTCCCACGCCCTCGTGTCCGGGAATGAGAGGGAGGGTGGGCTTCACCGGCCAGTCGCCCTGGGCCGCATGCAGGTCCGTGTGGCAAACACCGGACGCGATCAATTTGACGAGTGCCTGCCCCGGCCCCGGTTGGGGAATCTCGACTTCGTCAATGGTGAGTTCATCACCGAAATTGTGAACCACAGCTGCTTGGAAAGTTGAACTCATCCTCATGCTCCTTTGCACGATGCCACTAGTGAAACCGCCTGAGCGGATTTTCAGTCTATGATACCCACATCACGGTGACAATGAACAAGCGGGCCCGCACCCTGTGGTGCCGGACCCGCTTCAGCGACGTTCGAAGACCGTCGGTGAACCCGTATTCGATTTTATTTCTTGGCCTCAATGGCGTCGTTGAGGGCCTTCTCGAAATCACCCTGGGCGTAGCGCTCGCCGTCCACGAAAATGGTGGGTGTGCCGGCGATCCCGTTCGCCACGGACTCCTGGGCCATGATGTTGATCATGGGCCGGTAGGTGTTCTCGCCCAGTTGATCGGCGCTCACGTCGGCGCCGTGCTTGGACGCGATCTCAGCGATCTCGTCGTTGCTCAAACCACCGGTGCCCTGGTGGGAGAAGATTTCCTGGGTGAAGTCCATGTACTGCTCGGGGTCGACCTGCTCGGCCACCAGGTAGG
>NZ_JAUNPE010000080.1:0-4172 GCF_030536815.1 Kocuria sp.
ATGTCGGCCGCTGACGCCCAGCTTGGCGATGGCAGCGGACACGTAGTTCCTGACCGTGCCCGGGGCCAGGTGCAGCTCCGCAGCGGTGCGCGCAAGGGTGTCGTGTTCCGTGGTCGCACGGAGCACGTCGAGCTCCCGTCCGGTGAGCGGGCAGTCCGTGCCGGTGAGTGCGCTGGCGGCAATTTCCGGGTCCACGTAGCGTGCACCGCTGACCACGGCACGGATGACTTCGGCCAGTTTCTCCGAAGGGGTCGATTTGGGTACGAAGCCCTTGACGCCGGCTGCCAGGGCACGCCGGAGGACTCCTGGGCGAGCGTGGCGAGTCACCATGACTATGTGGGTGTCGATTTCCCGGAGGATGTTTGAGGCCGTTTCCACACCATCGGTGGGTCTCCAAACCCAGCGAGGGCCTCACCCCGAGACGGGATGAGGCCCTCGCTTTCCTCACGTTGGTCGTCAGTTCCTGTCGTTGATTCCGGGCACCACAGCGCCGGTCGGCAAAGCCTTCTCTGCATATCCGCGGTACACAGGTTCCCAGTCCAGGGGCGTGGTCATCGTGTCACCGGTGAGCACACTCTGCATGGCGTGTAGGCACACGTGCCACCCGGCGGCATTACGGGCCGCGGTGTTCTCCGCCTCAAGAAACTCTATGAACGTGAGTTTGCTGCCCTCCCCGCTCGGCTCGACGGAAATATCGATTTCGGAGTCTCCCCAGGTGAACGACCAATGGCGTTCCGGTTCCCAATTCGTCACCGTACCGGTGCTGGACTCCATGTGCGGGTCACCGGTGAATACGATGCCGCCGCCCTGATGCGCATTGAGTTGCACTCTGGAGGGGAACCAACGACTCATGGCGGGTGCTGTGGCCACGGTCGTCCACAGCTGGGACGGAGCCACCGGATACTCGCGTTCGAAAACAATCGCCGGGCGGTCGTCGATCACCTCGTAGGTACCGTCGAAATTTTGCGCTTCGCTGTTCATCACGGTTCGGACTCCTCGGGCTGGGGGCCTCGTGCTCGGCGCGGACGAGCGCGCCATGATGCACCCATTCAATCCGGCGGTGCGTCTTCCCACAACCACCGAGGGGATTAATGGACGACGGCGCCGCACGAGCATTGCCCGCGCGGCGCCGTCGTCGCTCGGAGAGCTCACAGATCCCTCAGGCCGAGACGGGGGAGTCCTCCGGGGCCTTCAGGTCGTGACGGCGGTTCTTGAGGATGCGATCCATGATGGTCGCGATGGCGCCGTCACCGGTGACGTTGCACGCGGTGCCGAACGAGTCGATCGCGATGTACGTGGCGATCATGAGGCCCACGGCCGTCTCGTCGAACCCGAGCGCGGACTGCAGAATGCCCACCGCGGCCATGATGGCACCGCCGGGCACACCGGGAGCGGCCACCATGGTGATGCCCAGAAGGAAAATGAAGCCCACGTACTGCCACGAGTTGATGGGCGTGCCCGTGATCGTCATGATCGCCAACGAGAACAGGACGATTTTCATGGTTGAACCGGATAGATGGATCGTGGCACACAGGGGAATGGTGAACCCGGCCACGCGATCGTCCACACCGTTACGAGCCGCGCACTTGAGCGTCACCGGAATGGTCGCGGCGGAGGAGGACGTACCGAGTGCGGTGGCGTACGCCGGGAGCATGTTCTTGAGCAGCACGAACGGATTGCGTTTGGCAATGATTCCGGCCACCACGTACTGAATGATCAGGATGACCACGGTCATGATGAACGCCAGGACCACGATGCGGATGAACGTGGAAATGATGGTGGTGATCTGGCCGTTCATGGTGATGCTCATGAACATGCCAAAGATGTAAATGGGCAGCAGCGGGATAATGATTTTTTCCACGATCATCATGATGATGATGCGCAGCTCGTCGAACCCCTTGTGCAGCGAGTTGCCCTTGACCATGGTGATCCCGACACCCAGGCAGAAGGAGAGCACCAGGGCGGTCATCACGTCGAAGACCGGAGGCATGGTGATCTCGAAGAACCCGGACAGCGCATGATCTTCGGGGTTTTCCAGGGAACCGACTGAGCCCCGATCACCCAACAACCACGGGTAGCTGGCCTTGGCCACCAAAAACGTCAGGAGGCCGGCAAAGACAGTGGATCCGTAGGCGATTCCCGCGGTCACGGCCAGCCACTTGCCCGCGCCGCGCCCGAGGTCCGCAATGGCCGGGGTCACCAGCGCCACGATCAGTACGGGAATCAGGAATCCCAGGAACTGGCTGAAAATGCCATTGAAGGTGAGGAACAATCGCGCGACACCCTCTGGGAAGAACATCCCACAGACGATGCCCAGCACAATGGCCACCAGTACCCGCAGCAGCAGGTTTTTGGACAGAGAACGAAGACTCATGATTCAAAATCTCTCGGGACAAGGAGGGGCAATGGGTTATCGACACGTTCTCACGATTGTGACCGTCTCGAAGTAGCTGGCACCGTCCGTTACACAGGGCGGTGACCAAGCTGACCCACGGTCGAGGGGGCGCCGACCGCGTCCCCTTTGTAGAATGCAATGAAGACTACCGCGACACATCCTGTCGCTTCCACGCGTTTGGGCCGCAGGCCCCACAAGGAGATCCCTTTGACCGATTCCGAACAGTACGGTTCCCGCGACAATTCCGAGCGTTCCGGCGGAGACCGGCGCCGCGCCTCGGGTGGGTCCGGTGGCTGGAACAACCGCGGGGGTCGCTCCTGGCAGGACCGCGGCGACTCCCGGGATCGTCGAGACGATCGCCATGGAGGGGGCCGCAGCGAGCGCGCTGAAGGCGCTCGCGGAGGAGACCGTCGCGAGGATCGCGGTCGGGAGAACGGGGGCGGCGAAGACCGCCGCGAACCCCGCCGGTGGGATGACCGCCCGCGTAATGATCGCTCGGACGGCCGTTCCGGTGACCGCAAGGGCCCTAGCCGTCAGTTCGACCGCTTCCAGGACCGCAAGGACGGCCACCGTTCGGAGCGCCGCAGCGGTGACTGGGAACGCAAGCGTGAGACCGGCAACCGCAGCCGCACCTGGGACGACCGTGGTGGTTCGCAAGATCGCCGCGAGGACCGCCGGGACGACCGCGGCGCAGACCGCCGTGATGATCGTCGCCCCGTCGATGGTCGCCGTGATGATCGAGGTGGAGACCGCAGAGACTACCGCCGGGACGACCGCCGCAACGATCGTGGCGGCCGTTCAGACGGCCGTCCAGACGGTCGTAAGGATTTCCGCCGGGATGACCGTTCCGGCGGGCGCCGCGATGACCGACGTCGTGACGATCGGCGGCGGGACAACTTTGGTGGCGATGATCGCCGCAGGGATGCGGACCGCGAAGAGCGGATGACCCGTCGGGACCTCAATGACCTGGACAAACCGCGGTTCATCGCACCTGATATTGACGAGGACGTCACGGGTCGCGAGATCGACAAGCCCACGCGTCGTCAGCTGGAGGCACTCGAACCGCGCAATGCGGAGCGAGTGGCTCAGCACCTGGTCATGGCCGCGCGCTATTTGGAGGTCGATCCGGAGTTCGCGCTCGAACACGCCAATGCCGCGGTGCGCAAGGCCGGCCGCATTGCCGCGGTCCGCGAAGCCACGGGAGTGGCGGCCTACGCCGCCGAGGACTACGCGCTGGCACTGAAGGAATTGCGCACCCATCGCCGCATTTCCGGTTCGGAAGAACATCTGCCGCTGATGGTGGATTGCCAGCGGGCGCTGGGCAAGGTCGATAAAGCCCTCGAAGAGGCCCAATCGGCCGCGGCGGAGAAACTGGACGCCACCGGCAAGGTGGAACTGGCCATGGTTGTATCCGGGATCCACGCGGATGTCGGTAACAGCCAGGCCGCACTGGAAGCCCTGCAGATCCCGCAGCTCGACAAGAACCGCGGCTTCTCCTACAGCCCGCGCCTGTTCCGTGCGTACGCGCAGGCCCTGCGCGGCGTGGGTCGCGACAAGGAATCGTTGAGTTGGGAACGCCAAGCCATCGTGGCCGAGGCCGCGCTCGGACTGGGCCAGTTCTCCGAACCGGAGATCGTGGACCTCGGTGACGACATCGATCTCGACGCCGCCAGGGAAACCGTCCGTGAGGCCGGAGAACGCCACAGCGAGAACGCCGCCGATTCCGCCGACTCGTCCGAAACCTCTGAATCACCGGAGACCACCGATGCAGCGGACG
>NZ_JAUNPE010000080.1:4272-10616 GCF_030536815.1 Kocuria sp.
CGCCGACGGTCCCGAGAACGCACCCGAGACCGGTGATGATTTCGAGAACCATGACCGATGAGCCGCTGATCCGGCGCTTCGACGCGCTGTTGTGTGATCTGGACGGCGTGGTCTACGCGGGCCCCGATGCCATTGACGGCGGACCCGAATCGCTGAACCGCGCTGTGGAGATGGGCGTACCGGTGATGTACGTGACGAACAATGCGTCACGCCCACCGGCCGCCGTGGCGGAGCATATCTCGCAGCTGGGTGCACCCACTCGGGCGAGTTCCGTGGCCAGCTCCGCACAGGCGGCCGCGAAGCTGCTGGCCGATCGACTGCCCGAAAACTCCAGGGTGCTGATCACCGGTGCGCAAGCGCTCGCGGACGAAATCAGCGCCGTGGGTCTGACCCCGGTGTGGTCGCAGGCTGAGGATCCCGCCGCGGTGGTGCAGGGGTTCAACCCGCAACTGGGCTGGGAACAACTGGCCGAGGCGGCGTACACGTTGGCCGATGAATCCGTGCTGTGGTGTGCGACCAACACGGACCGCACGATCCCCAAGGAACGCGGCATTGCGCCGGGCAACGGCACGCTCGTGGCAGCGGTGGCGGCGGCCACCGGACGGGAGCCCATCGTGGCGGGTAAGCCGCAGGCTCCGGTGTTCCACGAAGCTGCGGAGCGAGCCAGGAGCCGGCGGCCCGTGGTGGTCGGCGACCGGCTCGACACGGATATTCGGGGGGCCCACGCCGCGGGCATGGCCAGTATCGAGGTGTTCACGGGTGTCGACACGCCGGAGACCGTGTTGCGCGCGTGCGATCGGGAACGTCCCACATACCTGCTGGGTAACCTGCGGGAGCTGTTCGCGGTCTATCCCGAACCCCAGGTGACCCACGAGGATCATGATGTGACCGCCACCTGCCGTGACGCGACAGCCGTGGCACGGGAGAACGCGGTGACGGTGCGAGCCTCCGAGAACAGCCTGGACGGTTGGCGCGCGGCGTGTGCCGCGTGGTGGGCCCTGCACCCCGAGGCGGAAGCGCCGACCGATCCCGACGTGACATGGGTGAGCGAATCATGAGCGACCAGCGCACGAACGCGGTCTGGAGCGAGCAAGAACCGGATGCCGTGCCCGTCACCGGGCTGGACCCGGTGGACCGGGTGCTCGCCCAGGAAGCCGCGGTGAGCGAGCTGCCCGTGAACGAACGAGCGGCGGCCTACCGACAGCTCCACGCGGAACTGGAATCGGTTCTCAATCAGCACCCCGGTTCCCTTCCCGCGGGACTCACGGGCCAGTGAACCGGCGGTTGGACCAAGCCCTGGTCGCGCGGGGGCTCGCACGATCCCGGACGCTCGCGGCGTCGTGGATCCGGGACGGGCGCGTTAGGGTCAACGGTTCCCCGTGCACCAAGCCGTCCCTGAAGGTGGGTGACGAGGACCAGCTGGAGGTGGCGGCGTCGGCGGCGGAGGAGTACGTCAGCCGGGCCGGTCACAAACTGGTGGGCGCCCTGAATACCTTCACCGAGATCGACCCGGCCGGACTGCGCTGCCTGGATGCCGGTGCATCCACCGGTGGATTCACGGACGTGTTGCTGCGCCGCGGTGCCCGCGAAGTGGTCGCGGTCGATGTGGGACACGATCAGCTGGTGCCCGAACTGCGCGGTGACGAGCGCGTGCGCGTGTTCGAAGGTCTCAACGTTCGTTATCTGACCACGGACCAGATTGGCGGTCCCGCCGATCTGACCGTGTGCGACCTGTCGTTCATCTCGTTGACACTGGTCACGGATGCCCTCGGCCGGGCCACGAAGGACGGGGGAGACGTCTTGTTCATGGTCAAACCCCAATTCGAGGTGGGGATCCACAACATCTCCCGCACCGGTGTGGTGACCTCCGAACGGGAACGACGCCGCGCCGTGGACGGCGTGATTTCCGCCGCCGGCCGGGCCGGCCTGGAGGTCAAGGGGCGGGTGGAAAGTCCCCTGCCGGGTCAAGACGGTAACGTGGAGTTCTTCGTCTGGTGCCGTAAACGAGGCATCGTTCAGGGAGTCTGAATGCTCGCGTAGGCTTAGCAGAGTTCTTGGACCGCAGCCCGAACCACAGGAGGATGACCCGAGCACGTGAGCCGGAAAATCTTGGTCATGACACACACGGGCAGGCGTGACGCCAAAGACGCCGCTCGTCAGTCCTGTGCGCAATTGCATGAGGCCGGACTGATTCCTGTGCTGTCGCGCCGAGACCTGGAAGCGCTTCGGGCGGACGGCCAGACCATGGCACCCGTGGAGATCGTCGAAGAAGACGTGGCCCTGCGCGACATCGAACTGGTCATGGTCCTGGGTGGTGACGGCTCGATCCTGCGCGCCGCGGAAGTCGTCCGCGGCGTGGACACCCCGCTGTTGGGCGTCAATCTGGGGCACGTGGGGTTCTTGGCCGAATCGGAACGCTCCGGGCTCACGGAGACCGTGGAAGCAATTGTCGATGGGCGTTACACCGTGGAACGTCGTATGGCGTTGGACGTGACCGTGTGGGAGAACCAGAAGAAAGTTCTGCACACCTGGGCCCTCAACGAGGCCTCCGTCGAAAAGGGCAACCGCGAGAAGATGGTGGAAGTGGTCATCGAGGTGGACCGCCGTCCGCTGTCCACCTTCGGTTGTGACGGTGTGGTCATGGCGACCCCCACGGGTTCCACCGCGTACGCCTTCTCCGCCGGCGGGCCCGTGGTGTGGCCCGAGGTCGAGGCGCTGCTCTTGGTGCCGCTGTCGGCACACGCGCTGTTCTCACGCCCCTTGGTCATCTCACCGCGCTCCATGATGGCGGTGGAAGTGCTCACCCGCACCGATGCCCGCGGTGTGTTGTGGTGCGATGGCCGACGCACCGCCGACCTACCACCGGGTTGCCGCATTGAAGTGCGCCGCTCCGACAAGCCCGTGAATTTGGCGCGCATGCACGCGACCCCGTTCTCGGAACGACTGGTCAAGAAGTTCGAACTGCCCACTGCGGGCTGGCGCGGCCCGCTCCCCAGTCACCAACAGGAGGCCAAGACCAGCGCGCTTCCCATGGTTCAGCCCAAGCACAACGTGATTTCCGAAGCCAATGGTTTTCCCAAGTTGAGCGTGGGGCGCGAAATCCCGTACGACCCCAGGTCCCCCCAAGACGGCAATACGGCGGATCAGGTCCTCGACCCGTCCCCGGAGCAATCCTCGTCAGGTGAAACCCCGAGCCGATGATCGAAGAAATCCATATTCACGACCTGGGTGTCATCACGGATGCCGTGCTGCCCCTGGGACCCGGACTGTCCATCCTGTCGGGTGAGACCGGTGCCGGTAAGACCATGGTCGTCACCGCCCTCGGCATGCTTTTGGGCAACCGCGCGGATGCCGGTGCCGTGCGATCCGGAAGCGGTAAGGCACTGGCGGAGGCAACCGTCATGGTGCCCGCTACGCACGGGGCGGTAGACCTCGTGGAGGAGGCGGGCGGCGTCGTCGACGTCGAGACCGTGAACGGCCGGGATGAGGCGCAGATCCTGCTGTCCCGCACCGTCTCCGCCGAGGGCCGCAGTCGCGCGCACGTGGGCGGCCGGTCGGCTCCCGTGGGCACCCTGGGTGCCGTGGGGGAGACCCTCGTGGCCGTGCACGGCCAGTCGGACCAGTTGCGACTGAAGTCCTCGGTGGCCCAGCGCAAGGCCCTGGACGAGTACGCGGGGGCGGCGCTCGCCAAGGAATTGACCGCCTACCGTGCGAAACTCGCTCGCTACAGGACCATTGTGGCGACCCTGCGTGAGATCAAGGAGAACATGCGCGAGCGGGCCCTGGAGGCTCAGAGCCTGACCACCGCGCTCGAGGAAATCGACGCGGTGGAGCCGATCTCCGGGGAAGACCTCCAGCTGGACGCCGAAAGCGAGAAGCTCACCAACCTCGAGGCCCTGCGGTCCGCGGCCTTGACCGCGCAGGCCGCGCTCAGCGGAACGGACACGGACGACGAACCCACCGCCAACGCCGTGGCGTTGCTGTCACTGGCGCAGCAAGCCCTGGACCACGAGTCCGATGCGGACGCGGACCTGGCCGAGCTGGCCACGCGCGTCCGGGAACTCACGGTGGTCGCCGCCGACGTCGCCGCGGACCTGTCCGGGTACGCGAGCGGTCTCGACGAGGACGGGCCGGCCCGTCTTGCGCAGGTGGAACAGCGCCGCAACGCACTGCGGAGCCTCACACGCAAGTACGGAACCACGATCGACGAAGTCATCGAATGGGCCGACACCGCGCGCGGCCGGCTCTCCGATCTGGTGGACGACCCGCAGCGCGACGAGGAACTGCGCAGCGAGGCTCACGCGCTGCACCAGGAACTGCTGGAGCGCTCGCAGACCATGCTGGGGATCCGCCGGAAGACGGCCGAGAAGCTTTCCCGGGCCGTGAGCAAGGAACTCACGGCCCTGGCCATGCCGAACGCCTCGCTGGTGGTCTCGGTGGAACCGATAGACCAGTTCACCGAGCACGGGCGCGATGAGATCGAATTCAGGCTGGCCCCCCACCCTGATGCCAAACCTCGCCCCCTGGGCAAGGGCGCCTCCGGCGGTGAGCTCTCCCGCATCATGCTGTCGCTGGAAGTGGTGCTCTCCGAGGTGGACCCGGTACCGACCTTTGTTTTCGACGAGGTGGACTCCGGCGTGGGCGGAAAGGCGGCCGTGGAGATCGGTCGGCGCCTCAAGATGCTGGCCAAGAACGTCCAGGTGCTCGTGGTGACCCACCTACCGCAGGTTGCGGCCTTCGCCGACCACCACGTGCTGGTGACCAAGTCTTCGGATTCCACGGTGTCGGACGTGAGAGTGCTCACGGACGAGGAACGCGTGGTGGAACTGGCGCGCATGCTCGCGGGCCACGAAAACTCTGAAGCCGCGCGGGAGCACGCCCGCGAGCTCCTACGGGATGCAACCGCATGACACAACTGCCCCTCAACTCAACGCAACTGGAATGGTAGGCTGAAATTCCGTGGTGAACGCTCAGAACGCCGCCCGCGAGGCAGGCACGCAGAACAACGGCAAAGTGACCCGACAGATCTTCGTCATGGGTGGTGTAGCTTCCTCTCTCGGCAAGGGCCTGACGGCCTCGTCCCTGGGAATGTTGCTCCGCTCACGCGGACTGTCCGTGACCATGCAGAAGCTGGATCCGTACCTCAACGTGGATCCCGGGACCATGAACCCGTTCCAGCACGGTGAGGTCTTCGTCACGGAGGACGGCGCGGAAACCGACCTGGACATCGGTCACTACGAGCGCTTCCTCGACGAGAAATTGGATGCCTCCGCGAACGTGACCACCGGGCAGGTGTACTCCACGGTGATCGCCAAGGAACGCCGCGGCGAGTACCTGGGTGACACGGTTCAGGTCATCCCGCACATCACGGACGAGATCAAACGCCGGATGCGCCGCCGCGCCGAAGATGAGGACGCGCCGGACATCATCATCACCGAGATCGGTGGCACGGTGGGTGACATCGAGTCCCAGCCGTTCATCGAGGCCGCACGGCAGGTACGTCAGGACGTGGGCCGCAACAACGTGTTCTACCTGCACGTGTCCTTGATCCCGTTCATCGGCCCGTCCGGCGAGCTCAAGACCAAACCGACCCAGCACTCCGTGGCCACGCTGCGTGGTCTGGGTATCCAGCCGGACGCGTTGGTCCTGCGCTGTGACCGAGATGTTCCGGACGGCATGCTCCGCAAGGTCGGTGGGGCCTGCGACGTGGACCTGGACGCCGTGATCTCGTGTGCCGATGCGCCCAGCATTTACGACATCCCCACGACACTGCACAATCAGGGCCTGGACACCTACATCCTTGACTACCTGCGGTTGTCCTACGAGGACGCCGATCTGACCCAGTGGTCGCACCTGCTCGAGGCCGTGCACCAGCCCGAACACCACGTGAACGTGGCGCTCGTGGGCAAGTACATCGACCTCCCGGACGCCTACCTCTCGGTGTCCGAGGCGCTGCGCGCCGGTGGCTTCGCCAATGACTCCCGCGTGCACATCAAGTGGGTTGCCTCCGACCTGTGTGACACCCCCGAGGGCGCACAGCGCGAACTCGGCGACGTGGACGCGATCTGTGTTCCCGGTGGCTTTGGCATCCGCGGACTGGAAGGCAAGCTGGGTGCCCTCAAGTGGGCCCGTGAGAACCGGGTTCCCGTGCTGGGCCTGTGCCTGGGTCTGCAGTGCATGGTCATGGAATTCGCCCGCAACGTGGTGGGCCTGCCCAACGCGTCCTCGACCGAGTTCGATCCCGAGACCGACACCCCGGTGATCGCCACCATGGAGGAGCAGAAGCAGTTCGTGGAGGGCGCCGGCGATCTGGGCGGCACCATGCGCCTGGGCTCCTACCCGGC
>NZ_JAUNPE010000230.1 GCF_030536815.1 Kocuria sp.
GAGCGCGGCGAGCTGGGCAAGAAGTCCGGCAAGGGATTCTACGACTACTCGTAGCTTTCGCCGGTCGTCCTCACGCGCGGTTTATTGAGTACGACGACGCCGCTCGGCCGGCTGTCGAGCGCACGGCGCAGCTCATCACGATTGCGGCACGAGGTGTTGCAATGACAAACCGCCCCGAAAAGGGCTGTGAACCCACTTCATGCGAAGTGGGGCCACAGTCCTGAGATCCTCGGTCCCTGGGACGGGCAGACTCACCGCTCCACCAGGATCCCGTCCTCATCGGCCCACACGGTCTTCCCGGGGCGGAAGCTCACACCACCGAAGTTCACGATCACGTCCGTCTCGCCCGTGTCATTGGGCTCCGACTTACGCGGGTTGGTGCCCAGTGCCTTGATGCCGATCTGCAACGTGCCCAGTTCCACTCGGTCGCGCACCGGTGCGTTGACGATCACCCCGGCCCAGCCGTTCTCCATGGCCGTGCGGGCCACGTTGTCGCCCAGCAACGCGCGATTCATGGATCCTTGACCGTCCACGATCAGCACGGCACCCTCGCCCGGAGTGGCCACGAGCTTCTTGACCTCCACGTTGGATTCGAAACACCGCACGGTACGGATCGGCCCGGTGAACCGGTGCACACCGCCCACGGAAATCATCTGGGTGGTCACGGACTGCAGGTCCTCACCGTGCTCGTCGTACAGGTCAGCGGTCGCGAAGGTCATGGGTTGCCTTTCGTTAGGCACAAGGGTGTTCGTGAAACTCGGGACGCCGACGGCGCTCGGCTCGCGGGTGCCGCCGGCCCCGAAAACTCGGGCCTCGGCGCCGGGGCGCGTGAGCGGCGTCGTCGGCGGGATTGTGTTGGAGATTACGTGAGGTCGCCGTCCGGATCAACGGTGGGTGCGGGCCGGTGGCGCTGGAGGAAGCGGTAGACCTCGGTTTCGTCCACCCCCGGGAAGGCCCCGGCGGGCATGGCGGCGAGCATGTGTGAGGCGGGCCGGGCGGAAGGCCAGGACTGACCTTCCCACGTGCGCGCGAGCGACTCAGGCGGCCGCTCACAGCACGTGGGATCCGGGCACTCCGACGTCTTGCGCACGTCCGTGTCCCGGCCGCGGAACCACTTGACGTGTTCGTAGGGCACCCCGAACGCGATGGAGAATTCGCCGTCCACGGAGCCCTCCACACGCGCCGAGCACCAGAAGGTTCCGGCGGGGGTGTCCGTGTACTGGAAGTGCGTCAACAGCCGGTTGGTCGCGGAGAACGCCTGGCGGGCGGAAAAATACCGGCACGCCCGCTGGCCCTCCACGGCCCCGGTGTGGTCGGTGGGAAACAGGATGCCGTCATTGGACCAGGCCTTGTGGATGATCCCGGACGAATGCACCTTCTCGAAGTGCGTGGGGATCCCGAAATGATGGGTCATCAAGTTGGTCATGCGGTGCGCTGCGGTCTCGTGGGACACGGCGAAGGCGTCGCGCAGGTCATCCACGGACAGCTCCCGGCGGGCCTTGGACTCCGCAAGCATGCTCACGGCCGAGGTCTCAGGGATCATCAGCGCCGCCGCGAAATAATTGGTTTCCACCCGCTGTTCCAGGAACTCACCGTAGCTGGACGGCCGCGAATGCTCGAGCAGCAAATGCCCCACGGCCTGCAGCAACACCGACCACGTGGAACCGATACCGGAGCGGGCCGGGAGGTAGAAGCGTTTGTTCTGCAGGTCCGTCACCGAGCGCGTGGAGTGGGGCAGATCCGGAACCTGGTGGATCTCGAACCCCACGTGGGAGACCAGCGATGAGATGTGGTGCTCGGACAGTGGCCCACCGCCGTGGCCGATGGCCCCCAGCAGCTCCCCGGCCATCGTCTCGATGCGTTCGAAATAGTTGTCGAGTTTCTGCATCCTGGCCCGCAGCTCCGTGTTGGCGCGCCGAGCCTCTTCAGGGGTGGCCGCCTGCTCATCCAACCGGTGGGCGAGTTGCCGCTGCAAGGCCACGATGGCCTCGAGCGCCTCGGTGCTCAGGCCCGGCCCCACCCGCACGGACGGCAGCCCCAGCGACGAGTACATGGGCCCGCGCTGCACGCGCTCCACCTCGATCTCCAGCTCCATGCGCTTGGACGGCGCCTTGGCGCCAATGAGTTGCTCGACCGTGGTGTCCAGCGCCTTGGCGATCGCCGCGAGCGTGGAGAGTTTGGGTTCCCGTTTGCCGTTCTCGATCAAGGACAACGCCGACGCCGCCATGCCCACCTGATCGGCCAGCTGCCCGAGGGTCACCCGGAGCCTTTTGCGGCGATAGCGGATCCGCCTGCCCACGGCGATGGGGTCGGCGGGATCACCGTCGACGGCGAAACCGGCGGGCGGAACGGACGGTGCGCTGGCGCGGGTGCGGTGGCTCCGCGGCGTCGTCGAACGAGGTGCCATGGCACGAGCTTACGAAAAAGATGGCAGAACGTGAAGAACCGCGTTTCTTCACCCAAACTTCTGGGTGCAGCCCGCTGAAAATCCACCAAAGTAGTAATCACAAGGCACAGAGCGGCGGAAGTTCAACGAACAGCCGTCGTATCGCACGGACGAAGGAGACCGTTATGAACCCCATGAACAGCAATCAGCGCACTGCCCAGGAAATTCAGCAGGACTGGGACGAGAATCCCCGCTGGCTGGGCATCACCCGTGATTACACGCCCGAGGAGGTCCTGCGTCTGCAGGGTTCCTTTC
>NZ_JAUNPE010000231.1 GCF_030536815.1 Kocuria sp.
CGGAGGTAGCCCCGCAGAACGTGGTCGCGTGGGCCGGCACGGTCCCCTCCGAGGACGGACTGGTGTTGGTCTGCGCGGAGGATCAGGTCGTCATGGCCCGCGGTGCCGTGAATACCCAGGAGAAGGATGTTCTTTCCCAGGACGTCCTGCTGACCGGTGCGGTGCAGGAGCTGGACCGTGGGCTGGGTTTCCCCGGTGAAGCCGGAATGTTCGACGCACCCATGGGTGATGTCACCCGGTTCGAGGTGGACGAATGGGGCAAGCCGGTCGCGCACTCCACCCTGTCCGTGCAGGACGAGGTCGCATACATGGGACCGCTGTTCGCGGATGCGTCCACCGAGCGCGATTCCGCCGAGGTACTGGATCCGCTGGTCTCGTCCATGGCCAATGAGGCCTTCCTTGCCGACGCCGAACGCCTGTACACCGTGGTCCCCGAGGACGAGGTTTCGGCTCGCGAGTCCCAGGGCTGGGAACGCGCGGCCGTGGTGCTGCGGCTGGGCTGAGAGCGGTCCCCAGCCCTAGAACCATTTGATCCCGCCTTACTGCACAGTAACCATGGCTACTCTGCAGTAAAACGGGATCAAAGGGTCGCTCAGCCGGTACCTGTCAGGCAACCACCTGACGTTTGGAGGAAATCACCCCGGTGTTGAAACCGGCCAGGTGCAGGCCTCCGTGGAAGCGCGCGTGTTCGATCTTCACGCAGCGGTCCATCACGGCGTTGAGTCCGGCGTTCTCGGCAATCGCCGCGGCTTCCTCACTCCACGAGCCCAGCTGCATCCACACGGTCTTGGCGCCGAGGTCCACCGCCTCCCGTGCCACACCGGGCAGGTCCGCATCCTTACGGAACGCGTCCACCATGTCCGGAACCTCGGGCAGATCCGCCAATGACGGGTAGACCTTCTGGCCCAGCACCTCGTCCAGCACCGGGTTCACGAAGTACACGCGATACGGGGACGACGACAGCAGGTACGTGGCCACGAAATAGCTCGCCCGCGCGGGCTTGTTGGACATGCCCACGATCGCGATCGACTCGGTGTTGCGCAGGATGTTCAACCGCTCGGGGGCGCTGGGGCCCACCCAGGTGCGTTCGGTGCTCATACCTGTCCTCCTTCGGTGCCGGGCAGCGCGCAGGCCGCCGCGCTGTTGTCCTGCTCAAGTGTGTTCTTCGCTGCCTCGTCCCGGACAGCGGCGGGTGCGGTGACGACGTCGCCCTCGCGGCTGATTCCGGTCGCGGCGGTCAACGCCTGGTCCAGATCCCACAGGATGTCCGCGGGGTCCTCGAGACCCACGGAAATCCGGATCAGGTCTTCCTTCACGCCGCCGGATTCCAGCTGCTCGGAGCTGAGCTGCTGGTGGGTGGTGGAGGCCGGGTGCAGCACCAGGGTGCGGGCGTCACCGATGTTGGCCAGGTGCGAGGCCAGCTGCAGGTTCTCGATGAAGCGGCCTCCCACGTCGCGTCCGCTGAGCTGCTCGGTCGATGCCACACCGAAGGCGAACACGGAACCGATGCCCTGGGGCAGGTACTTCTGGGCGCGCTCGTGGTGCGGGTGGTCTTCAAGGCCCGCGTGGTTCACGTACGCGATGCGGGGATCGGTGGCCAACCACTGCACGACTTCTTGCGCGTTCGCCACGTGTGCGTCCATGCGCTGGGGGAGGGTTTCCACGCCCTGCAGGAGGTTCCACGCGGCCTGCGGAGTCAGGGACGGGCCGATGTCACGCAGCTGCTCGGAGCGCAGCTTGGTCAGGAACCCGTACTCGCCAAAGTTTCCCCACCACGTCACGTTGTTGTACGAGGGGACCGGTTCGGTCATGGCGGGGAACCTGCCGTTGCCCCAGTTGAAACGGCCGGACTCGACCACCACACCGCCCAGGGTGTTGCCGTGGCCGCCCAGGAACTTGGTGATCGAGTGGATCACGATGTCCGCGCCGTGCTCGAACGGTCGGCACAGGTACGGGGTGTTGAGCGTGGCATCCACGATCAGCGGCAAGCCCGCCTCGTGGGCGACCTCCGCCAGTCCTTCCAGATCGGCGATCTCACCGGACGGGTTGGCCACGAGCTCGGTGTAGACAGCCTTGGTGTTCTCGGTGATCGCCGCCTTGTAATCGGCCGGATCGGTCCCGGGAACAAAAGTGGTCTCCACCCCGAAGCGCCGCAGGGTCACGTCCAACTGCGTGACCGTGCCGCCGTAGAGCTGGGAGGAGGCGACCACGTGATCGCCCTGTCCGCACAGCGCGGCAAAGGTGATGAATTCCGCGGCCATACCGGAGGACGTCGCCACCGCACCAATACCACCCTCGAGGGACGCAATGCGCTCCTCCAACGCCGCCACGGTGGGGTTGCCGATGCGCGAGTAAATGTTGCCGTACTTCTGCAGCGCGAAGAGGTTGGCGGCGTCGTCGGCGTCCTTGAAGACGAACGAACTGGTCTGGTAGATCGGGACGGAACGGGCGCCGTGCTCGGCGTCCGGGGTGCCGCCCGCGTGCAGCGCACGGGTGCGGAAACCGAACTGGTGCTCGGCCATAGGGGTCCTCCTTGTCGGCCGCGTACAGCTCCCGTCCGAACACTGCCCGGGCCCGCGCAGCACTCCATCGGTCCTGGCGGTAGCACCGTGCAGTAGGCCGATCACTGCGGGTTGCTGCGGCGTCGTCGATCCAGGTCTCTCGGCCGCTCGGGATGGTGAGTCCATTGTGTCGCGTGGG
>NZ_JAUNPE010000232.1 GCF_030536815.1 Kocuria sp.
TCTGCCAGAGCCTTCTCAGGGTGAGCTATAAACCTTCACCCGAGGGGGACACTAGGATTTTGACCGCCGTTTCATTGCGATGAATGAGGGTATCGAATCCCTCGTCCACAAGGCCCTCCAACCCGATCTTTCCGGTGATGAAAGGTTTCAGATCAATCTTGCCGGACTCCACGAGATCGATGGTGGCGGGGTGCGAATTCACATACGCAATAGTGCCGCGCACGTCGATTTCCTTCATCACCAACTTGTGCATATCGAAGTTGGACCGCTCTGCCCAGATCGACACGACCACCAACACTCCGGTGGGACGCAGCGCGTCCATGAGAGTGTCCAGCACAACCTGGACGGACGTGCACTCGAATGCGACATCCGCACCCTTACCGCCAGTGAGCTTCTTCACTTCCTCAACCACGTCCACTTCACGCGGATCCAGAGCATAGTCGGCAACGCCTGTCTCCAGGGCCTTCTCCCGACGCAGAGGGGAGAGCTCTGACATCACCACGGTGACGTCCAGCGCCTTGAGCACGGTGGCGGTCAACAGGCCAATGGGACCGGCCCCACCCACCACGGCTATATCTCCAGCCTTTGCACCGGAGCGCTCAACCGCGTGATACCCCACGGACAGGGGCTCAATCAGGGCGGCCTCGTCCAGGCTCACCGAGTCGGAGATGGGGTGCACCCAACGGCGCTTGACAGCAATGCGCTCCCCCAGGCCACCGCCACGACCGGCCAGGCCAATAAAGTTCATGTTCGGGGACAAGTGGTAGTCCTTGGAATCCAGACCGGTATCAACGTCGTCGCCAATGATGTAGGGCTCGACCACCACGTGTTGCCCGACCTCCAAGTCGTCCACGCCGTCACCGAGCTCATCGATCACCCCCGAGAATTCGTGCCCGAGGGTAACGGGGGCGGTTTCACCCGAAATGGGGTGCGGAGTGGTGGGAGTAGGACAGAACACGGGTCCGTCCTTGTATTCATGCAGGTCTGTCCCGCAGATACCGCACCATGCAACCTTGATTCCCACTTCGCCCGCGGCCACAGTGGGCTCGGGAATATCCTCAATCCGAATATCGCCTCGGTCGTAGAAACGTGCTGCTTTCATCGTGAACCTCCAGATCACCCGTGGGACCGGGACTGGGACGCGATCCCCTTCAATCGACCATAAGCACATTGGATCCAAAAATAAAGCGCGTGACCAACACTGAGCCCTCTTCTAGCCCAACCCTAAAATGGCGCGAGCAATGAAGAAGTAGAGGACCAGGCCGATGGCGTCCACGAACGTGGTGATGAAGGGGTTGGAGAAGACCGCGGGGTCCACCTTGATGGCGCGGGCGACCAGGGGCATGAGACCACCCACCGTAGCGGCCAGGGTGCAGATCGCAGCCAGGGTCAGACCGATGACGGCGCCGATCGAAGCTCCGTAGATGCTGCCCGCAATGACAAAGCCGGCCGTACCCAGGAGCAAGCCGAGACAAACCCCCACACGCAATTCTCGCAGGGCCACTTTCACCACGTCACGCGGTCGCACGTCCCCCAGCGCGAGCGCGCGGGTGATGGACGTGGCCGCCTGGTTGCCCGTATTGCCGCCCGTACCGATGAGCAGCGGAATGAACACGGACAGCACCACCATTTGCTCAAGTGTGGATTCGAAGACCTCGAGCACCTGGACCGTGAGCGTGGCCCCGATGGCCAGCACGAGCAACCACACTACGCGCGCTTGTACGAGCGTGCGCACCGGCGTGGACAAATACGGGCGCCGCAGTGGCTCGGATCCGCTGATGCGCGCTTGGTCCTCGGATTCGGCATTCTCGAGGATGTCCAGAGCATCGTCGACGGTCAGGATGCCCACGAGACGGCCCTCGTGGTCCACCACGGGTAAGGCGAGCAACCGCAGACCGGCGCAGCGTCGGGCGGCTTCTTCTGCCGGTTCGGTTGCGGTGGCAGAGTCTGCTTCGCTCATGAGCCCAGCCACGGGGGTTGCGGGATCCGCGCTCATCAACTGTCGCAGGCCCACGACACCCACCAGGCTCCGGGAGCCGTCCGTCACGGGAATCGTGTAAATGGTCTCCGCGCGCTGGAGGCCGCCGCGAATGCGCCGCAGGCTTTCCTCCGCGGTCAGGTGCGGGTGGGTGGTTACGCATTCCGGATTCATCCGGCGGCCAATGGAACGCTCCGGGTACCCCAGGACCACGGAGGTGAGCTCGCGCTCGTCATCGGGGAGGTCCCGTAACAACCGGGTGGCCACCGCGGCGGGAAGTTCATCGATCAATCGGGCACGATCGTCGGGGCCCAGAGAAGCGAAGATGCCGGCGACATCCTCGTCCTGAAGCCCCACCACAAGCTCCTTCTGCAGCGGAGCATCCAGGCGTTCGAACACCACGGACGCGCGGTCCTTGGGCAGCATCCGGTAGACGAGCGCGCGGTCACGCACGCCCAGTCGTTCCAGGAGTTCAACCACCCGCCCCGCCGGCAATGCCTCAACGGCCTGCGTCACCCGATCGAAGTCCCGTTTCGAAACCGCGGATTCCACGGTTCGAAGTTCTCGATCCGTCACCGCTCCGCCATTGGATTCCATTGCGCCTGCCTCACATTCTCGTGGCCCGAGGGTCCCCACATCGAGCCGCCGCATTTACAGTGATAAAAAGTTTTGCTATTTCCAATGTTCCCGGAGGCTCCACATGCACGCTGACCCCAACGA
>NZ_JAUNPE010000003.1 GCF_030536815.1 Kocuria sp.
CGCGTCGTGGTGGCGGGAGACATCACCTTCGAATGATTGACAATCTGCCATCTTGGTGCTCACCAGAATTGGCGGTTACACTGAATTCTTACTGCCGGGTGGGTTCATCCGTCCTTAGAAAACAGAGCTGCGGAGCGATCCGCGCCTGGTCCGAAGGCGGATGGGCCCGCCCTGTGGTGTGTTCGGGGCGTTTCCCCCCGTCCCCAGAGGCTTGAAAGGACGCCCGGTGCGAGTTCTCACGATCATCCCCACCTACAACGAACGTGAATCACTGCCCACGGTGGTGACCCGGTTGCGGGCAGCAGTGCCCGATGCGCACGTGCTGATCACCGATGACAACAGCCCGGACGGCACCGGCCGCATGGCCGATGAGATGTCCGCGACGGATGATCACATCCACGTGCTCCACCGGGCCAAGAAGGAGGGTCTGGGCCCGGCCTACATCGCCGGTTTCCACTGGGGCCTCGAGAACGGCTACGACGTGCTGGTCGAGATGGACGCGGACTGCTCCCACCAGCCCGAACAGCTGCCACTGCTCCTGGACGCCGTCCACAACGGAGCGGATCTGGCCATCGGTTCCCGCTACGTACCGGGTGGCCGCACGGAGAACTGGCCGCTGGACCGGCAGCTCATCTCCCGCGGCGGCAACCTCTACTCGCGCGTACTCCTGGGTACCCGCATCCACGACATCACCGGCGGTTACCGCGCGTACAAACGCGCGACCCTCGAGGCCATTGATCTGGATTCCGTGCGTTCACGCGGTTATTGCTTCCAGATCGATCTCGCGTGGCGCACCGAACGGTTGGGCCTGAACATCACGGAAGTGCCCATCACCTTTGTCGAGCGCGAAGAAGGCGTTTCCAAGATGAGCAAGAACGTCACCGTGGAAGCGGCCACCAGCGTGGCCAAATGGGGCCTGGCCGCTCGCGCGCAGACCCTGGCCGCAAAGCTCAGCCCGCGCGCGTAACCCACGAAAGCCTCCGGCCACCGCGCCGAACAGCAAACGCCGACGCCGCGTACCAGACCTGGTACGCGGCGTCGGCGTTTCGAACGGGTCCTCATTGCGGAGACACCCCGGTGAGCGGCGCGGGCCACTCATGACTCAGATCGTGTGGCGTTCCTTGTAGAAGTCCAAACGCTGCTGGAGGATCTCCTCGAGCTCCTCGGAGCTGCGACGCTCCATGAGCATGTCCCAGTGGGTGCGCACGTGCTTCTCATTGGGATTCTCGGGCTTTTCACCATTGACCAGGATGGCCTCGTGGCCGGTCTTGGTGGTCCACACCGGGGGAATCTCCGCCTCCGCCGCGAACATCACGCTCACCGACTCACCATCCTTGGTGCGGTACTCCACGCGTTGACGCGGTGCCGGTTCAACACCGGTCTCGGTTTCCATCGACTGGGAACCCAAACGCATTCCACGCAGGCTGCGATCGCTCACTGGACGGTCCTTCCTGAAGTCCTACTGGTACAAAGGGTGTGATCCCGGCTTCCAATCAGTCGATTGAAAACCTACGGATTGTCATCAACCGAACATAACCACCGATTAGCGGGATTCATTCCCGGTAGTGCCCGAACCGTATTCTCCGGCCGCCGGGTTCGCGAACGGGGGTTCCGGCATCTCGAAATCATTGGGGTCGGTGAGCGTCAGATCCGGCTCGAGATCCTTCTCCGTGACCTTGACGGTTTCGGACTCCACAATGGGCTCCGAGTGAGCCGTGGGGGTCGGTTCGTCGTCCTGGTCATCCCAGGAGGCGTCGTGGGGACCCTCGCCGCCGGGGGTGGCCAGGAAGTTACCCACTCCGCGCAGCGCGGTACTGAGTTCGGCGGGAATCATCCAGACCTTGTTGGCGGAACCCTCTGCCACCTTGGGCAGCGTCTGAATGTACTGGTAGGCCAGCAACTTCTGGGTGGGCTTGGCGCGGTGGATGGAATCAAAGACCTTGGCGATGGCCTGGGCCTCACCGTCGGCGCGCAGGATCGCGGCCTTGGCGTCACCTTCCGCGGAGAGCACCGCGGCTTGCCGCTCACCCTCGGCGGTCAGAATCTGGGATTGTTTCTCACCCTCGGCCGTGAGGATGGTTGCGCGGCGGTCACGCTCGGCGCGCATCTGCTTCTCCATCGAGTCCTGGATGGACGGCGGGGGAGTGATCTCCTTGATGTCCACGCGAGAAATGCGGATACCCCAGCGGCCCGTGGTGGAGTCCAACACCCCGCGCAGCTCGGCGTTGATCTTGTCACGCGAGGTCAGGGTCTCTTCGAGGTTCAAGCCACCCACCACGTTACGCAGTGTGGCGCTCGTGAGTTCGTCCACGGCCTGGATGTAGTTGGTGATCTCATAGGTCGCGGCGCGAGGGTCGGTCACCTGGAAGTAGACCACGGTGTCGATACCGACCACCAGGTTGTCCTCGGTGATCACGGACTGCGCGGGGAACGGCACCACTTGCTCTCGCAGGTCGATCATGGGCAGTAACCGGTCAACGAAGGGAATGAGGAAGTGCAGGCCGGGATTGAGCGTGGCCTGGTACTTGCCGAGGCGTTCCACGATGCCGGCGCGGGACTGCGGAATGATCCGCACCGCCTTGATCAGGGCAATTGCCGCGGCCAGTACCACCACTATGAGCAGTACTGTGATGACGATTTCCATGGGGTCCTCTCACATGGGGGGATCTGCGGGCCGGACGACCCGGACAGCTATCAGTACCCGGGTTGGGAAGCGGGTGAATCAGAAAAATCAGTGGTAGCGGGGGCGGTGTGGGAAACAACCGCGGTGGCTCCGTCAATGCGGTACACGTAAGCCCTGGTTCCCGTCTCGAGCGTGCCGCGTTCCGCCGAGCGCGCCGTCCAGATATCGCCCTCGAGTCGAACCAGGCCGGTGTCCTCGCTGACCGGTTCCAGCACGGTGCAGGACAACCCCACTAACCGTTCGGCGTTGGAACGGGTACTGGGCGTGGACCGGTTGAGCCGTCTCAGGGCCACCGGGCGCAACAGGAAAATGAGAAGCACCGCGACCACCGCGAACGTGATCACCTGAAGCGGGAAGCTGTGGGTGAAAAAACTCACCACCCCAGCGCACAGGGCGGCCATGGACATCATGAGGAACAGGAAGTCCAGGGTGAGCATTTCAATGCCCGCCAGTACCAGCATGATGATCAGCCAGAGGATCCAGGGATTATTGACCAGTGCGTCCCACACGTGCGGCTCCAGACTTGTCGTGAGGTGTCGGAAGTGGCCGCCTCCGCAGGATGCGCAGCCCGCCACCTGTCGGCTCCCTCCCCATTGTGCCCTACCCCACGCGTCGAGGCCGGGAATGAATTCACCCCGGCGGCATAGGCCCGGTACCGGTGGGTCAATAATCCAAAAAACCGGGCTACGGAAGCAACAGCACGGCATTTCACCCGAGAGAGAAAAAGTATTGTCAGCCCACTGAACATCAGTAAGCTGGGCGGCAAGCTAGATCACAATGCCATCGTGCAGAGTGATGGCTCGCAGGGCACAAACCGTGCTTTGACGAACGCAATAAACTTGAAGGAGTTCTTGCGATGACCACTTTCGATGTGAATGCGATTCTCTCCAGCACTGCCTACGATGCTGACGGCGACAAGGTCGGCAAGGTTGAGCAGGTCTTCCTCGATGACAACTCGGGTGAGCCCACGTTCCTGACCGTGAACACGGGTCTCTTCGGTGCCAAGGAGAGCTTCGTTCCGGCTAAGGATGCTCGCCAGGACGGCGACCGCGTTGTGCTGCCCTACCAGAAGGACGTCATCAAGGACGCGCCCAAGGTCGATGCAGATCAGCACCTTTCCCCGGCGGAAGAGGAAGAGCTCTACCGTTACTACGAGCTGAACTACGACAACGGTCATGGTGCAGATCGCGACCGCGACCTGACCGACCGCGACCGCACCGCCGCAGCCGGCACCGCTGGCACCGCCGGTGTTGCAGCTGCGGGCCGTGACAGCGACCTGACCGATCGTGACCGCACCGTTGCTGACCACGACGACGCTTCCGTGGTCCGCCACGAAGAGCGACTCAAGGTCGGCACCCAGGAGCGCGAGACCGGTCGTGCACGTCTGCGCAAGTACGTGGTCACCGACCACGAGACCGTTGACGTCCCCGTCGAGCGCGAAGAGGTCACCGTGGAGCGCACCCCGATCCGCGACGGCCAGGTCGGCACCGGCACCATTGGTGAGGAAGAGGTCGAGGTTTCCCTCCACGAAGAGCGTCCCGTGGTCGAGAAGGAAACCGTGGCCGTTGAAGAGGTCGGCCTGAACAAGGAAACTGTTCGCGACACCCAGCGCGTCGAGGCAGATGTCCGCAAGGAACAGGTCGACGTCGAGACCGATACCGATCGCGATCTCGGTGGCCGTGACGGCCTGGGCGGCAACGCTCCCCGTCGCTGAAACTGATGTGCAACGCTGAGGCGTTGAATCGGTAAGTTGCTGTACCCCGGGCCCACGGCTCGGGGTACAGCTCTTTTTCGGCCCTCAGCGCGGCCCGCCGACTGTGTCCGCTCCGTGCCGGGGCGGTAGCATCATCTGCGTCCCCGCCGAACCATGAGTTCCACGGGACCCGCGCGTCCCCGGTACGGGCGCGCGTCACAAGAACATTCGAAGGAGTAACTCATGTCTGATGCCGCTCAATTACAGCTGACCGTGGATGGCGACCCTCGCACCGAAACCCAGGGAACCACGGCGGCTGATCTGTACGCGGATCAACGTGAGGTGGTGGTAGCTCACATCAACGGTGAGCTCAAGGATCTGAGAACCGAACTCGCGGACGGTGACGTGGTGGAGCGTGTGCTCGTGAGCGATCCGGAGGGCCTCGAGGTCTTGCGGCACTCCACGGCCCACGTCATGGCGCAGGCCGTGCAGCAGTTGCGTCCCGATGCCAAGCTGGGCATCGGGCCGTACATCACGGACGGCTTCTACTTCGATTTCGACGTCGAAGAACCGTTCACGCCCGAGGATCTGAAGAAGATCGAGAAGTCCATGCTCAAGATCGTGAACAAGTCGCAATTGTTCCGGCGCCGCGCGGTGGATGAAAGCGAAGCCCGCGAGGAAATGGCGGACGAGCCCTACAAGCTTGAGCTGATCGACCTGGCCAACGGGCCGGGTTCGGGTTCCATGGAGGAGTCCGCGGAGGGCGCCTCCGTGGAGGTGGGCGCCGGGGAAATCACCATTTACGACAACGTGGACCGGCAGAGCCACGAAATCGTGTGGCGCGATCTGTGCCGCGGCCCGCACGTGCCCAACACCAAGTTGATCGGCAACGGTTTCGCGCTGATGCGTTCGGCGGCGGCCTACTGGCGCGGCAACGAGAAGAACAAGCAGCTGCAGCGCATCTACGGCACCGCATGGCCCTCCAAGGACGAACTGAAGGCCTACAGGCAGCGCCTCGCGGAAGCCGAGCGTCGCGATCACCGCAAGCTCGGTTCCGAACTGGACCTCTTCTCCTTCCCGGACGAGCTGGGTTCCGGCCTGCCCGTGTTCCACCCCAAGGGCGGCATCATCCGCAAGGAGATGGAGGACTACTCGCGTCAGCGGCACACCGAGGCCGGTTATGAATTCGTGTACTCCCCGCACATCACCAAAGGCCACCTGTATGAGGTGTCCGGTCACCTGGACTGGTACCGGGACGGCATGTTCCCTCCCATGCACGTGGACGAGGAGCGCAACCCGGAAACGGGCGAGGTGAACAAGCCGGGCCAGGACTACTACCTCAAGCCCATGAACTGCCCGATGCACAACTTGATTTACCGCTCACGCGGGCGCTCGTACCGTGAGCTGCCCCTGCGGTTGTTCGAGTTCGGCGCGGTGTACCGCTATGAGAAATCCGGTGTCATCCACGGACTCACGCGCGTGCGCGGCATGACCCAGGACGACGCGCACATCTACTGCACCCGTGAGCAGATGAAGGACGAACTGACCGGCACCTTGAACTTTGTCCTGTCGTTGCTCAAGGACTACGGTCTGGATGACTTCTACTTGGAGCTGTCCACCAAGGACCCGGAGAAATTCGTGGGTTCCGATGAGGTCTGGGACGAGGCCACCCGTACGTTGCAGGAAGTTGCCGAGGCTTCCGGCCTGCAGCTGGTCCCGGATCCCGGGGGAGCCGCTTTCTACGGCCCCAAGATTTCGGTGCAGGCCAAGGACGCGATCGGGCGCACGTGGCAGATGTCCACCATCCAGCTGGACTTCAACCTGCCCGAGCGTTTCGACTTGGAGTACCAGGCCGCCGACGGCACCCGGCAGCGTCCCGTGATGATCCACCGTGCGTTGTTCGGATCGGTGGAGCGTTTCATGGGCGTGCTGACCGAGCACTATGCCGGGGCGTTCCCCGCGTGGCTGGCTCCCGTCCAGGTGCGCGCCATTCCGGTGGCCGAGGCCTTCAACGACTACCTGGACGAGTTCGCGGCCACGCTGCGGGCCCGGGGCATTCGTGTGGAGGTGGATGCGTCCTCGGATCGTTTCCCCAAGAAGATCCGCACGGCGTCCAAGGACAAGATCCCGTTCGTGGTCATCGCGGGCGGCGACGACGCCGAGGCCGGTGCGGTCTCGTTCCGCTACCGCGACGGCTCACAGTTCAACGCGGTGCCACTCGACGACGCCGTGGAGCTGATCGTGCGGCACGTGCGCGAGCGCGTCAACGAGGATCCTTCGGCGCCCTCGGACGGTGAGGTCTCGGAACCCGTTGCGGAGCAACCGTGACGGAGAACACCTCGCAGAACCAGAACGGCAACCAGCGCTGGGTGGCTCAGGACGATTTCGAGCTGCCCGGCGTGCCGGACAGTTTCCAACGCTTGTGGACACCCCACCGGCTCGCCTACGTGCGCGGTGAGGACCCTTCGATCACGGAAACTCCGGGGTGCCCGTTCTGCACCGGGCCGGAGCGCTCGGACGAGGACGCACTGATCGTGCATCGCGGGGAGCACTGCTTTGTGGTGCTCAACCTGTTTCCGTACAACCCGGGTCACTTGCTGGTCTGCCCGTACCGTCATGTCGCGGACGTCACCGAGCTCACGGACGAGGAACTGTGGGAGTTGAACGTGCTGACCCGCACGGCGGTCGCCACGATCCGCGAGGTCGCCCAGCCGGCGGCGTTCAACGTGGGCCTGAATCTCGGGTCCGCGGCGGGCGGTTCGTTGTCCGCGCACCTGCACCAGCACGTGGTGCCCCGCTGGGAGGGTGACGCCAACTTCATGCCCGTCATTGCTCATACCAAACCGCTCATCCAGACCCTGGGAGCCAATCGCGACGACATCGCCGCGGCCTGGCCCCGTTCCTGATTCTCATTGCTCCCGGGCATCGCACGTCGGCGCCCGGGACGGTTGTACCCCAGTCACTAGAATGGAATCCATGTCTCGACCACTCGTACGTCTACTCGGCCAGGGAGTTCGGTGGGCCTCAAGCCTGCGCGGCGGTGGCTCCGCCTTCCCCGGCCTGGTCATGGAAAAGCTGCATCCCGGGTTCGTGGCCGAAGAACTCGGCAAACTCTCGCACGGTGTGGTGGTCATCAGCGGCACCAACGGCAAGACCACGACCACCAAGATGGCCGTCCAATTGCTGCGTTCACAGGGCCTGCGCGTGTTCACGAACCGGACGGGATCGAATTTCGTGCGGGGCGTGGCGGCGTCGTTGTTGGCCGAGATGAACGCGTTCGGTCGCCTCGACGCGGACGTGGCCGTGCTGGAACTCGACGAGGCGCACGCCGTGCACTTCGTCAAGCAGGTCAAGCCCCGCTACGCCCTGCTGCTCAACGTGATGCGCGATCAGCTCGACCGGTTCGGCGAGATCGACACGACCCGCCGCATGCTCAGCCAGGTCGCCAAGGCGACCACCGGAACCGTGGTGCTCAACCGCGAAGACCCCCGGATCGCCGGTCTCGCGGACGACGTCGCCGCTGACGCCACCGTTGAATGGTTCGGCCTCTCGGACGCGTTGCGGCCCATGTTTCCCTCCGACGACGACATGCGCGACGTGCTGCGTCGGACCGAGGCGGTCGAGCTGGATTCGGAGCAGCCCTCCGTGGCACGACCGCGCGCTGGCGTGGTGCTCAATGCCGTGCGGGCCAATAGCGTGGACCTGGACGTGCACGGCGAACACCACACGGCAACCATCGACCTCTACGGGGTGTACAACCAGTACAACGCGGCGGCGGCTCTCGCCCTGAGCCTGCAGGTTCTGGGCGACGGCGCGGACGTTGCCTCCCTCGTGGATGAACTGTCGCGGGTGACCCCGGCCTTCGGTCGCGGTGAAACCGTGACGGTGGACGGTAAACCCCTGCAATTGCTGCTCGTGAAGAACCCCGCCGGATTCCGGTTGTCACTCGCGTCCGCATCGGCGGACGACTACGCGACCATGATCGCGATCAACGATGCCTACGCCGACGGCCGTGACGTGTCGTGGCTGTGGGACGTGGATTTCGACAGCCTGCGCGACAGCGGCGTGGACATCGTCTCCGGTGTGCGCGCGTGGGACATGGCCCTGCGCCTGGATTACGACCTGGTGGCGGTCCGATCGGTGGAAACCGACCTGGACACCGCGCTCCAGCAGTTCATCGCCGGGGCGGGGGACCGGCCCATGCGGGTGTTCTGCACCTACACCGCCATGCTGTCCCTGCGGAAGATCCTGGGCGGCATGACCCACGTGGACGCGATCTGAGGAGCCGATCATGAATCAGGACAAAGTGGGTTCCTTGGACATCGTCCAGCTCTACCCGCGGGACATGAACATTTACGGGGACTGGGGCAACACCCTGACCCTCAAGCGCCGCGCCGAACGCTACGGCTTCGAGGTGCGGGTCCACGACTACAACCCCGGTGACCCCTGGCCGGACCACGCTGACCTCTTCGTGGGTGGCGGTGGGCAGGACTCGGGTCAGTTCCGGGTGGCCGAGGACCTCGCCCGCGTGGCACCCGCACTGCACGACGCGGCGTCGGCGGGTACGCCCATGCTGGTCATCTGCGGTCTGTACCAGCTCTTCGGGCGGGAGTTCCGCACCGGTGGTGGCGAGACCCTGCGAGGGATCGACATGTTCGACCTCGAAACGGTGGGTGGACCGGAGCGACTGATCGGCAATGTCGTGACCGAATCCCCGGACTTCGGCACGATCATCGGCTACGAAAACCATTCGGGGCTGACCACGCTGGGACCGGACCAGGCCCCTTTGGCCGCTGTGGCCAGCGGGGCCGGTAACAACGGTCAGGACGGCACCGAGGGCGCGCGCACGCACAACGTGCTGGGCAGTTACCTGCATGGATCACTGCTCCCCAAGAACCCGGCCGTGGCCGACTTCCTGTTGCGGACCGCAGTGGAAATCCGCGGGGACAGCTTCCCGGACACCGCACTGGACGACACCTACGCGGAGCACGCGCGCGGTGTAGCCAGAACCAGACCTCGTTAGCGAGGTAGGGCCGAGTTCGAGGCCCCGTGGTACATCGCTAAAATAAGGCATAAATCGCAAACCCGGACCGGCTGAGCCGGGTACACAGACTTCTTAGGAGGAACTCGATGTCAGGTCACTCCAAATGGGCCACGACCAAGCACAAGAAGGCCGCAATCGACGCCAAGCGCGCCAAGGCCTTCGCCAAATACATCAAGGGCATTGAGGTGGCCGCGCGCATGGGCGGTGCGGACACCGCCGGTAACCCGGCGCTGGAGCTGGCCGTTTCCAAGGCCAAGAAGAACTCGGTGCCCAACGACAACATTGATCGCGCGGTCAAGCGCGGCGCCGGCCTGACCGGCGAGACCATCGACTACTCGGAGATCCTGTACGAAGCTCGCGGCCCCCAGGGCACCGCGCTGTACATCGAGTGCTTGACGGACAACAAGAACCGGGCGGCCTCCGAGGTGCGTGTTGCGGTGACCCGCCACGGTGGGACCATGGCGGATTCCGGTTCCGTGGCCTACCTCTTCGAACGCAAGGGCGTGGTCGAGGTGGCCAAGACCGACGGTCTCACCGAGGACGACGTTCTGATGGCCGTGCTCGACGCCGGCGCGGACGAGGTCATCGAGGAGTCGGAGGTCTTCGAGGTCGTCAGTGACGCCACCGACCTGCCCGGGATCCGTCAGGCCCTGGACGCGTCCGGACTGGACTACAACAACGACGATCCCCAGTTCCGTCCCACCATGACCGTGGATCTGGATTCCGAGGGCGCCAAGAAGTTCCTCAAGCTCGTGGACGCCGTCGAAGAGCTCGACGACGTGCAGAACGTCTACTCGAACGCCGACATCCCCGAGTCCGTCCTGGCGGAGCTCGACGACGAGGACTGAGAGCCCCATGGCGCGCACGTCGGACGGCGGATCGGCCCCGGGACAGCGCATTCTTGCGGTGGACCCGGGGCTGACCCGTTGTGGCTTCGCGGTGGTGGACATGGCGGCCAATCGCACGGGAACGTTCGTCCACGTGGAAGTCAACGGCACCAAAGCGCACGAAGCCCTCGAGGATCGAGTGCTGGCCATCATGACGGCGGCCGAGGCGCTCATGGATCGGTTCGCACCGGACGTCGTGGCGGTCGAGCGGGTGTTCGCCCAGAACAACGCGCCCACCGTGGTGGGGACGGCCCAGGCCACGGGCGTGGTCATTGCCGCCGCGGCACGGCGTGGGATTCCGGTGGCGTGGCACACCCCGTCCGAGGTCAAAGCGGCGGTCACCGGGGACGGCGGCGCGGACAAGGAGTCGGTGAACCGCATGGTCGTCCGGATTCTCCGGTTGGCCGCGCCCCCGCGACCCGCCGACGCCGCGGACGCTCTGGCTCTGGCGGTGTGCCACGGCTGGCGCGGCGGCATGGCCGGGATGAATGCGGCGGCCAAGACGTCCACGCATTCGGGTTCTCAGCCCTCCTCCGTCCGAGCCTCCGGGCTCACCCCGGCGCAGCAGGCGTGGAAACAGGCCGAGGCGTCAGCTCGGCAACCCAAGGCCCCCCGGGCCGCCCGGTCACCGCGCCGCTGACCCGGAGGGTTCCGCCGATGACGCGGCCCGGCAGAGCGGGGCGCGCTGTGCGAGTCGGTGGGAGTTGTTAGAGTGATCCCGTGCTGCAGTTCGTATACATGTTCGAATCAATGGCGGGGACATCCCGCGTGACGGGAGCCGCCCTGTGATTGCTTCGGTGTCCGGTGAGGTGCGTTTTGTGGGCGCCGCACAGGCGGTCATTGAGGTCTCCGGTTTCGGGATCGAAATTCAAGCCAGTCCGCACACCCTGGCGGGTCTGCGCACGGGATCGGCGGTGCATTTACACACCGCCTACATTGCCCGCAAGGACGAAGCACCCCTGCTGTTCGGTTTCGCGGGAGCGGACGAGAAGGAGGTCTTCACCGTGATGCTCGGCGTCTCCGGTGTGGGGCCGCGCACCGCGTTGGCCGCGGTCTCGGTTCTCGGCCCGGATGAGACCCGGCGGGCCATTGCGAGCGGTGACGACAAAGCCTTCACCGCGGTCCCGGGAATCGGCCCCAAATCCGCCCGTCGTATCGTGTTGGAACTGGCGGACAAGCTCGTTCTTCCGGAACCGCGGGAAACCGCGGCAACTCAACCTCAGGTGCAGGTGTGGCGCGAACAGGTCATGGGCGCCCTCGTGGGGCTGGGCTGGAGCGAGAAGGACGCGATCCGCGGCATCGACGACGCGCTGGAGACGCAACCCGAATTGGCCGACACCGGCAACGTGGCCGAGATCCTCCGTGCGGTCCTGTCCTGGCTGGGAACCGCCAAGGGCACGAGTCACACACATGGTCGAGGACGGTCCTGATGGCTTACGAGGAACGCGGTGCCGCACAGGGACAGCAAAGACTCGTCGGTGCGGAGGGGGACCTGGACGACCAGCAGCTCGAAGCGAGTCTCCGCCCGGGTACCCTGGACGACTTCGTGGGGCAAAAGCGCGTGCGCGCCCAGCTGTCCCTCGTCCTGGAAGCCTCCAAGTTGCGCGGGCGCACCGCGGACCACGTCCTGATGTCGGGGCCCCCGGGGCTCGGTAAGACCACGCTGGCCATGATCATTGCCCAGGAACTGGACGTTCCGCTACGGATCTCGTCCGGTCCGGCAATTCAACACGCCGGGGATCTCGCGGCCATCCTGTCCTCACTGACCCACGGCGAGGTGCTGTTCCTGGACGAGATCCACCGCATGTCCCGACCGGCCGAGGAGATGCTCTACATGGCCATGGAGGACTTCCGCGTGGACATCGTG
Source organism: Kocuria sp. (assembly GCF_030536815.1). Lineage (GTDB taxonomy): Bacteria > Actinomycetota > Actinomycetes > Actinomycetales > Micrococcaceae > Kocuria > Kocuria gwangalliensis. The sequence continues at coordinate 12,175 of NZ_JAUNPE010000003.1, forward strand.
GTCGGTAAGGGCGCCGGCGCCACGTCCATCCCGCTGGACCTGCCGCCGTTCACCCTGGTGGGCGCGACCACGCGCGCCGGTCTGCTTCCGGGGCCGCTGCGTGACCGCTTCGGCTTCACCGGTCACCTGGAGTTCTACTCGGTTGCGGAACTGGAGCTCGTGCTGCGGCGTTCGGCGGGTCTGCTGGATCTGAACATGACCTCGGAGGGATTTTACGAAGTGGCCTCGCGGTCCCGCGGCACCCCGCGCATCGCCAACCGTTTGCTGCGCCGCGTCCGCGACTGGGCGCTGGTGCACGAGGTGGATCTGATCGACGCGCGCACCGCCGGAGCCGCCCTGGACATGTACGAGGTGGATGCCAGGGGACTGGACCGCCTGGACCGCAATGTGCTTTCCGCTCTGGTCACCAAGTTCAACGGGGGACCGGTGGGCTTGTCCACGCTGGCCATCGCGGTGGGCGAGGAGACCGAAACGGTTGAAACCGTGGCCGAACCGTTCCTCGTGCGCGAAGGGTTGTTGGGACGCACCCCCCGGGGGCGCATTGCCATGGCGGCGGCGTGGGAGCACCTGGGTCTCAACGTGCCCGACCACGCTGCCTTCAAGGACCCCGCCCTGCGCACCGCCCTGGCCACGGAGTCCCCGGACGAGGAGCAGCCCACCGCGTTCTGACGGGCTGGCACATCCCGCCTCCGCGAATCGGGCTCTGGGCCGCCGGATGGGAGTGGCAAGCTCAGGACGTGTCACGGTTCAGCGGGCGACCAGCTGGATCACCTAGACTTGACCGGATTCCCATGATGGCGGCGGTGCACCCACCCGGTAACTGCGGTCACTCAGCCGTGAACATCGTCTACAGAACGGAACTTCGTGATTCTCTCCGCGCAACTTCTTGCCCAGGCCCAGCAGTCAGGAGGCGGCGGAACCGCATGGTTCTTGCCCGTCATGCTGGTGGTGATGGTGTTGCTGTTGTGGCTGCCCATGCGTCGTCAGAAGAAGGCTCAGGCTCAGATCAAGGCCAAGCAGGCGACCATGGAACCCGGTACCCGCGTGATGACCAGCTTTGGTCTCTACGGCACCGTTCTGTCCATCGACCGGGACGAGAACAAGGCAGTCCTGGAGGTTTCCCCGGGAACCTCGGTGACCGTGCACACCCAGACCGTGACCACCGTTCTGGACGATCCCGCCACCCAGAACGCCGCACTTGCCCAGGGCGCCACCGTTGACGGGGACGGTTCCACGGCCGCGGGAGACACACGCGACAACGTGGCCGAGCGTGAGCACGATGTGCCCGGTGACACCGCCCCCGGCGAGCCCGCCGCGGGTGACAACGTCCCGGGACATGACACCCAAAGCGGCACGTGGCGCGACAACCGCCGCGATAACGACACCAACTGAACACATGCGTGAGTCACGGGCCGAGAGCATCGGCCCGTTTCTCATGACCGGACCCAGGTGCGGCGTGCTCGGCGGCCACACCAACCGTGCGTTGTTGAAGGGCAGACATGGCATCACGTAAGGGCACTTCGGGCCCGTCGGAACCCGAAGAGTCACAAAAACTCACCCCCCAAGCGGCACCGACCCGCGCGCCCAGATCGGTGAAATCGGGATCGAATACGGCCCTGACGGCGGCCAAGCGCGGCCTGGCAGCGCTGGCTGTGATCACCATTGCCCTGGCAGGGATCCTGATCTACGGGGTCACCACCGACCGCACCGGTTGGGCTCCCAAGCTGGCCCTGGACCTCGAGGGCGGCACCCAAATGGTGCTGTCCCCGGAGCTCCAGGAAGCGCAGGACGGCCAGGAGATCACCCAGGAGCAACTCGATCAGGCAGTGGAGATCATTCGGCAGCGCGTGGACGGCACGGGTGTCTCCGAGGCGGAAATCAGCACGCAGTCCGGATCGAACATTGTGGTGTCCATGCCCGGGGTTCCCTCCGCCGAAACTCGTGACCTGATTCAGACCTCCGCCCAAATGGCGTTCCGGCCCGTGATCACCACGGCGGAGGGCGCGCCCACTCCCGAGGACCAGCGCACGGCACTCAAGGACATTCCCAAACCGGATGCCGAGCCCACGGACTCCTCGGATCCCAACTGGGTGACACCCGAGCTCGTCACCGAGTTCGAGGCCCTTGACTGTTCCGCGCAGCGACCCCAGGAGGAACGCAAGGCGCAGGATCCCGACAAGGCCATTGTTTCCTGCGATCCGGCGAACAACACCAAGTACATTCTTGGCCCGTTGGAGATCCCCGGCACAGACATCGACGACGCCTCTTACGGCACCGCGACCAACCAGCAGGGCATGTCCACGGGCCAGTTCGCCGTGAACCTGCAGTTCAACGCGGAGGGGACCCAGACCTTCAAGGAACTCTCCGAGCGCCTGTACCAGATCGGGCAGTCCCAGGAGGGTGATCCCCGGTCCCAGTTCGCGATCCTGCTGGACGGCACGGTGATCTCCGCGCCGTCCATGAACGCCGTGATCACCGACGGCAGCGCCCAGATCACCGGATCCTTCACGGAGGACGAGGCGCAATTCCTCTCCGAGCAGCTCAAGTACGGTGCGCTGCCGGTAAGTTTCAGCATCCAGTCGGAGCAGCAGATCTCCGCGACCCTCGGCAGCAACCAGTTGCGGATGGGTATCATCGCCGGTCTCGTGGGTCTGGCTTTGGTGTGCGTGTATTCGATGTTCCAGTACCGCTGGCTCGGACTGGTGACCATCTCCTCCCTGCTCGTGGCGGGCCTGATCACCTACTTCGCCATCACGCTGCTGGGGTGGAGCGCCAACTACCGCCTGTCGCTGGCCGGTGTGGCCGGCCTGATCGTGGCCATCGGGCAGACCGCCGACTCGTTCATCGTGTACTTCGAACGCATCAGGGACGAGATCCGCGCGGGCAGAAGCATTCCCGCCGCGGTGGACCACGGCTGGAAGCGGGCCCGGCAGACGGTGCTCGCGGCCAAGGCCGTCAACCTTCTGGCTGCGGTCGTGCTGTATTTCGTGGCCGTGGGCAACGTGCGGGGTTTCGCGTTCACCCTTGGTTTGACCGCGATCGCGGACTTGCTCGTGGTCTTCCTCTTCACCCACCCGATCATGGTGCTGCTCACGCGCACCCGCTACTTCGGAGGTGGCGCGAAGAACTCGGGCCTGGACCCGGAAGCCTTGGACGCCGTCCCGCTGTACCGCGGCGCGGGTCGCCTGCGTAGCCCCGAGGACAGCGACGGGCTGACGATTGCCGAGCGGCGTCGTCGACAGAAGGCCGCCGAGACCCAGGGCGACGGCGCCGGGGACGGATCCGCCGCATCCGGCGGTTCCAGCGCCGTGGACCAGACCGCCTTGACGGAGGGGAGCACCCGATGAGCAACCGACTCGCACGCTTCGGTAACGACCTGCACAGTGGCCGCACCTCGTACCCGTTCGTGGGCAAGCGCAAGCTGTGGTTGTCCCTGGCCCTGGGGCTCGTGCTGCTGTCCATGCTGATCCCCGTGCTCAAGGGTGGATTCAATCTGGGCATCGACTTCACCGGCGGCTCAGAATTCACGGTCTCGGGTGTTGAGAACCCGGACGTCCAGACCGGCGAGCAAGCGGTGGCGGACTCCTCGGATGCCGGGGGCGTGTCCGTGACCAATATTGCGCCGGGCACCGTGCGGGTGCAGACCGAGCAGCTCGACGACGATCAGACCCTGGCCGTGAAGGACGCCTTGCAGGACGCCTACGGCGCCTCCGACGACCAGGTGACCTCCAACTTCGTAGGACCCACGTGGGGTCAGGGTGTGACGCAACAGGCTCTGTGGGGTTTGCTGGTTTTCGTCTTTCTGGCCACGGTGCTCATGGCGCTGTACTTCCGCACGTGGAAAATGTCCGTGTCCGCGGTCGCTGCCATGCTGGCCACCATTGTGATCACCGCCGGGGTGTACTCCCTGGTCGGCTTCGAAGTCACGCCGTCCGCGGTGATCGGCTTCCTGACCGTGCTGTCGTATTCGCTGTACGACTCGGTCGTGGTCTTCGACAAGGTGCGCGAGAACACCAAGGGACTGCTGAGCGGTTCAGCGCCGCAGGAGAGAGCCAAACGCACGTTCTCCGAGCAGGTCAACCTGGCCGTCAATCAAACCCTGGTGCGCTCGATCAACACGTCCGTGGTGGGCATCCTGCCCGTGGGCGCGATCCTGTTCATCGGCGCGTACTTGCTGGGCGCCGGCACGCTCAAGGATCTGTCCCTGTCATTGTTCGTGGGCATCATTGTGGGCACGGTGGCCACCATGTTCGTGGCGGCGCCCATGTACTCCTGGCTGCGCGGAGTCGAACCCGCGGTGCGCGATCAGCAACGAAAGGTGCTGGACGCACGCCAGAGCGACGGCGCGCCCGTCACCTCCGACCCGGTTCAGGCCGGTCCCCGCGAATAGAGCGCCGCGCGTGCGTTACACTCGCCCCCGTACCGTTCGGTGCGGGGGCATGCTACTAGACTCGGTTACTTAGCGCACCGGGCGCCAAGATCCCGTCCCGGCCAGCGGTGATCCGTGAGGAGGCTGTGGAACCATGACGACAGAGTCGGACGCTCAGAGCGCAAAGAATTCCAGGCCGCCCAGCCCACCGGCGACATCGGCGGTGCCCACCGGTTCCAGGATCGAAACGGCGGGAACCCACTTCGTCCTGCCGGCCTCCCGCCCCGTTTTCGGCCGGGCCGTGTTCCCGGGACGCAGCGAACGCACCCGGTCCACGCTCTCGGCCTTGACGGGTGAGTCCGTTCCGCGCTCGCCCATCCTGGTCCCGTTGCTGCGCAGCGTGAGCGCCACGCATCCGGATGAGGACCTGGATGTCCTGGAACGCGCGTTCGCCGTGGCGGATTTCTACCATGAGGGACAAAAGCGCAAGTCCGGGGATCCCTACATCACTCACCCGGTGGCGGTCACCACGATCCTCGCCGAACTGGGCATGACGGGGGCCACCCTGGTGGCGGGTCTTCTGCACGACACCGTGGAGGACACCGACTACTCGCTGGAGCAGCTCACCCAGGACTTCGGTGAAGAGGTCGCCGTGCTCGTGGACGGTGTGACCAAGCTGGACAAGATCCAGTACGGCGAGAACGCCCAGGCAGAAACCGTACGCAAAATGATCGTGGCCATGGCCAAGGACATCCGCGTGCTCGTGATCAAGCTCGCGGACCGGTTGCACAACGCACGAACGTGGCGGTTCGTGTCCTCCTCGTCCTCGTCCAAAAAGGCGCGCGAAACGCTGGAGATCTTCGCGCCACTCGCGCACCGCCTGGGTATGAACACGATCAAATGGGAGCTCGAGGATCTTTCCTTCTCCGCCCTGTACCCCAAGGTCTATGAAGAAATCGTCCGCATGGTGGGGGAGCGCACGCCCGAACGCGAACGGAATCTGGCCACGATCCGCGGGTTGATCGCCGCGGAACTCGACAAGTCCGGCATTGACGCCACGATCACCGGCCGCCCCAAGCACTACTACTCGATTTACCAGAAGATGATCGTGCGGGGTAAGGATTTCGATGAGATCCACGATCTCCAGGCCGCCCGTGTGCTCGTGAACTCGGTGCGTGAGTGTTATGCCGCCCTCGGCGTGCTGCATGCGAAGTGGAGCCCCCTCCCGGGGCGGTTCAAGGACTACATCGCGATGCCCAAGTTCAACATGTACCAGTCGCTGCACACCACCGTGATCGGCCCGCACGGACGCCCGGTGGAGATCCAGATCCGCACCCACGAGATGCACCACCGCGCCGAATACGGTGTGGCCGCTCACTGGAAGTACAAGAACCAGGTCAACCAGGCCAATTCGGCCACTCCCAAGGCCAAGGCGGGAGAGCTCAACTGGTTGAGTTCCCTGGTCTCGTGGCAGGAGGAGGCCAAGGACTCCTCGGACTTCCTGGATTCACTGCGGTACCAGATCAACACCGCGGAGGTGTACGTCTTCACACCCAAGGGTGAGGTCATGGCGCTACCCACGGGTTCCACCCCGGTGGACTTCGCCTATGCGGTGCACACCGAGGTGGGTAACCACACGATCGGCGCCCGGGTGAACGGCAAACTGGTGCCGCTGTCCTCCCAACTCCAGCACGGCGACCGGGTCGAGATCCTGACCTCCAAGTCGGAATCCGCCTCCCCGTCACAGGACTGGCTCAAGTTCGTGGGTTCCCCGCGGGCGCGCACCAAGATCCGGCAGTGGCATTCCAAGGAACGCCGCGAGGAAGCCATTGAGCGGGGCAAGGACCTGCTGACCAGGGCGCTGCGCAAGCATCACCTGCCGCTGCAACGCACGGTGACCCACGAGTCGCTCGTCTCGGTGGCCCAGGACTTCAACCGTTCGGACGTGGCGGCGCTCTACGAGGCGATCGGAAGCGACACGGTCAACGCCCAACAGGTCGTGGAGAAGCTCATCGAGCATCACGGCGGCGCGGAGGGTACGGAAGAGGATTTCGCCGAAACCACCAAGGTCACCGCGCCCGCCCGGGCCACCGTGTCCGATTCCGGCGTGGTGGTCCAGGGCATGTCCGACGTGTACGTGAAGTTGGCTCGCTGCTGCACCCCGGTGCCCCCGGACGAGATCCTCGGCTTCGTGACCCGCGGCGCGGGAATCTCCGTGCACCGCAAGGACTGCAACAACATGAAGTCACTGGTGACCAACGACGATCCGCGCGTCAAGGACGTCAGCTGGGCTCCCACCCAATCCTCACTGTTCCTGGTGGAGATCCAGGTGGAAGCACTCGACCGGCACTCGCTGCTGCTCGACGTCACCAGGGTGCTGTCCGAGAACCACGTGAATATCCTCTCCGCGCAGGTGCACACCTCGCGATCCCGGTTGGCCATCTCCCGGTTCTCGTTCGAAATGGGCGATACCCGCTATTTGGATCACGTGCTCAACCAGGTGCGACGGATCGACGGCGTGTACGACGTGTATCGCACCTCGGGTCACCGCCCGGTCGCCTCGTAGCCGCGTTCCACGGCCCGCCCCACTTTCCGCACGCGGGCCAGGGCCTGCCGACGTCCCGGTTTTTTCCCCACGGCGTCCAGGGCGGCCAGGACGAGTTCGGGTGGGCAATGCAAGTGCGGTGAGGCCATGAGCCAGTGCAGCGCCCGGGTGCCCTCCGGGGTTTCGACGTGAAGCGCCACGTCCACCGCGGTGCGCAGTGGACTGGTGACCGACATTGCCTCGTGGGACACGCGATCGAAGGCGTTGAAGACGGTCTGATGCAGGCTGAACCCATGCGGGAGCGTGGTGGTGGTCCGGGCGTCCTTGGCCACGAGGATCGGAAGCGGGTCCGGGACATCGGCGCAATCGTAGAACCACGCGGCCCCCAATCTGCCCAGCACCCCTCGCCGCTGGAGGTGCTGAGGGATGACCGCTCGCAGCACCCGGACCTTGGTGGCCCGGGTGAGAGCAACACCCACGGGCACGTATGCGTCCAGGACGACCCTGCGCAGAATCCCGTCCGAAACCATTGCGGTGAGCTCGCCGCTGCTGAAGGGGTCACCCGGACGCAGCACCCGAAGGTATCCCGCACCGGGCGGAAGCGGATGGGCGGAATCGGGGGCCAGCGGCCGCGGTGACGTCATGACCCCATCAGAACCGATGGGCGGGGGACAAGGAAACGGGGATCACCCCGGTTGTGGACAACCAGGGCGATCCCCGTTCAGTGTGCAGTTCGCTCGGCTCGGCTCAGCTCATGCGCGTGGTGTCGTTCAGTTCAGCTCGGACGCCGAGGCCCGCAACGTGGCCAACCACTGCTCGCTTGTGGCGAGGTCCTTCTCGAGGGTGGCGGCCTTCTTCTCGTTGCCGGAGTTGCGAGCGGCCTCGATCGCGGACTTCTGGTCGGCGATCTTGCTCTCGAGCTGCGTCAACATGGAGTTGGAGCGGGCCTTGGTCTCGGGGTCCGAGCGGCGCCACTGGTCGTCCTCGGACTTCTTGACGGCGTCCTCGATGGCGCGCAGTTCGTTCTCCACCCGACGCATGTGCGCGCGCGGAACCTTACCGGCCTCCTCCCAGCGAGCCTGTACCGCCGCGAGTTCCTTTTTCGCCTGATCGAGGTTCTTGACGGGAAGGATCTTCTTGGCCTCGTCGAGCAGCTGCTCCTTGACCACCAGGTTCGCCTCGAACTCGTGGTCGATCTGCTCGTTGGCGGCCTTACGCGCGTTGAAGAACACGTCCTGGGCGGCACGGAAACGGGACCACAGGGCGTCGTCGTCCTTGCGGGACGCGCGGGGCGAGGCCTTCCAACGATCCATGAGATCGCGGTACTTGGAGGCGGTGGGCCCCCAATCGGTGGAGCCGGACAGCGCCTCGGCCTCGACGATCAGCGCTTCCTTGGCGCGCTTGGCCTTGGCATTGGTCTCGTCCAGTTTGGAGAAGAACGCCTTGCGATGGCGATCGAAGGTGGTGCGGGCCTTACGGAACCGTTTCCACAAGGACTCCTCGTCGGACTTGGACAGCCGCACGCCCGAACGTTGATGCGCCTTCCACTGGTCGAAGAGTTCACCCATGCGCTCCGAGGAGTGCTTCCACTGGGTTTTTTCGGGGTCCTGACCGGCGACCTTTTCCGCGGCCTCCACGATGGCCGTGCGGTGAGCCAGCTGCTCGGCCTTGGCCCGTTGTTGGTCTTCCTTCTCGCGCACCTCCGCCTGCCCGATCGACACGTCCAGGGTGTCCAGACGTGCGGCAAGCCCGGCCAGATCACCCACCATGCCGCGGGCGGCCACCTGCTCGCGCACGTGTTCCACGGTCTTGCGCATGTCCGTGGTGGGGGCCTTGGCGGCAAGTCGTTGTTCGAGCAGGTCGACCTGCGCCTCGGCGTCGTCGAACTTGCGCGCGAAGTAGGCAATGGCCTCGTCCTCGGTCGCGTCCGGGAACTGGCCGCACTCGTACTCCTGGCCGGCCACGCTCACGTACACGGTGCCGTTCTCGTCCGCGCGGCCGTGCTGCTTGGCGCGCGCCACGGATTCCGGGGTGGCCAGGGCAGGCTTGGCCGTTTCGTGGGACGCAGCGGATTGGGCCGGCTCAGCGGGCGCCACCACGGGAACCGAGGGCGCGGGTGCCGCGGGTACGGGAACGGCACCGGCCGTGGGCTGAGGCGCGACATGTGCCGGCGTTGCGGGCTGCGCCGGGCCCGGTGCGGCGGGTGCTGCGGGCTTGGCAGGGCGCGCCGGGGGAGCGGGCACGGGGGCCGCCTCGGGGGTCTGGGGCCGGTCGTCGGATTCAGGACGTTCTGTCACCGCTATAACTCTCTCTCCACGTCCACGACCGTGTGGCGAGGCCCCGGCAAAGCGGGCGTTGGTCACACGGCGCGTGGAATCGGTCATCGATACGGCCATCCTATCGACCACGGCGGCCTAGAATGGCACCACACACCACGACGCCGCTCGGGGCCTTTCCATGACCACGTCCCGGAGCGCACGCCGGGACCCCGCTTTCGCACCAAGGAGAACCCACCCATGGCCCGCACCACCTCCCTGTCCGGTTTCCCCGAATGGCTTCCGGAAGAGCGGATCGTGGAGCAACACGTCCTGGACGAACTGCGCCGCACGTTCGAACTGCACGGCTTCTCCTCCATCGAGACCCGCGCCGTGGAAACCGTCGAGCAGTTGCTGCGCAAGGGCGAGATCGACAAAGAGGTCTACGGCGTGTCCCGGCTGCACCAGGACGAGGACGAGAAAACCCCCCGGGAGGGTGCGCTCGCACTGCACTTCGACCTGACCGTCCCCTTCGCCCGCTACGTGGTGGAGAACAACGGGTATCTGACGTTCCCGTTCCGCCGCTACCAGATTCAAAAGGTGTGGCGCGGCGAGCGCCCGCAGGAGGGTCGCGCCCGCGAGTTCACCCAGGCGGACATCGACGTGGTGGGCGACGGCACCCTGGCCTTCCGCTACGACGTGGAACTGGCCCTGGTCATGATCGAGGCGCTGTCCCGGTTGCCCATCCCCCCGTTCGTGCTGCGCGTGAACAACCGCAAGCTCGCCGAGGGCTTCTACCGCGGCATCGGCCTGGACGACGCACCCGCCGTGCTGCGCGAGATCGACAAGCTCGAGAAAATCGGTCGCGAGGCCGTGATCGCGAACCTGCAGGCGAACGTGGGCGCGAGTGCCGAGCAAGCGGCGTCGGCGCTGGACCTGGCGAGTATCCGCACCGAGGACACGTCCTTCGTGGAACAGGTGCGCGCACTGGGCGTGAGCAACGAGCTGCTGGAGGAGGGCCTGAGCGAACTCGCGGACGTGGTGGGTGAGGCCGCCCGCCGTGCTCCCGGCAAGGTCAACGCCGACCTGTCGATCGCGCGCGGTCTGGACTACTACACCGGCACCGTGTACGAAACGGTGCTCGTGGGCCACGAACAGTTGGGCTCGGTGTGCTCCGGCGGTCGCTACGAATCCCTGGCCTCGACGGGTAAGAAGAACTTCCCCGGCGTGGGCCTGTCCATCGGGGTGACCCGCCTGGTCACCCGCATCCTGTCGCAGAACATGGCCAGGCCATCGCGTGCGGTGCCGTCGGCTGTGCTCGTGGCGCTCAACGATGACGCGTCCTGGTCTGCGGCCCAGGACGTGGCCGGGCAACTGCGCGCCCGGGGCATCGCGACCGAAGTGGCGGCGTCGCCCCAGAAATTCGGCAAGCAGATCCGCTACGCCGAGCGCCGAGGCATTCCGTTCGTGTGGTTCTCGACCGTCCAGGAGGACGGCAGTGTCACCCACGAGGTCAAGGACATCCGGTCGGGCGAGCAGGTCACCGCGGATCCCACCGCCTGGCAGCCCCCGCGGGAGGACGTGCACCCCACGGTCCAGGCGAGCGAGACCGCCTGAGACTTGTAGACTTTCAACCAGACTGACCCGGCCACCGAGCCGCGTCCGGCCCACCGGACGGCGAACGCAACGGTCGAGCCAACACCCCGAACAGGAAAAGGTGGATATTTCTTGCTGCGAACGCATGAACTCGGATCATTGAGCGCCCAGAACACCGGCGACACGGTCACGTTGGCCGGTTGGGTGGACCGCCGCCGTGACCACGGTGGAGTGGCGTTCGTGGATCTGCGCGATGCCAGCGGCGTCGCACAGATCGTGGTGCGGGACGAGGCCGAGTTCCATCAGCTGCGCAACGAGTTCGTCCTGCAGGTCACCGGCACGGTCGAGCGCCGCCCCGAAGGCAACGAGAACCCGAACCTGCCCTCCGGCGAGGTCGAGGTCATGGTCGATGAGCTCACCGTGCTCAACACCTCCGCGGCGCTGCCGTTCCAGATCGACGAGCACGTGGAGGTCGGTGAGGAAGCGCGCCTCAAGTACCGCTACCTGGACCTGCGCCGCCCCGAGCCCGCTCGCATCATGCGCCTGCGCTCCGAGGTCAACCGCGTGGCCCGCAATCTGCTCCACGACCAGGGTTTCCTGGAGGTGGAAACCCCCACGCTGACCCGCTCCACCCCCGAGGGTGCCCGTGACTTCGTGGTCCCGGCCCGTCTTTCGCCGGGTTCGTGGTACGCGCTGCCGCAGTCCCCGCAGTTGTTCAAGCAGTTGCTGCAGGTGGGCGGCATCGAGAAGTACTTCCAGATCGCCCGCTGCTACCGCGACGAGGACTTCCGTGCGGACCGCCAGCCCGAATTCACCCAGCTGGACATCGAGGCCTCCTTTGTCGAGGAGGACGACATCATTGCCCTGGGCGAGTCCATCGTGAAGGCCCTGTGGTCGCTGATCGACGTGGAGATCCCCACGCCCATCCAGCGCATGACCTACGCGCAGGCCATGGCCGATTACGGCACGGACAAACCGGATCTGCGGTTCGACCTCACACTCACCGACCTCACCGACTACTTCAAGGACACCCCCTTCCGCGTGTTCCAGGCTCCCTACGTGGGCGCCGTGGTCATGCCCGGCGGTGCCTCCCAGCCGCGCCGTCAGCTCGATGCCTGGCAGGAATGGGCCAAGCAGCGCGGTGCTCGCGGACTGGCGTACATGCTGTTCAAGGAGGACGGCGAGATCACCGGTCCCGTGGCCAAGAACATCTCCGACGAGGAGAAGGCCGGGCTGGCCGAGGCCGTGGGCGCCAAAGCGGGCGACTGCGTCTTCTTCGCCGCCGGCGAACCCAAATCCTCCCGCGCACTGCTCGGTGCCGCGCGCGTCGAGATCGGTCACCGCACCGGGCTGATCGACGACGACGCCTGGGCCTTCGTCTGGGTCGTGGACGCCCCGCTGTTCGAACCCGCAGCGGACGCCGTGGAGTCGGGTGACGTGGCCGTGGGCTCCGGCGCCTGGACGGCGGTGCACCACGCGTTCACCTCGCCCAAGCCCGAGTTCCTCGACACCTTCGACACCACCCCCGGTGACGCCCTGGCCTACGCCTACGACATCGTGTGCAACGGCAACGAGATCGGGGGCGGTTCCATCCGTATCCACCGCCGCGACGTGCAGGACCGCGTGTTCCGCGTGATGGGCCTGTCACGGGAGGAGGCCCAGGAGAAGTTCGGCTTCCTGCTGGACGCCTTCCAGTTCGGCGCACCCCCGCACGGCGGCATCGCCTTCGGCTGGGACCGCGTGGTGGCCCTGCTGGCCGGCACCGACTCCATCCGCGACGTGATCGCCTTCCCCAAGACCGGTAACGGCTACGACCCGTTGACCGCCGCTCCCGCGCCCATCACGGCCCAGCAGCGCAAGGAAGCCGGCGTGGACGCCAAGCCGGAGCCCAAGGGCCCCAAGGCCGAGAAGACAGCTCAGAACGAGGACGACGCCGGCGCGAAGGGCGATTCCCAGTAGCACGCGCGCATCACAAGAGCTTTGCCGGTCGGGGCCTGATTGCCCTGACCGGCATTGTGCTGTCCGCGTTCTCCCTGCGCCTGGCGGTGTCAGGTGTGTCACCCGTGCTGGACCGCGTGCGGGAGGACGTGGCGCTGGACGCGGCCTCCATCGGTGTGCTGGCCATGGTGCCCACCCTCGGGTTCGCTCTCACGGGATTCTTGACGGCCGCCGCAATGCGCCGGGTCAGCCTGGAAGCGTTGCTGAGCCTTGCCAGTGCCCTTGCGGCCCTGGGTCTGATCGCCCGCGCCGTCAGCTCCGCCCCCGTACCGTTCCTGGGTTTTTCCCTGCTGATCATGATCGGGCTGGGGATCGGTAACGTCACCCTGCCGCCCATCATCAAGAAGTACTTCCGCGAACACATCGCCCCGCTCACCGCGATCTACTCCATGCTCCTGGGATTGTCCACCGCGGCCGCCCCGTTCTTCGCGGTCCCGCTCGCCGACGCCGCCGGGTGGCGTTTCTCGATCGGCTCGTGGGCGGTCTTTTCGCTGGCCGCTCTCGTGCCGTGGTTGCTCATGTGGGTGAGCGTGCGCCGGGACGGTGCGCGAGCGGCGTCGTCGGTCGACCCGGGCGCGGCGCGAGCGGCGGTCAAGCCGTGGCAATCCCCGATCGGGTGGGGGCTCGTGCTGCTGTTCGTGGGCACCTCGTCCAACACGTTTTCCATGTTCACATGGTTGCCGCGCGTGCTCGTCAGCTACGGGTTCACCGAACACCAGGCCGGGCTCATGCTCTCCTATTACGCGATCCTGGGGATTCCGGTGAGCCTGGTGGTGCCGCTGCTGGTGCGGCGCGTGACGCGGACCACCGGGCTGGGGCTCACCGCCGTTGCCCTGTACGCCCTGGGATACCTGGGACTGTTGCTGTGGCCCACCGCGCACTGGGGGCCGCTGGACACCGTGTGGGTCTGGATCACGGTCTTCGGGTTCGCGCAGGCCTCCTTCCCGCTGGCGCTCACGCTCATCAACGCCCGCACGCGCACCACGGCCGGTGCGGGTGCGCTCTCCGGGTTCGGGCAGGGCGCGGGGTATCTGGCGGGCTGTATCGGCCCGCTGATCTTCGGTGTGCTGTTCACGTGGGGCGGGTCGTGGTGGGCCTCGTTCGGCTACCTGTGGCTCATGTTGCTCGCGCTGACGGCCGGGGTGGTGTTGACGGGGCGTCGTCGTTTTCTCGAGGACCGCCGCGACCCCGATCGCGCCCTCCAGGAGTAAGCTCGAGCACACGCTCACCGCGCGAAACACCTCCCGGGAGGTTGCCGTGTGCAGACTGTTCGGGCTCCACACCGGAGCACAACCGCAGACCTGCTCGTTCTGGCTGCTGAACGCCCCGGATTCACTCTCGCGGCAAAGCAGACGCCAGCCCCACGGCGCCGGAATCGGCACGTTCGAACCCAACGGGGCCCCGCATCTCGTCAGGTCCGCGCTCGCGGCCTACCTGGATCCCGCGTTCACTCGCGCCGCCCAGGACATGACCGGCACGAGTTTCGTGGCGCACGTGAGATTTGCGACCGAGGGTGAGCTGAGCGTGGCCAACACGCATCCGTTCGAGCAGGAGGGACGGATGTTCGCCCATAACGGTGTGATTCGATCCCTGGATGTCCTGGACCGGGAACTCGCTCGGCGGGGCGTGTCCGACCTGGTGCTCGGCACCACCGACAGCGAGCGGTATTTCGCGCTACTGACCTCCTACGTGCGAGAAGCCGCCGGGGATGTCCTCCGCGCACTGCGGGAGTGTTTGACGTGGCTGGCCCGCAACGTGTCCCTGTACTGCCTCAATTGCGTGTTCGCCACGCCGCGCGAAGTCTGGGCCGTGCGTTATCCGGACACCAATCCGCTGTGGTACATCACCGGCCGCCGCGGCACGGGCTCGCATCCGGCCGGCGCCGACCCGGGCTTGGTGCGCCTCACGTCCTCGTTCATGCGGGTGCACGGACCCGACCCGTCGAACAACACGGTCACCGTGGTGGCCAGCGAGCCCATGACGGAGCACCAGCAGTGGACCATGATCGACCCGGGCACGGCCTTGCACGCGGGGCCCGGCAATGCCTTCGAGCTACTCGACCTGGGGCTCCCGCGGCCCACCCGTCAAATCACCCATGCTGAGCTCGGTGCCGCCGCCGCGACACAGGGTGGCGCGTGAGGCCGCCGAGCACTCACGAACGGTGTGATGAACTTGGCTCATGAAAATAGTGCTGCAAACGGTGTCCCGGGCCTCCGTCACGGTGGAGGGGTCGGTGACGGGAGAGATCAGCGGACCCGGGCTGCTGGCCCTCGTGGGAGTCACCCATCACGACACACCGGGGACAGCGAAGAAGCTGGCGGAGAAAGTTGCCGCCCTGCGGATTCTTCCCGGGGAGAAGTCGTGCGTGGATCTGTCGGCACCCGTGCTGGCCGTCAGCCAGTTCACCCTCTACGCGGATGTCCGGAAGGGACGGCGGCCTTCGTGGTCGGCGGCGGCGCCCGGGGATGTGAGCGAGCCGATCTTCGATCAGTTCGTGGAATCCCTGCGCGAAGCCGGGGTGGATGTTGGTACCGGTGTCTTTGGTGCCCGGATGCAGGTGGAGCTGATCAACGACGGACCCGTGACCATCATCGTGGACAGCGACGACCTGGACCGCCCCAGATCGGGCACCCACGGACGGCAGTGACCGGCGCTGCGTGTCCGAGCGTCACGCTAGGGTCATCAGCGTGAGCGCTTCACTGTTTGACCTGCCCGACCCGGACGAGCCCGACCGGGAGGAGACTCCCGCGCCGAGCCGCGGCCGGGGGCGTGCACCGTTGGCCGTTCGGATGCGACCGCGCACGTTGGACGAGGTGGTCGGTCAAAAGCACCTGCTCCGCGCGGGTTCGCCGCTGCGAGTGCTGGCGGGAACTGATGCCGGTCCCGCCGGTCCGAATTCCATCATCCTGTGGGGACCCCCGGGAACCGGGAAAACGACGATCGCGCACGTGATCGCGCGCGGTCACGGCACGACTTTCGTGGAACTGTCTGCCATCACCGCGGGCGTCAAAGACGTGCGCCGGGTCATGGACGAAGCCCTGACCGATCGGGACCTGCACGGACGCAGCACGGTGTTGTTCTTGGACGAAATCCACCGCTTCACCAAGGCCCAGCAGGACGCGCTGCTGCCCGGTGTGGAGAACGGGTGGGTCATTCTGGTTGCGGCGACCACGGAGAACCCGTCCTTCTCGGTGATCTCACCGCTGCTGTCCCGCTCGCTCATGCTCACGCTGCAACCCCTGGACCGTTCCGACATCGCGGACCTGCTGGATCGCGCCGTGACCGACCGGCGCGGCCTCAACGGCGAGGTCACCCTCGACGAGGACGCCAAGAGCCACCTGCTCGACATGGCCGGAGGTGATGCCCGCAAGGCATTGACTTCTCTGGACGCCGCCGCGGGCGTGGCCTTCTCCCATGACGGCACGGAGTCCGATCGAGAAGCGGGGCCGCGCGCCGTCGGCCCCGTGACCATCACCGTGGAGCACGCGGAGGAAGCCCTCAATCGCGCCGCCGTGCGCTACGACAAGCAGGGCGACCAGCACTACGACGTGATCAGCGCGTTCATCAAGTCCATTCGTGGTTCCGATGTGGACGCGGCCATGCACTACCTGGCGCGCATGCTCGAAGCGGGGGAGGACCCGCGGTTCATTGCGCGCCGCCTGATCATTTCCGCGTCCGAGGACATCGGCATGGCTGACCCCACCGCATTGCAGACCGCGGTCGCGGCCGCGCAGGCGGTGCAATTGATCGGGATGCCCGAGGGTCGCATTCCGCTGGCCCAGGCGGTCACTCACTTGGCCACCTCCCCCAAGTCCAATGCCTCCTACACGGCCATCAACGAGGCCATTGCGGATGTTCGCGCGGGTAAGGCCGGGCCGGTGCCCACACACCTGAGAGACGGTCACTACAAGGGGGCGGCCGCCCTGGGACACGGGGACGGTTATTTGTACGCCCACGATCAACCCAATGCCGTGGCCTCCCAGCAGTACCCGCCGGACGAGCTCGTGGGGCGGGATTATTACCGACCCACGCCCTACGGCCACGAACGTGATCTTTCACCGAGGGTCCAACGCCTGCGCGACATCATTCGCGGTGACCAACCATGACCCGTGGCCGCCCGAGATAAGTGCGGCGATCCATCAGACAGGGGCGGTCGGCCCATGGGAATCGACGTGGTCGAGAACGTCCTTGGCGGTGAGGTCATCGATCACCAGGTCGGTGACGGCGCCGGAGCGCAGGGCGCCCAGGATGCCGCGCACCTTGTGTCGCCCGGACACCACGCACAGGCGGCGGGGAATCCGGGCCAGATCCGACGGGGTGGGCCCGGATGCCCTGCGATTGACGTCGATGTCCGAGTAGCTGCCGTCCTCCCGAATGAACACCGTGCACATGTCGCCAACCACGCGGTTCTCGTTGAGACTGCGCAGGGCCGCCTGACTGAGATGACCCTCCGTGTACACCTGGGACAACACGGGGCCGTGAAAGGCGCCCACGCTGAACACAGCCAGGTCCACGGCGGAACGGACGGCCAGAATGCGGCGCACGGATGATTCTTTCCACAACAGGGTGCGGGTCTCCTCGAGATCGAAGAACGCGGGAGTGGGGAACGGGTAGAGCTCGGCGTTGAAGGCCCGCGCCATGCTCGAAAGCAGCGGGGTTGAGGTTCCCGCCCCCGTGGTCCGCGGGCCCGCAGCACCGTTGAGCTGCACCACCGTGACGTCCTGCGCGCTGGTCTGACCCAGGTGCGCGGCAATGGTGGAGGTCGTGGTGCCCCACGCGACGCCGAGAATTAAACCGTCCTCGACCCATTCCGTGAGCAGGTTCGCCGCGTAGCGCGAGACAGCCTCCAGGCGCGGGCCGTTGTGGGATGCCCGGTGTGTGCCGGCAATGTGTGCGGTGACCCCGAACATCTCGTGGAACCGCCGCGACAGCCGATCGGGCGGGTGCTCGGGTGGGCGCAGGGAGATTCTGACAATGCCCCGGTTCTTGGCTTCGGTGAGCATGCGCGACACCGTGGAGCGCGAGACACCAAACCGGTCCGCCACGGCTCCCATGGTCATGTCCTGAACGAAGTAGAGTTCCGCGGCTTGGTACAGCAATGAATCGTCGTGCATGGACTCTTCTCCCTGGTGCACGTGTGTGCAATTGAGTTGAGCATACGTGCATTAGCGCGGCATAGTGGGTCGCACGGCCCGGTAATGGGATGCAGATCACACTTGCGGCCGTAGCGTGGTCTTTTAGATTCCGCACACCACATGAATACGTACATAGGTTGAGTGAGGTAGCTCCCGTGAGAACCACAGTTTTGAACCCCGAATCCCGCCGCGCCGCCCTGCGCGAGATGGCCGATGGTCCCGCATTGGACATTCTGGTGATTGGCGGTGGCATCACGGGTGCGGGCGTGGCTCTGGACGCCGTCACCCGCGGTCTGCGCACCGGGATCGTGGAAGCGCAGGACTGGGCCGGTGGCACATCACGGTGGTCCTCCAAACTGGTCCACGGCGGGCTGCGCTACCTGCAGCAATTGGACTTCAAACTCGTCACGGAAGCCCTCCACGAACGGGAACGGTTGCTCTACACCCTGGCGCCCCACTTGGTGAAGCCTGTCCCGTTCCTCTACCCGATCCTGCACCGTTTCTGGGAACGACCGTACGTGACCGCCGGAATCGGGCTCTACGACACCCTGGCCCACGTCGGATCCAAGGTGGCGTCCATGCCGTTCCACCGCCACCTGTCTCGGCGCGGGGTCCAGGAGGCGTTCCCCAGCATCAAGCCGGGTGCGATGGTCGGTGCCGTCAAGTACTGGGACGGGCGAGTGGACGACGCACGCTTGGTTCTGACCCTGATCCGAACCGCCGCCGGATACGGCGCGCTGGCCGCCTCACGCACCAAGGTCACGGGCCTCCTCAAGGACGACGACGCCGTAGTCGGCGCCCGCGTCACGGACCTGGAGACCGGGGAGAGTTTCGAGATTCGAGCTCGCAAGGTCGTTGCGGCAACGGGCGTGTGGACCGAGGAAACCCAGGACCTGGCCGACACGGACGGCGGGTTGAAGGTCATGGCCTCCAAGGGCATCCACATTGTGGTGCCTCGTGAGCGGATCAAGGGCGAGGTGGGTTTGATCCTGCAGACCGAGAAATCCGTGCTGTTCGTGATTCCGTGGGAGCACTACTGGATCATCGGAACCACGGACACCCCGTACGAACAGGATATTTCCGCGCCCGTCGTCACCGCGGCCGATATCGACTACGTGATTGACCACGCCAACGTGGTCCTGGCCGAACCACTGACCCGTGATGACGTGATCGGCAGTTTTGCCGGTTTGCGCCCCCTGCTGCAACCGGGAGTCAAGGAGGGCACGGAGACGGTTTCCACCAAGGTCTCTCGCGAGCACACGGTGGCGGAAGTGGTTCCGGGGCTGATCTCCATTGCCGGCGGCAAACTGACGACCTACCGGATCATGGCCCAGGACGCCGTGGATTTCGCGCTCGGTAAGGACCGCGCCAAACAACTGCCCTCCGTGACCGAACGGACCCTGCTGCACGGTGCCGACGGCTATCTTCCCCTGACCCGCCAGGTGGAACAGATCAGCAACCGCTACGGGTGGACACCGGAGACGGTCGAGCATCTGCTCAACCGCTACGGCTCCGCCATTTCCGAGATCGGGGCCCTCGTGGACGAACGCGCGGACCTCGCCGAGCCGCTCCAGGGTGCCCCGGATTACGTGCGCGCCGAGATCGTGCAGGCCGCACGCAACGAGGGTGTGCTGCACCTGGGGGACGCCTTCCACACCCGCACGCGCATGAGTTACGACCAGCCCGATCACGGTCTCGCCGTGGTCGAAGAGGTTGCCGACCTGCTGGCCGAAGAGCTCGATTGGGATGCCGAGCGCAGGGCGGAAGAGGTTCGGGCCTACCGAGACCTCTGCGCCGCCGAGGACGCCGCCGCGCAAACCGCCGACGACACGGCCGCCGCGGCGGCACGGGCCGCGGCGCCGTCGTTGAACACCCTGTGAATCGGCAACGGCACCCCACAACGAACCGGACACGTGCCGACCCGGGCAACCACGTAAGCCACCGGTCCCCCTGACCACCGATTGAAGAACGAGATCGAAGGAGTCACTTAATGACCGCAATGACGGCGCTGCTGCCCATGGAAGCAGCAGAAGTGGTGCCCCTGGGCACGGTGTTCTGGTCCGAAGTGCTGGGCACGGCCATGCTGACGCTGCTGGGCGTGGGTGTGGTGGCCAACCACTTATTGGGAAAGACCAAGGGCAATGCCGGCGGCTGGCTGCTGATCAACTTCGGTTGGGGCCTCGGCGTGTTCGCCGGTGTCTACGTGGCATGGCAGTCCGGGGCGCACCTGAATCCGGCCGTGACGGTGGGCCTCTGGGCCTCCGGCGCCCCGGAGTACGCCCCGGGGGTGGCCGTGACCGCGGCCTCCACCCTGGTGTACTTCGCGGCCGAACTCCTGGGTGCTTTCCTGGGTGCCGTGATCGCGTGGATCGCCCACAAACAGCACTACGACGAGCCCCTGGACCCGGCGGCGAAGCTCGGCACGTTCGCCACCGGGCCGGAAATCCGCTCCTACCCGTGGAACGTGGTGACCGAGGCCATCGCGACCTTCGTGCTGATCTTCGTGATTCTCATGTTCGGCGGAACGCCCTCGGAGTTGGGTCCCTTGGCCGTGGCGCTGCTGGTGGTCGGCATTGGTGCCAGCCTGGGCGGGCCCACCGGTTACGCCATCAACCCGGCTCGTGACCTCGGGCCCCGCATTGCGCACGCGATCCTCCCGATCCGGGGCAAGGGCGGCAGCGACTGGGGTTACGCCTGGGTCCCGATCGTGGGCCCCATTCTCGGCGCGTTGATCGCCGGTGGCATTTTCCAGATTTACCCGTCGTCCAACTTCTGATTTTCCAACTACCACCACAACGATGTGAGGAGTTACCACCATGACCAAGCGATCCAGCACCACCGCCACGAACGGCAAGAACGCCAACGGCGCCACCGAGGCCCGGTACGTGATGGCCATCGACCAGGGAACCACGAGCACCCGGGCCATCATCTTCGATCACTCCGGCAGCATCATCGGCGTCGGTCAGCAGGAGCACCAACAGATCTTCCCGCGCGCCGGATGGGTCGAACACGATGCCACCGAGATCTGGCGCAACGTGCGCCGCGTCGTGGCCGATGCCCTGGCCGAAACCGAACTCACCAAGGACGATATCGCCGCGGTGGGCATCACCAACCAGCGTGAAACCACGGTCGTGTGGGACCGCACCACCGGTAAGCCGGTCTACAACGCCATTGTGTGGCAAGACACTCGCACCCAGGCGATCGTGGACGAGTTCGCGAAGAACGGGGGAGTGGATCGCTTCCGCAAGCGCACGGGCCTGCCGCTGGCCAGCTACTTCGCCGGTCCCAAGATCAAGTGGATCCTGGACAACGTGGACGGCGCTCGCACGAAGGCCGAGGCCGGTGAGCTCATGTTCGGCACCACCGACAGCTGGCTCGTGTGGAACATGACCGGTGGTCCCAACGGCGGGGTGCACGTCACGGACGTCACCAATGCGTCCCGCACGCTGCTGATGAACATCGAGACGTTGAGCTGGAACAAGGACCTGGCTGATGCCATGGACGTCCCTATGTCCATGCTTCCCGAGATCCGTTCCAGCAGCGAGGTTTACGGCAAGGGCCGCTCACGAGGCTTTGTGGGCGGCGTGCCCATTGCCGGCATCCTGGGTGACCAGCAGGCCGCCATGTTCGGTCAGACCTGCTTCGAGCCCGGCATGGGCAAGAACACGTACGGCACCGGCAACTTCTTGCTGATGAACGTCGGTGAGCAGCCGGTGCAGTCCGAGAACGGGCTGATCACCACGGTGTGCTATCAAATCGAGGGCCAGAAGCCCGTCTACGCGCTGGAGGGTTCCATTGCCGTGACCGGTTCCCTGGTGCAATGGGTGCGCGACAACCTGGGCCTCATCCAGGACGCCAAGGAAATCGAAGGTCTCGCCAGGGATGTGGAGGACAACGGCGGGGCGTACTTCGTGCCGGCGTTCTCCGGACTCTTCGCACCGCATTGGCGCCCGGACGCCCGCGGTGCCCTGGTCGGTCTGACCCGGTACGTGCGCAAGGAACACATTGCCCGCGCCGTGCTGGAGGCCACCGCCTACCAGTCCCGGGAAGTGGTCGAGGCCATGAACAAGGACTCCGGCCAGGACCTCGTGGAACTGCGGGTGGACGGTGGCATGACGGCCAACGAGTTGCTCATGCAGTTCCAGGCGGACCAGCTGGACGTGCCCGTGATTCGCCCCAAGATCACCGAGACCACCGCCCTGGGCGCGGCCTACGCGGCGGGTCTGGCGGTGGGTTTCTGGGCCGATCTGGATGAAATCACCGAGAACTGGGCCGAGGACAAGCGCTGGAAGCCCAACGGTGAGACCGAGGCCAACGACAAGTTGTTCCGTAATTGGGGCAAGGCTGTGACCAAGTCGTTGGATTGGGTGGATCAGGACGTGGACTGAATCGGCTATAGTAGAACGCTGGCTGGCAAGCTGTGCTCAGTCATGACCTCGTACCCGTGGCACCCTCACGGCGCGGAGCATGTGAGCCAACTGTAGGCAATGACGGATTGCGGCTGATCCGCACCTCTCCTGCCGGGACCCATTCCCGCGCGATGGAGGCCAGTACCACACAGATCGGTTCACGCACCACCGTGCGTGCACCGTCGACCGCATGAAAGGCAACATGGCTAACAACGCATTGCGTGCGCGCCGTCAGGTGCGCAAGTCCCGCGCCCTCGGTATCGCACTGACCCCGAAGGCCGAGAAGTACTTCGAGCGCCGCCCGTACGCTCCCGGTGAGCACGGCCGTGCCCGCCGTAAGTCCGACTCGGACTACAAGGTGCGTCTGACCGAGAAGCAGCGCCTGCGCGCCCAGTACGACATCCGCGAGAAGCAGATGCACCGCGCCTACGTTGAGGCCAAGCGCGTTGAGGGTCAGACCGGTGAAAACCTCATCGGTCTGCTCGAGACCCGTTTGGACGCTCTGGTGCTGCGCTCCGGTTTCGCTCGCACCATGGCTCAGGCCCGTCAGGCCGTTGTCCACCGCCACATCATGGTGGACGGCCAGCGGGTGGATCGCCCGTCGTTCCGCGTGCGCCCGGGTCAGATGATCCACGTGCACCCGCGTTCCGAGAAGATGGTTCCGTTCCAGGTGGCCGCCACCGGCGCTCACCAGGACGTCCTGCCCGACACCCCGGGTTACCTGGACGTTTCGATCGACCGTCTGCAGGCAACGCTGACCCGCAAGCCCGAGCGTTCCGAGGTCCCCGTGACCTGCGAGGAGCAGCTCGTGGTCGAGTACTACGCCCGCATGGCGTAATGCTTTTCTCCCGCGCGCCCGGTTTCTGGTGAGCGGAGCGTACAGCCCGTGGCTTCGGCCGCGGGCTGTCCGCATTTTCGGGGAGTGGCTGAACCGCACCCCCAGCAACGTTGGGTAGAGTTTCCCTTCGGCCGTGCCACCCGATGGCACCGCGTCATACACCGAGGACAACACACGAGAGGTACGGGTCGCCCCATGGACGGTGGAGATATTGCGGGACTGATTGCCGCCGGCGTTTTTGCCGTGCTCGTGGGTTTGTTGGCGGTCCCGATCGTCAAGCTGGGTCGCGTGTTCGACGAGTTGCGCTTGACCATCCGTTCCCTGAACGACGGCACCACGCCGCTGATCGACGAGGTCACCCGCACGGTCTCCACCACCAACACCCAGTTGGAGAAGGTGGACGGCATCACCTCCAACGTCTCGGACGCCTCCGCCAATGTGTCCGCGCTGTCCTCGTTGGTTGCGTCCACGGTCGGGCAGCCGCTCATCAAGGTCGCGTCGTTCTCCCACGGCCTACGCCGCGCCTTCACCCCCCAGCAGGGCCCCGGACCCACCGCCGGCCCCGCCCCGGAGCGCACCGGGCCGGTGGACGATCAGGTCTGAGTTCGACCCGGGTCATGAACTGACCCGAGCCACGTACTAGTTGAGTCGGATCCGAAGGGACAAGCCATGGGAATGTGGTCCAAACTGGCGCTCATTGCCGCCGGTGCCATTGCGGGAAGCGTAGCGACCCGGGTGGCCAACAACCCGCAGACGCGAGAGGCGATCGCAGGGCAACTGCAGCGGCGTCGTGGTACCGACGTGGAACTGCGCTCCGGATCGGCCGTGCAGCGCATGCGGGCGGTGACCGGCAACCTGCAGGAATTCGCGGCGCGGGTCAAGGCCGGGATGAACGAACGCGAAGCGCAGTTACGCGAACAATTCGATGTGCGCACCCCGGTCGATCACACCGCCGGCCACCCCGGCTCGCACGGCCCGCACACTGTGGTGGGCGAGCAGGACAACGTAGAATCCACCGAGATCATCCATCGCGGTCAATCATCAGAAGGAAATAACCGGTAATGCTTTCGCACGAGATCACCCAACGCTGGCTGAGCTATTTCGAAAGCCGGGGTCACACCGTGGTGCCGTCCGCCTCGCTGGTGTCCCACCAGCCCGGCGCGATGTTCACCATTGCCGGCATGGTGCCGTTCATCCCGTACTTCCTGGGACAGGAGACCGCACCGTTCCCGCGGGCCACGTCCATCCAGAAGTGCATCCGCACCCTGGATATCGACGAGGTCGGCAAGACCGCCCGCCACGGCACGTTCTTCCAGATGGCCGGCAACTTCTCCTTCGGCGACTACTTCAAGGAGAAGGCCATTCCCATGGCCTGGGAGCTACTGACCGCACCGCTGGACAAGGGTGGCTTTGGCCTGGACCCCGAACGCCTGTGGGTCACGGTGTACGAGGGCGACCAGGAATCCTACGACCTCTGGCGCGATGTGGTCGGCATTGCCGAAGAGCGCATCCAGCGCATGGGCCGCGACGAGAACTACTGGGACACCGGTCAACCCGGCCCCGCCGGGCCCGACTCCGAGATCTTCTACGACCGCGGCGCCCGTTACGGCAAGGAGGGCGGGCCGGCGGTCGATGACGACCGCTACATCGAGATCTGGAACCTCGTGTTCATGCAGTACCAGCGCGGTGAGGGGCAGGGAAAGAACTACGAGATCCTCGGCGACCTGCCCAAGAAGAACATCGACACCGGCCTGGGCGTGGAGCGCCTGGCCATGTTGCTGCAGGGTGTGGAAAATTTTTACGAGACCGACCAGGTCCGTCCCGTGCTCGACGCCGCCGCCGAGCTGTCCGGGCGGACCTACCGCGGTACCGAGAAAGCGGAGCAGGAAGGCTACGACGACGACGTCCGGATGCGGGTGGTTGCCGACCACATCCGTTCCTCCCTCATGCTGATCGCCGATGGCGTGAGCCCCGCCAACGAGGGCCGCGGCTACATCCTGCGCCGTCTGCTGCGCCGCGCCGTGCGTTCCATGCGCCTGCTGGGGGTCATGCAACCGTGCCTGCCCGTGCTGCTGCCCGCGTCCCGGGACGCCATGAAGGGCGTCTACCCGGTGGTCGCCGATGACTTCGAGCGGATCTCCCGGATCGCGTACGCGGAAGAAAAGGCGTTCCTCAAGACGATCGAGTCGGGCACCGCTCGCCTCGAGCACGCGGTGACCCAGGCAAAGACGGAGAAGCGGGTTGTCAGTGGCGCGGACGCCTTCGCGCTGCACGACACGTTCGGCTTCCCGATCGACCTGACCCTGGAAATGGCCGCGGAGGCCGGGGTATCCGTGGACGAGAAGGCCTTCCGCGGTCTGATGAGCGAACAGCGCGAACGCGCACAAGCGGATGCGCGCGCCAAGAAGGGCGCCCTGGCGGATCTGTCCGAGCTGCGCCGCATGCTCGATGACCACGGTTCCGTGTTCACCGGTTACGCCGAACTGGTGACCCAGACAGCGGTGCGCGCCGTGCTCTCCGACGGCGTGACCGTCCCCGCCGCCATCGCCGGCGATCAGGTGGAAGTGGTGCTGGAGGAAACCCCGTTCTATGCCGAGGCCGGTGGCCAGGCCGCCGACGTGGGTGTCATCGAGGGTCCGGATTTCTCCCTGGAAGTCCTGGATGTCCAGCAGCCCGTCAAGGGACTGTCCGTGCACCGCGTCACGGTCACGTCGGGTGAGGTCACCCAGGGCGCTGCGGTCACCGCTCGCGTGAACTCCCGCCGCCGGCACGACGGCGAGGCGGCCCACTCGGGCACCCACGTGGTGCACGCGGCCCTGCACGACGTGCTCGGCCCGGACGCCGTGCAGCGTGGTTCGTTCAACAAGGAGGGTTACCTGCGTTTCGACTTCTCGCACGGCACCGCCCTGAGCGCATCCCAGATGCAGGAGATCGAGCAGATCTCCAACACGGCCATCCGCGACGACTTCGAGGTCATCACCCAGGAAATGCCGCTGGCCGAGGCCAAGAAGCTGGGGGCCATGTCCCTGTTCGGCGAGAAGTACGGCGAGAACGTGCGCGTGGTCGAGATGAACGGCCCGTGGTCGCGTGAACTGTGCGGTGGTACCCACGTGGGTTCCACGGCTCAGCTGGGTTCGCTCTCGCTCGTCTCGGAGCAGTCCGTGGGCTCCGGCAACCGCCGCGTGGAGGCCCTGGTGGGCCTGAACTCGTTCAATCACCTGGCCGCCGAGCGCACCCTGGTCAATCAACTCACCGGCATGCTCAAGGTCCAGTCGACCGCTGAGCTGCCCGAGCGGATTGCGGCGACCCTCGACAAGCTCAAGGAGACCGAGCGTCAGCTCACCGTTCTGCGGCAGCAGCAAATGCAGGCCCGGGCCGGTCAGCTCGTCAACGACGCGCAGCGGCTGGGCCCGGTCACCGCGGTTCTGCATCATGCCGGGGAGGTCGCTTCGGCGGACGCTCTGCGTTCGCTCACGCTGGATCTGCGCACTCGGCTGGGCTCCGAACCGGCCGTCGTCGCCGTCACGGGTGTTGCCAATGACCGCCCGCTCATTGTGGTGGCCGCCAACGACGCCGCTCGCGAGGCCGGGCTGGCCGCGGGCCAGCTCGTCCGCACCGCAGCCGGGGTGCTGGGTGGCGGTGGCGGCGGCAAGCCGGACGTCGCCCAGGGCGGTGGATCGGACCCGGCCAAGATCGACGACGCACTCGAGGCCGTGCGCCAACAGATCCTTGCAGTAGCGGGCGCGTGAGCGAGACGTTCGTGAAAGGCACCCGCATGGGTGTGGACGTCGGATCGGTCAGGGTGGGAATCGCCCTGACCGATCCGGACTGTGTGCTGGCCACGCCGCATCGGACGGTCACGCGGGACAAGAACCGCAAAAAGCGTTTTGATGTGAAAATCATCACGGGCATGTGCGAGGAATTCCACGTGGTCACGGTGTACGTTGGACTGCCACGCAGCCTCAACGGTCAGGAAAATCGATCCACCGAAATGGCCCGACACTACGCAGCCGCCCTGCAGGATCGGTTACGCTCGCGTCAGTGCGAAACAATCGTGCGGTTGGTGGACGAGAGGCTGTCCACGGTCGCCGCGCACCAGTCGCTTCTGGATGCGGGGGTATCCCGGAGGCAACACATGGACAAAGTTGATCAAATGGCTGCCGTGACCTTTCTGCAGTCGGCCATAGATCAGGGCAAGTCCACGGGAACCGAACCCGGTTTCCCCATCGACACTTAGATCGCGGATAATGGACGATGTTCTCGGCAGAACGCCGAAAATATCCGAAGACCACGGACTACGGCGGACGGAGATCATTCGTGAGCGAGCAGCCACGAGATAACAAGGCCCACCGCGGCCCGCAACAGGGCGGCGAGGCTGGTTCGGCCACGTCCGGCGGCCTGCTGGGCACGCTGGACCCGGACGAGCCCAGCTCGCGCGCGGGTCTGTCCGGCGCGTTCGAACACCATGACGTCTCCCCGGAAACGGCAGCCCGCCAGAAGCGCCGCTCCCGTGCGTCCCTGGCCACCGCCATTGCGTTGTTCATTGCCGCGCTGCTGATCGTGGTGGCCGTCCTCGGCTCCGCCTTCGGACTGTTTGAACGCAAGGACTACAACGGCGCCGGCGACCAGGACGTCAACGTCACCGTGGGCGAGGGCCAGTCCACCGGTCAGATCGCGAATTCTTTGGAATCCCAGGATGTCGTGGCCAACGCCGGTTACTTCGTGGAAACCTTCCAGGAACGCTACCCGGAGGACTTCATCCAACCCGGCGATTACCAGCTCAAGACCCACATGAGCTCTGATGCCGCCATTGACGTGATGATGGAACGCGGGGAGGCTTCGCATTACGCCGCCGTGCCACAGACCCAGCGCATTGACGACACCTTCCAGACCCTGAGTGAGTCCACGGGCATTGACAAGTCCGAGTTCGAGGCGTTCAAGGAAGACACCGCTCGTTTCGGCATCCCGGACAAGTTCCCCACCCTCGAAGGCTGGCTGCACCCGGGAGAGTACCGGTTCCCGTTGGACGCCACGGCGGAACAAATCATTCAGGAAATGGTGGACCGCACCACGGCCACGCTGAAGGACAACGAGGTGCCCGAGGATCAATGGTTCCGGGTGATCACCGTGGCCTCACTCGTGGAGTTCGAGGGCGTCCCGGAGATCTACCCCGAGGTCGCAGGTGCCATCTACAACCGCATCGACCGCCCCGACGATGAGACCAACGGTCTGATCCAGTCGGACGCGTCCGTGACCTACGGCCTGAACAAGCGCTCCTACCACGTCTCCGACGAGGAGAAGCGCGATGAGTCCAACCCGTACAACACCTTTGCCCACCAAGGTCTACCCGTGGGCCCGATCGGTTCTCCCGGTGACGAGTCGATCAAGGCCGCCGCGAATCCCGATGACAACGACTACTACTACTGGGTGACCGTGAACCTCGACACGGGCGAGACCAAGTTCGCCGAGAACTACGACGAACACAACCGCAACGTGGAGGAGTACCAGCAATGGTGTTCCGACAACGAGGGCCGGTGTAGCTGATTCACGGGGGAGCAGTCATGGAGCGAAACGCCGCAGCGGTGCTGGGCCACCCCGTGGCTCATTCCCTGTCACCGGTTCTGCACAAGGCCGCCTACCGTGTGCTGGGCGCCCCATGGGACTACTCACGCTGTGATGTTCCCGCGCAGGACTGGGACCGCTTCTGGGAAGACCGCGTGGCCGAGGGGCACTGGCGGGGGTTCTCCGTGACCATGCCACTCAAGGCACTGGCGGCGGAACAGGCCGATGAGTGCACGGCGCTGGTTCGTGCCCTGGGAGTGGCCAACACGCTGGTGTTCCGGGCGGACGGCACCACAGTGGCGGACAACACGGACGTCACCGGCATCATGGCCGCCCTCACCGCCGCGCGCGACATCCCCGCGCAACCTCGCTGCGCCATCCTGGGTGGCGGTGGCACGGCCACGGCGGCCGTCGCAGCGTTGCACGGGCTGGGCGCCCCGTCGATCGACGTGTTCGCGCGGTCCCCGCAGCGTGCCGGGAAGGTCACCGACGCCGCCGGGAGGCTCGGCGCGACCGTCACCGTGCGCGCGTGGGGTGAGGCGGCGGCGTCGTTGGTCGACTACGACGCGGTGATCTCCACCCTGCCTCCCCACGGCGCCGACGGACTCGCGGCGGAGTTCGGGACTCTGGGTGCGAGGGTGAGCGGTGTGCTCCTGGACGCGGCCTACGATCCCTGGCCCTCGGCCATCGCTCGGTCGTGGCGTGACGCGGGCGGAGCCATTGCGCCCGGAGTGGATATGCTGATCTTTCAGGCGGTCGACCAAGTGCGCTGGTTCGCCCTGGGCCGCGTGGATCGACCCGTCCCTCGTGAAGCCGAGGTCACGGCGGCCATGTGCCGGGCCGTGGACCGCCCCGAACGCGTGATCCCCGAACGGGTCCGTGAGGCCCACCTGGACCGCTGACCTGAGTTTTTCTTGCTTTTCCGGGAGCCCGTACGGGTTCCCTCAACCGAGTACTGGAGTAGAACATGTTGCGTTGGCTCACGGCCGGAGAATCTCATGGCGAGGCCCTCGTGGGAATCATCGAAGGTGTTCCCGCCGGGGTGGAACTGACCACCGAGATGATTCAACGGGCCCTGGCCCGCCGTCGGCTCGGTTACGGCCGCGGCGCACGCATGAAGTTCGAACAGGACAAGGTCCGTATCCTGGGCGGTGTCCGGCACGGTCTGACCCAGGGCGGGCCCGTGGCCATTGAGATCGCCAACACCGAATGGCCCAAGTGGCAGGATGTCATGAGCTCCGACCCCGTGGCCGCGGCCACGCTCGAGGGTCGCGCTCGGAACGCCCCGCTGACGCGCCCCCGCCCCGGTCACGCCGATCTTACCGGGATGCAGAAGTACGGTTTCGCCGAGGCCCGCCCCGTCCTGGAACGAGCTTCCGCTCGCGAAACCGCGACGCGCGTGGCCCTGGGCGTCGTCGCCACGCAGATCCTTACCGCACTGGGCGTGCGTCTGGTGTCCCACACGACCGCGATTGCCGAGGTGACGGTACCCGACGACGCCGCACTGCCCACCGCGGGTGACGTGGCGGCCCTCGACGCCGATCCGTTGCGCTGCTTCGACAAGACCACCTCGGACGCGATGGTCGCAACCATCGACGACGCCCACAAGGCGGGCGAAACCCTGGGCGGCGTGGTGGAGGTCCTGGCGGAGGGGCTACCCCCGGGGCTGGGTTCCTACGTCCACTGGGACCGCCGCCTCGATGCCCGCCTGGCCGGGGCCCTCATGGGCATCCAAGCGATCAAGGGTGTTGAAGTGGGTGACGGTTTCCGTACCGCCGCTCGCCCCGGTACCCGCGCCCACGACGAGACACTGCCCGGTCCGGATCACTCCGTGCACCGCGTGAGCAACCGCGCCGGAGGCATCGAGGGCGGCATGTCCATCGGTGACCTGCTGCGTGTGCGTGCGGCCATGAAGCCGATCGCGACCGTGCCCCGTGCCCTGCACACCGTGGACGTCTCCACGGGTGAGGCCGCCCGGGCCCACCACCAACGCTCGGACGTGTGCGCCGTTCCGGCTGCCGGTGTGGTCGCCGAGGCCATGGTGGCTCTTGTGTTGGCCCAGGCCGCGCTGGAGAAGTTCGGCGGCGATTCCATCACGGAGACCGTGCGCAACAAGGACGCCTACATGGCGGCCATTCCGGACAACCTGCGAACCTCTTCCGTTCTGGCCGACCCGTCGGATCTCGCGGCCCTCGATGAGGTGCGCGGGGACCTTTCGTGAGTTCTCTGCCCACGCCGTTGATCCTCATTGGACCCATGGCGGCGGGAAAGTCACACCTGGGACATCATTTCGCCAAGCGGTACGGCCTGGACTTTGTGGACGCCGATCACGTGATCGAGGCACAGCACGGCCCGATCCCGGCGTTGTTCACGGCGCACGGGCAGCAGCATTTCCGGGAGATCGAGGCCGGGGTGGTTACCGGCCTGCTCGCGGACGCACGCTATCGCAACGCGGTGATCTCGCTGGGCGGGGGGGCACCCATGACCCCGGCGGTCCAGGACCTGCTGGCAGGTCACACCGTGATCTACCTCGAGGTCGACGAGGCAACGGTTCGCCCGCGGATCACGGGCAACAAGACCCGCCCCATGCTGCAGCCGGACCCGGAACGACGCTGGCGAGAAATCTTGGACGAACGGCGCGAGACCTACGAGCGGCTCGCCACGATCCGGCTGGACGGCACGGGGCGCCGGCGCGTCGGCTCGCTGGTCCACCAACTGCACAGAGCTTTGACAGAACTACGAAGGGACGCCACAGCGTGACTGATTCGGTGACCACCATTCCCGTTCGGGGAGACACCCCCGACAACCGCTACGACGTGCTCGTGGGCAACGGGCTCCTGGGCAGGGTTCCCGAACTGCTGGGAGAACGCGTCAAAAAGGTCCTGATCATCCACCCCCGCGCCCTGCGCGCCACCGGTGACCTGGTCCAGCAGGATCTCAAGGAGGCGGGGATCCAGAGCTTCGTGGCCGAGATCCCGGACGCCGAGGAAGGCAAACGCGTTGAGGTCGCGGCCTTCTGCTGGCAGATCATGGGCACCTCCGACTTCACCCGCACGGACGCGGTGGTGACCGTGGGTGGCGGGGCCGTGAGCGACCTGGGTGGTTTCGTGGCCGCCACATGGCTGCGCGGCGTACGCGTGATCCACCTGCCCACCACACTGCTGGGCATGGTCGACGCCGCCGTGGGCGGTAAGACCGGCATCAACACCGCGGAGGGCAAGAACCTGGTGGGTGCTTTCCACCCCCCGGCCGCGGTCGTGTGCGATCTCGATTCGCTCAAGACCCTTCCGGAGAACGAGTACCTGACCGGCATGGCCGAGGTGGTCAAGTGCGGGTTCATTGCCGATCCCGTGATCCTGGACCTCATCGAGGGGAACTCGCAGGCGGTGCGGGATTCGCAGTCACCCGTGGTGCGTGAGCTCATCGAGCGCGCCATCAGGGTGAAGGCCGAGGTGGTCTCCTCGGACCTCAAGGAATCCGGGCGCCGTGAATTCCTCAACTACGGTCACACGCTCGGTCACGCCATCGAACACAATGAGCGCTACCAGTGGCGCCACGGCGCCGCGGTCTCGGTGGGCCTGGTGTTCGCCGCCGAACTCGCGCGGGCCGCCGGCACCCTCGCCGACGACGTCGTGGACCGCCACCGCGACATCCTCGCGTCCCTGGGGTTGCCCGTGACCTACCGCGCGGACCAGTGGCCGCGGCTGTTGGAGGTGATGAAACGCGACAAGAAGACCCGCGGGAACCTGCTGCGTTTCGTGGTTCTCGACAGGGCGGGCTCCGCACGCATCATGGAGGTGCCGGACCCCGCGATCCTCTTCGCGTGCTATCAGGAGATCGCCGACTAACGGTCCGGCAACCGTGGACTGCGCCGGGCGCGATACACTGGTTCGGCTTAACGCCCCCAGAATCTTTGCACTGATGTTTCCGACGAGAAAGTGAATCCGTGGCAACCAGCAACGACATCAAGAACGGCACCATCCTCAAGCTCGACGGGAACCTGTGGCAGACCATCGAGTTCCAGCACGTCAAGCCCGGCAAGGGTGGCGCGTTCGTTCGCACCAAGCTGCGCAACGTGACCAGCGGCAAGGTGGTCGACAAGACCTTCAACGCCGGTGCCAAGATCGAAACCGCCACGGTGGACCGCAGTGAGTACCAGTACCTGTACCAGGACGGCGAAGACTACGTGTTCATGGACAACTCCACCTACGACCAGATCACGGTTCCCGCCGCGGTCGTGGGTGACGCCGCCAACTTCATGCTGGAGAACCAGAACGTGACCGTTGCCATGTACGAGGGTTCCCCGCTGTACATCGAGATGCCGCCGTCGGTCGTCCTGGAGATCACCTACACCGAGCCGGGTCTGCAGGGTGACCGCTCCACCGGTGGCACCAAGCCCGCCACCGTGGAGACCGACTACCAGATCCAGGTGCCGCTGTTCCTCGAGCAGGGCACCAAGGTCAAGGTCGACACCCGCACCGGCGACTACCTGGGACGCGTCAACGAGTGAGCGGCGCACGCAGTAAAGCCCGCGTTCGTGCGGTAGAAATTTTGTTCGAGGCGGAGCAGCGCGACGAGTCCATCCAGGCCGCGTTGAACCGCCGTCGGGACAACAGCACCTCCAAGATCAACCCGTACACGGTGGACATTCTCGAGGGTTTCTACGATCACGCCGAAGACATCGACGAGTTCCTGGAAACCTAC
The DNA here is from genome assembly GCF_030536815.1 of Kocuria sp. Classification (GTDB taxonomy): domain Bacteria; phylum Actinomycetota; class Actinomycetes; order Actinomycetales; family Micrococcaceae; genus Kocuria; species Kocuria gwangalliensis. The sequence continues at coordinate 45,586 of NZ_JAUNPE010000003.1, forward strand.
TCCCAAGGGTGGACCCTGGACCGGATGCCCGCCGTGGACCGGAACGTCCTGCGCGTGGGCGCATGGGAATTGCTCTACAACCACGAGATCCCGGATGCCGTGGCCGTGTCCGAAGCCGTTGCGGTCGCCAGGGAGTTGTCCACCGACGATTCGCCCCGGTTCGTCAACGGCCTTCTCGGCCGGTTGCAGAAAGTCAAGCCGTCTCTGCTGGATTGACGGTGTGGGCCCCGGTGTGCTCGTACGGAGCGAACCGGGGCCTTTTGCCTGTGATAGCGTCACACCCAGATCGCAACCTTTAAGTCCGTCCCGTGAGGCGGGGAAGGAGGCGGCACGTGAGCGTGCCAGAACACGGCGAATCATTGCCCGCGACCACGTCGCGCGTGATTCTCTCGACAGCCGACATCGACCGGGCTCTGACCCGGATAGCCCACGAGATTCTGGAGTCCAACAAGGGCACCGATGATCTCGTTATTCTGGGCATTGCCCGCCGCGGGTACCCGCTGGCGCAGCGCCTGGCCGCCAAGCTCGAACAGACCGACGAGTCCTTCGACGCCCGTTCCGCCACCGGCCAGCTGGACATCACCATGTACCGCGATGACCTGCGCAAGAACCCGGCGCGGACCCCGCAGCCCACCGTCATTCCGGACAGCGGCATCGACGGCCGCACCGTGGTCCTCGTGGACGACGTCCTGTTTTCCGGGCGCACCATCCGCGCCGCCCTGGATGCCCTGGTGGATGTGGGTCGCCCCAGGATCGTGCGGTTGGCCGTGCTGGTGGATCGCGGCCATCGCGAACTGCCCATCCGCGCGGATCACGTGGGGAAGAACCTCCCGACCTCCTCCCAGGAGAAGGTGCGGGTGTTGTTGCGCGAATCGGATCCCGGGCAGCGCGAGGAGAACCACGAGGACTGCGTGGTCATTGACGCTCCGGTGGCCTCGGACCCGGACGTCGCCCGCCCGGGGAAGGGGGCGACCTCGTGAAGCACCTGCTCACCACCGCCGACCTGAGCTACCCGGACGCCCTCAGCGTCCTGGACACCGCCGACCAAATGGCCTCCGTGTCCTCGCGATCCGTCAAGAAATTGCCGGCGCTGCGCGGGCGCACCGTGGTCAACCTCTTCTTCGAGGACTCCACCCGCACCAGGATCTCCTTTGAAACCGCCGCCAAACGGCTCTCGGCGGACGTCATCAACTTCTCCGCCAAGGGCTCGTCGGTGTCCAAGGGCGAATCCCTCAAGGACACCGCCCAGACCCTCATGGCCATGAGCGCCGACGCCGTGGTGATCCGCCACGGGGCCTCCGGTGCTCCCCAGCAGCTCGCGTCGTCGGGCTGGATCGACGCCGCCGTGGTCAACGCGGGCGACGGCAAGCACGAACACCCCACTCAGGCCCTGCTGGACGCCATGACGCTGCGCCGGGTCCGCGCGCGCCGCGAGGACCGCCCCAGCACCGGCATGGACCTGGAGGGTATGCACGTGGTGATCGTGGGGGATGTGCTGCACTCCCGCGTGGCCCGCTCCAACGTGTGGCTGCTCCACACACTGGGCGCGCGCGTGACGTTCGTGGCACCCCCCACGTTGTTGCCCGTGGGGATGGACCATTGGCCGTGCGAGGTCTCCTACGACCTGGACGAGGTGCTGGCCCAGCGCCCCGACGCCGTGATGATGCTCCGGTTGCAGAGTGAGCGCATGAACGCGGCGTTCTTCCCGAGCGAGCAGGAGTACACGCGGGCGTGGGGTCTGACCCCGGAACGCGTGGCGGCACTGGACGCCATGGGCGCGCCCACCGTGATCATGCACCCGGGTCCCATGAACCGGGGCCTGGAAATTTCCTCCGAAGCGGCCGATTCACCGCGCTCCACCGTTCTGGCCCAGGTGGCCAATGGTGTGTCCGTGCGCATGGCCGTGTTGTTCCTGTTGCTCTCGGGAGACGAGAGCACCCCGTCCCTGACCGACAACTGAAGGTGGCATCGTGAGTTCCTTCCTCATTAGTTCCGTGAGCCCCGAAGGCTCGGACCCCGTTGACCTTCTGATCGCGGACGGCACCATCGTGGCCGTGGGGGAGCCCGGCTCGGTGGACGCCCCCGAGGACACCACCGTGGTGGACGCCACCGGCCTGATCGCCCTCCCGGGCCTGGTGGACATGCACACCCACTTGCGCCAGCCCGGCCACGAGGACGCCGAGACGGTGGACACCGGCACGCGCGCCGCAGCGAAGGGCGGTTACACGGCAGTGTTCGCCATGGCCAACTCCAACCCCGTGGCGGACACCGCCGGGGTGGTGGAGCAGGTCTGGCAACTGGGCCGGGACGCCGGATGGGCCGACGTGCATCCCGTGGGTGCCGTGACCGTGGGGCTGGAAGGCAAGCGGCTCTCCGAAATCCGTGCCATGGCCGAATCCCGCGCCCGGGTGCGGATGTTCTCGGATGACGGCAAGTGCGTGCATGATCCCGTGCTCATGCGCCGCGCCCTGGAATACGTGAAATCCTTCGACGGGCTGGTGGCCCAGCACGCCCAGGAGCCCCGCCTGACGGAGGGCGCCCAAATGAACGAGGGCGTGGTCTCCGCGGAGCTCGGGTTGACCGGTTGGCCGGCCGTTGCGGAAGAAGCGATCATTGCCCGCGACGTTCTGCTGGCCCAGCACGTGAACTCCCGACTGCACATCTGCCACGTCTCGACCAAGGGTTCCGTGGAGATCGTGCGCTGGGCCAAGGAACGCGGCGTCGACGTGACCGCCGAGGTCACCCCCCACCACCTGCTGCTCACCGAGGAACTGGTGCGCACCTTCGACCCGGTCTACAAGGTCAACCCGCCGCTGCGCACCGACGAGGACGTCATGGCCCTGCGCGCGGCCGTGGCGGACGGCACCATCGACGTGATCGGCACCGACCACGCCCCGCACACCATCGAGGACAAGGAATCCGAGTGGAGCTGCGCGGCCATGGGGATGACCGGGCTGGAGACCGCGCTGTCGGTCGTGCAGAAGACCCTGGTGGACACCGGAATGATCGACTGGGCCACGGTCGCCACCATCACCTCGCGCCGCCCGTCCGAGATCTTGCGGCTGCCGGACCAGGGTGCTGCGCTGGAAGCCGGTGCTGCCGCCAACATCACGCTGTGGGATCCGGCGGGGGAGACCCCGGTCAACCCGGAGACCCACGTGTCCAAGGGACGCAACAGCCCCTACAGGGGCATGCCGCTTCCCGGACGCGTGATCGCCACCTTCTACCGGGGCCACCCGGTGGTCCTGGACGGGCAGCTCAACACACCGCTGTTCGCCTGAGATCCGATCCGACCACGAAAGGCACCCCGTCCATGTCTGACAAGCTCCTCCCCACGCTCCTCGCGATCCTGATCGTCGTGGTGCTCTTCACCCTGGTGTGGTGGGGGTGGCGTGGCCGCATTCGACGTCAGTCGGACGTACCCCAGTTGCCGCAGGCACCCGCGGACCTCCTCGATCGACTCGTGACCCGAGCGGACGGCATGTACGTGGTGACCACTTACACCGCCCAGCCGCTCGAGCGGATTGCCATTCACGGCCTGGGAGTGCGCTCCAACGCGGAGGCGATCGTCACCGAGGACGGCGTGCTGATCAACCGCCAGGGCGCGCAAGACGTCTATATCCCTCGTGAACAGCTGCGCTCGGTGGCCACAGCCTCGGGGATGGTCGGCAAGTTCGTGGAACGTGACGGCCTGGTCGTGTTCACATGGCAGCTCGGTGACACCGTGGTCGACACCGGTTTCCGCGCCCGTAACGGCGCGGAATCCCGCGAACTCGAGAATGCGGCGTCGGCGCTCGTGAGCGCCCCCTAAATTTTGCGTCCTCCGCGCCCCGTGCGCTCAGTTTTTGATGAAAAGGAAAGGAGTTCTTCGTGAACTCACACCCCCTTCAACCGTCCGTCCTGGTCCTCGAGGACGGCCGCGTGTTCCACGGTCGTTCCTGGGGAGCCCCCGGCAACACCTTTGGTGAGGCCGTGTTCGCCACGGGAATGACCGGTTACCAGGAAACACTGACGGATCCCTCCTACGCGGGACAGATCGTCATCCAGACCGCCCCGCACATCGGTAACACCGGCGTCAATGACCAGGATGCCGAATCGCGCAAGATCTGGGTCAACGGCTTCGTGGTGCGCGATCCAGCGCGCAGGGCCTCCAACTGGCGCTCGGAACGCAGCCTGGACGACGAACTCACCGCCCAGAACATCGTGGGCCTGCAGGGCGTGGACACCCGCGCGCTGACTCGCCATTTGCGGGACAAGGGCGCCATGCGCGCGGGCATCTTCGCCGGGGACGACGCCGCTCGGCCCGTCTCCGAGCTCGTCCAGCTCGTCAAGGACCAACCCACCATGGAGGGCCGGAGCCTGGCCGAATCGGTCAGCATCGACGAGGCCTACGTGGTGGAACCGGCCGATCACGGCTGGGACGGGCCCGTGAAGCATGACCTGGCGGCCGTGGACCTGGGCATCAAGGGAATGACCCCCCAGCGCTTTGCCGAGCGCGGCGTGCGGGTCCACGTGGTGCCGGCGACCACCACGTTCGATGAGCTCAAGAAGCGCCACGTGGACGGGGTGTTCTTCTCCAACGGCCCCGGTGACCCCGCTACCGCGGACCACCAGGTGCAGCTGCTGCGAGAGGTCCTGGACGCCAAGATCCCGTTCTTCGGCATTTGTTTCGGTAATCAGCTGCTGGGCCGTGCGCTGGGTTTCGGCACGTACAAGCTGCCCTTCGGTCACCGCGGCATCAATCAACCGGTCATGGACCTGACCACCGGCAAGGTGGAGATCACCTCCCAGAACCACGGGTTCGCCGTGGACGCCCCGGTGGGGGAGACCGTCACCGCTCCCGAGTCCCGCTTCGGTTCCGTGGCGGTGTCCCACGTGGGACTCAACGACAACGTGGTGGAGGGCATTCGCTGCCTGGACCTGCCGGCCTTCTCGGTGCAGTACCACCCCGAGGCCGCCGCTGGTCCGCATGACGCCGCCTACCTTTTCGACCGCTTTATCGACGTGATGGACCGGGCCGCACAGGGCACCGCAACTCAGGAAGCAGGACAGCACTAATGCCCCGTAGGCAAGATCTGAACAGTGTTCTCGTGATCGGCTCCGGCCCCATCGTGATCGGCCAGGCCGCCGAGTTCGACTACTCCGGCACCCAGGCGTTGCGCGTGCTCAAGGACGAGGGCATCCGGGTGATCCTCGTGAACTCCAACCCCGCGACCATCATGACGGACCCCGAGTTCGCTGATGCCACCTACGTGGAGCCCATCACCCCCGAGGTGGTCGAGAAGATCATCGAGAAGGAACGTCCCGACGCCGTCCTGCCCACCCTGGGTGGCCAGACCGCCTTGAACACGGCGCTGGCCCTGGACGCCAACGGCGTGCTGGACAAGTACGACGTCGAACTCATCGGCGCGGACGTCGAGGCCATCAACCTGGGCGAGGACCGCGAGGCGTTCAAGGGTGTGGTGCAACGCTGCGGCGCGGAATCCGCCCGCTCCGTGATCGTGCACTCGATGCCCGAAGCGCTGGCCGCCGCCGAAACCCTGGGGTACCCCATGGTGGTCCGCCCGTCCTTCACCATGGGCGGGCTGGGCTCGGGAATGGCCTACAACGAGACCGACCTGCACCGGATTGCCGGTGCGGGCATCCAGTACTCGCCCACCTCCGAGGTGCTGCTCGAGGAGTCCATCCTCGGGTGGAAGGAATACGAGCTGGAAATGATGCGCGACGCCAACGACAACGTGGTGGTCGTGTGCTCGATCGAGAACGTGGACCCCGTGGGCGTGCACACCGGTGACTCGATCACCGTTGCGCCCGCGCTGACCCTCACCGACGTGGAGTACCAGCGCATGCGCGACATCGCGATCGCTGTGATCCGCGAGGTGGGCGTGGACACCGGCGGCTGCAACATCCAGTTCGCCGTGGAGCCGGACACCGGTCGCATCGTGGTCATCGAAATGAACCCGCGTGTGTCCCGTTCCTCCGCGCTGGCCTCCAAGGCCACGGGCTTCCCGATCGCCAAGATCGCGACCAAACTGTCGCTGGGGTACACCCTGGACGAGATCCCCAACGACATCACGCAGAAGACCCCGGCGAGCTTCGAACCGACCCTGGACTACGTGGTGGTCAAGGTTCCGCGCTTCGCGTTCGAGAAGTTCCCGGCCGCCGATCCCACGCTGACCACCACCATGAAGTCGGTGGGTGAGGCCATGGCCATCGGCCGTAACTTCACCGAGGCGCTGCAGAAGGCGCTGCGGTCCCTGGAGCAGAAGGGCTCATCCTTCGACTTCACCAAGCCCGCGGTGGAGGCCGGGCCCAACACCGTGGCCCGCTTGGTGGAGCGCACCAAGGAAACCACCACGGAGCGGCTGCGCAACGTCCAGCGGGCCCTGCTGGCCGGTGCCACGCTCGAGCAGCTCTTCGACGCCACCGCGATCGACCCGTGGTTCCTGGACCAGCTGCAGCTGCTCAATGAAACCGCCGAGCTGATCCGCGAGGACCGCGACCTGCGCCCCGAAACGCTGCGCGAGGCCAAACGCCATGGCTTCTCGGACGCCCAGATCGGTGAATTGGTGCACCTGGACGAGTCCGTGGTGCGTGGTATCCGCCACGCCCTGGACATCCGCCCCGTGTTCAAGACCGTTGACACGTGCGCGGCCGAGTTCGAGGCCTTCACGCCCTACCACTACTCCAGCTACGACGACGAGAACGAGATCGCCCCGCACGCGTTGCCGTCGATCATGATTCTCGGTTCGGGCCCCAACCGGATCGGTCAGGGCATTGAATTCGACTACTCGTGCGTGCACGCCTCCATGGTGCTGCGTGCGGCCGGGTACGAGACCGTCATGGTCAACTGCAACCCGGAGACCGTCTCCACCGACTACGACGTTTCCACGCGCCTGTACTTCGAACCGCTCACGTTCGAGGACGTCATGGAGGTCGTTGAGGCGGAACGCCGCAGCGGTGGCCTGATGGGCGTGTTCGTGCAACTGGGTGGCCAGACCCCGCTGAAGCTGGCCGCGGACCTCAAGGCCGCCGGTGTGCCCATTCTGGGGACCACCCCGGAGGCCATCGACCTGGCCGAGGATCGTGGGGAGTTCGCCCGGGTGCTGCACCAGGCGGGCCTGCGTCAGCCCAAGAACGGCACGGCCTCCACCTTCGACGAGGCGAGCGTCATCGCCAACGACATCGGCTACCCCGTGCTCGTGCGCCCGTCCTACGTGCTCGGTGGCCGCGGGATGGAAATCGTCTACGACCAGGATTCGCTGCGCCGCTACCTCGAGAACGCGACGGAGGTCAGCGCCAACCGTCCCGCGCTGATCGACAAGTTCCTCGAGGACGCCATCGAGATCGACGTGGACGCGCTCTTCGACGGTAAGGAGGTGTACGTGGGCGGTGTGATGGAGCACATCGAGGAGGCAGGCATCCACTCCGGTGACTCCGCGTGTGTCCTCCCGCCGATCACGCTGGGCCCGGAGGTCGTCCAGCGCGTGCGCGAGGCCACCGCGGACATTGCCCGCGGTGTGGGCGTCAACGGCCTGATCAACATCCAGTTCGCCCTGGCCTCGAACATCCTGTACGTGATCGAGGCCAATCCGCGCGCCTCGCGCACGGTTCCGTTCGTGTCCAAAGCCACCGGTGTGCAGCTGGCCAAGGCCGCAGCGCTCATGGGCACGGGCCGTTCCATCGCCCAGTTGCGTGCCGAGCACGTGCTGCCGTCCACCTACGACGGCGCGGACCTTCCGGCGAACACACCGGTCGCCGTGAAGGAAGCCGTGCTGCCCTTTGCCCGCTTCCGCACCGCCGAAGGATCCGTGGTCGATTCGCTGCTGGGTCCCGAGATGCGCTCGACCGGCGAGGTCATGGGCATCGACAAGTACTTCGACACCGCGTTCGCCAAGGCGCAGGCGGCCGTGGGCGGTCCCCTGCCGACCTCGGGTCGCCTGTTCGTCTCGGTGGCCAACAAGGACAAGCGCTCGGCGGTGATTTACGTGAAGATGTTCTCCAACCTCGGTTTCGAGATCGTCTCCACGGGCGGCACCGCGGACGTGCTGCGACGCAACGGCATTGAATCCACCGTGGTCTCCAAGATCACGGACGCCCCCGAGGGCGAGGATTCGGTGGCTGACTGGATCACCGACGGCAAGATCGACCTGATCTTCAATACGCCCTCCGGTGGTCAGGAGGCCCGCAGCGACGGCTACCAGATCCGCGCGGCGGCCACCTCGATCGGCGTGCCGATCATGACCACGGTGTCCGAACTCGGGGCGGCGCTCCAGGCGATCACCGCCCAGCGGCAGTTCTCCTGGTCGGTCAACAGCCTGCAGGTCCACGAGAAGACCCTGCGCGACGCCGTCCTCGCCGGGCACACGCGTGGCTGAGCAGGCTACGCAGCGAGCGGGTGACGACGCCGCGGCGTCGTCACCCGCGGCGGGGGCACCGCAGCGTTCCGGCGTCACGCGCGAACCCTTTGGTGCGCGACTGCGCCGGGCCATGGTCGAGCACGGGCCCCTGTGCGTGGGCATCGACCCCCACCCGGGGCTGCTGGACGCGTGGGGACTGCCCCACACCGTGGCGGGTCTGGAGAAATTCTCGCTCACCGTGGTCGAGGCGGCGGCCGGGCACGCGGCCACCCTGAAACCGCAGGTGGCCCTGTACGAAGCGTTCGGTTCTGCCGGGTTGGCGGTCCTGGAACGCGTGCTGCGCGACTGCCGGGAGGCCGGGGTCCTGACCATTGCGGACGCCAAGCGAGGCGATATCGGGTCAACGATGGCCGCTTATGCCACGGCGTGGCTGTCGGACGATTCGCCGTTGGCCGCCGATTCCGTGACCCTCAGCCCCTACCTGGGGTTCGAGTCGTTGCGTCCGGCCCTTGACCTGGCGAGGCAGACCGGACGTGGCACGTTCGTCCTGGCGCTGACCTCCAACCCCGAAGGTGCCAGTGTGCAGCACGTGGGTGGTGACGAATCAGTGGCGAAAACAATTCTCCGCGCGGTCCAAGAAGAAAACCGCCATGTCACCGCGGCGACGCGGGAAAACACTGAGACGGGCATCACTCAGAACACGGCGATAAATCCGCCCGGGACAAATTGTGACCAAATCGTTATAAACGGGAAGAATGCTCCCCTGGGCTCGTGCGGGGTGGTTATCGGAGCCACCGTTTCTGCTGCCCTTTCCGACCTGCGCATTGACCTGTGCAATTTCAACGGACCCATCCTTTCTCCGGGATACGGTGCGCAGGGGGCTGACGCCAACGCCGTGGCGGGGGTGTTTGACCAAGTCAGCGGGAATGTTTTGGCTAATTCGTCCCGGGGGGTGCTACGTCACGGGCCGGACCTATCCGCTTTGCGTTCTGCAATCCAACGTTCCGGTGATGAACTTAACACCGCGCTTTACGGCTGAATCACTGCTCTGAAAACGGAAATAACGCCATTAAAAACCCTGATCAGAGGGTATTCACGGTGTTTACGCCCTAATTAATGTCGGGTACTTTTCCGATAGCGGCTACCCCCCAGATCCGCTACTGCAAGCGTGTGGGAGCGCACGCAGAGCAACCAGAGGAGAGAGATCCACATGGCATTACGTCCCTTGACAGACGAAGAGCGAGCGCGAGCACGTGAAAAGGCAACGGCAGCGCGTACTGTGCGGGCGGAGGTGAAGAAGGCACTGCGCGAGGGCACCATGACCGTGGCCGAGGTTCTGCAACGCGGCGACAGCGACGAAGCCGTGAGCCGGCTGAAAGCCACGGACCTGCTCGAAGCCACCCCCGGAATCGGAAAGGTCCGATCGGCGGCCATCATGGACCAGATCGGCATCGCACGAACCCGACGGGTGCGTGGCCTGGGGCAGCACCAGCGGCGCGCCTTGATCGATTACCTTGACCGGTGAGTCGTGATCCACACCAACGGGGGCATCGGTGAGCGGCGGCACATGGACGTGACCGCGGCTGGTTGATCCCACCGATCGGCCCGTTGGTACAGTGGCGGAACAGGTTTTCACCTGTTTCGCCACTTTTTTGTCCCGGATTCCGGAGGTCACTGTGCCCAGAAAACCCACCGTCACCGTGTTGGCAGGACCCACGGCGGTCGGTAAGGGCACGGTGTCCACCTACATTCGCGATCACTACCCGCAGGTGTGGTTGTCGGTGTCGGCAACCACGCGGGCGCCCCGCCCGGGTGAAGTGGACGGCGTCCATTACTTCTTCGTCTCGGACGCCGAGTTCGACGCCATGGTGGCCGATCACGCCCTGTTGGAATGGGCCGTGGTGCACAACTCCCACCGCTACGGCACGCCCAAGCACAAGGTGGACGAGGCGCTGGCCCTGGGTCGGAGCGTGTTGTTGGAAATTGATTTGCAGGGAGCGCGTGAGATCAAACGAACGCTGCCGTCCGCCCAGTTCGTCTTTTTGGCCCCGCCCAGCTGGGATGAAATGGTGGCTCGGCTGGTCGGTCGCGGGACCGAAACCCCTGAGCAGCAGCAGCGGCGGCTGGAAACGGCTAAAGTGGAGCTTGCGGCGCAACCTGAATTCGATCACACGGTGATCAATGACAGCGTGGAACGCGCCGCCGCTGAACTTGTAGAGCTCATGGGGTTGCCCGCCCAGACGCGGGACTGACCGCTGAACACCACGCGCCCAGCCCATACGGCCAGGAGCCTACCCATAACCAAGAAGTCCATGACAGGAGTCATTCACTCGTGAGCACGAATTACGAAGGCATCGTCAACCCGCCCATCGACCGGTTGCTCGGCAAGACCGATTCCAAGTACGGGCTGGTCATCTTCGGTGCTCGCCGTGCCCGTCAGATCAATGCGTACTACTCGCAACTGCACGAGGGCCTGTTCGAGTACGTGGGTCCCCTCGTGGACACCCAGCTCAACGAGAAGCCGTTGTCCATCGCGTTCCGCGAGATCGACGAGGACCTGATCGAGACCACCGAGGTCGACCACGCGGGATTCTCCGCCAACGGTCAACTCGTGACCGAGGAAGCAGCGTCCGCGGATGTCTTCGGCAGTGACTTCTTCGCTCCCAGCACCGATGACGCCTCCGCTCCCATGTTCTCGGACAGCGCCGAGGTGGCCCCGGACGAGGTCGTCGAGGTCGAGGAAACCACCCAGACCGAGGAATCCACCGAGCAGTGACGGTGCCAGACGCCACGGGTGCCCCCGTTCGTTCCCGGTCCGCCGCGCCGTTGCGCGTGGTGTTGGGAGTGGGCGGGGGCATTGCCGCATACAAGGCGGCATTGCTCACGCGGTTGTTCACGGAGGCCGGTCACCGGGTGGTGCCCATGCCCACCGCGGCGGCGTTGGAGTTCGTGGGTGCGCCCACCTGGGAAGCACTCACCGGCGAAGTCGTCTCCACGTCCGTGTTCGATCGTGTGGACACCGTCAATCACGTCTCCCAGGGCCAGCACGCCGATCTCGTGGTCGTGGCACCGGCCACGGCGGATCTGATGGCCAAGATTGCCCACGGTCACGCGGACGACCTGCTGACCACCACGATTCTTGCCTCTCGTGCACCGGTCGTGCTCGCGCCGGCGATGCACACGGAAATGTGGTTCAACCCCGCCACCCAGCGCAACGTCGCGCTGTTACGCGAGCACGGCCACACGGTGATCGACCCGGACTCGGGCCGGCTCACGGGCCAGGACAGCGGCCCCGGTCGGCTTCCCGAACCCCGGGCCATTTACGACGCCGCTCTGGCCGTCCACGCCCACGGTGCGGCGGCGTCGTCGGGCCCGCTGGCCGGGCGACGGGTCCTGATCACCGCGGGAGGAACCCGCGAGGCCCTGGACCCCGTACGCTTCCTGGGCAATCGTTCCTCCGGTAAGCAGGGGATCGCCCTGGCCGAGGCCGCCCGGGACGCCGGTGCCAACGTCCACCTGATTGTCGGACACGTGGAGACCGAGCTGCCCCGTGGTGTCGAGATCTCGAGTATCTCCTCCGCCGTGGAGCTGCACGAGGCTACCCGCGCCGCGGCGGAGAACGCGGACGTGGTGATCATGGCCGCCGCCGTTGCGGACTACCGCCCGGTGTCGGTCGGTGAGCACAAAATGAAGAAGTCCGAGGACGGCACCAACCCGGTCATCGAACTCACCCGCACCCCGGACATCCTGCGCGGTGTGGTGGATGATCGCAACGAGCACGCCCGGGACCAACTCATTGTCGGGTTCGCCGCGGAAACCGGCGACGGCGAGCACTCCGTGCTGGATTTCGGCCGCGCCAAACTCCACCGCAAGGGCTGTGACCTGCTGGTCGTCAACCAGGTGGGCACCTCCATGGTCTTCGGCCAGGACACCACGGAGGTCACGGTACTGTCCGCGCGGGGGGCCGAGGACGCCCACGCGTCCGGTTCCAAGGCGGAGGTTGCGCAATTCATCATGGCCCGCGTGGGAGTCGAACTGGGAGCCCGATCGGACGGGTAGTCTTGAACGGTGACCGAATCTAGCCCCCACCTGAGAATCTTCACCTCCGAATCCGTGACGGAGGGACACCCGGACAAAATCTGTGACCAGATCTCGGATTCCATCCTGGACGCCCTGCTCACCGAGGACCCCGAGTCCTCCGTGGCGGTGGAGACCATGGTGACCACCGGTCTGGTGCACGTCGCCGGTGAAGTCAAGACCAAGGCCTACGTGGAGATCCCGCACATCGTGCGCAAATGCCTGCTGGACATCGGGTACAACTCCTCCGTGCACGGCTTCGACGGTGAATTCTGCGGCGTGTCCATCAGCGTGGGGGAGCAGTCCAGCGAAATCCACGAGGGCGTGTACAACTCCCTGGAGAGCCGCTCCGGTGTGGCCAAGGATCCGCGTGACATCCAGGGCGCGGGGGACCAGGGCCTGATGTTCGGCTACGCCTCGGACGAGACCGAGGTGCTCATGCCGGCGCCCATTTCCATTGCGCATCGACTGTCCGAGCAGCTCACGCGCGTGCGCAAGACCGCGGTGCTCCCGAATCTCCGTCCGGACGGTAAGACGCAGGTGACCCTCGGCTACGACGGCCACACGCCGGTGTCCGTGGAGACCGTGGTCGTGTCCTCGCAGCACGCCGAGGGCTATGACCTGCAACAGCTGGCCACGGACCTTTCCCAGTCCGTGATCGATCCTGTGCTCGCGGATTCGGGCCTGGACCTGTCCCGCACCGAGATCATTGTGAATCCGGCGGGTAATTTCGTCCGCGGTGGGCCCGTGGGCGATGCCGGGTTGACCGGCCGCAAAATCATTGTGGACACCTACGGGGGCATGGCCCGCCACGGCGGCGGCGCGTTCTCCGGGAAGGACCCGTCCAAGGTGGACCGTTCGGCGGCCTACGCCATGCGCTGGGTGGCCAAGAACGTGGTCGCGGCGGGCCTGGCCCGCCGGGCGGAGGTGCAGGTCGCGTACGCCATTGGCCAGGCGCGGCCGGTGGGTCTCTACGTGGAGACCTTCGGTACGGAGACCGTGGACCCGCAGCGCATCGAGAAGGCCATTCTGGAGGTCTTCGACCTGCGTCCCTTGGCCATTATTGAAGACCTGAACCTCAAGCGCCCCATTTACGCCAAGACGGCGGCGCACGGTCACTTCGGCCGCACGGACCCCGACTTCACCTGGGAGCGCACCGACCGCGTCGAAGCGTTGCGTTCCGCAGCGGGACTGTGAGCGAGGGGTCCGGGTCGGGAGCGGCACCCGACCCGGACGCCGCCCCGGAGCAACTGTCCCTCGCGGGATTGCCCGCACCGGCTGCGGCGCCCCAGCAACCCGAGGTCCCCGTGGGTTCCGAGGGACCGGCCCCGGAGAACCCCATTGCCAAGATCCTGCTGGACGCCTACGTCCCGCATCTGGACCGACTGTTCGACTACCGGGTGACGGCCGGCCTCGACCAGCAGGCGCTCGTGGGTGCCAAGGTCTCCGTGGCTTTCTCCGGTCGGCTCATGACCGGGTGGATCGTGGACCGCGTTGCCCACTCGGAGGTCGCCGGGCGCCTGGTGAGTATCCGCAAGATCCTCAGTCCGCTGCCCGTGCTCCAGCCGGCCATTGTGGAGCTGGCGCAGGCCGTGGCCGCCCGGTCCGCCGGAACCGTGTCGGATGTGCTGCGCGTGGCGGTGCCGCCGCGGGTGGCCAGGGTGGACAAGGAAATGCTCGCACGCGTGAAGGCGGCCGCCGCGGCGGACACCGAGGCGGAACCACCCGATTCAGCGACGTCGGACGACGAGCCCGCTCCCGCGCCGGTGTCCGTGCCGCGCGGGCCGTGGCGCCACTACCACGGCGGCCCCGAGTGGCTGACCGCGGCCACGGAGGGTGCCCCCGCCCGCGCGGTGGTCGAGGTGCTCCCGGCCCCGGAGGACCACGACTGGGCGCAACTGACGGCCTCCGCCATGGCGGCCACCTACGAGGCCGGGCACGGTGCGTTGGCCGTGGTCCCCGATTACAAATCCCTCGAACGCCTGGCCGCGGCCCTCGAATCCCTGGTGGGCTGCGAGCGGGTGGTGCGTCTGCACGCGGACGACGGCCCCACGCCGCGCTACCGCGGGTACATGGAGCTTTCGCTGGGCCGTAAGCGCCTGGCGATCGGCACCCGCTCGGCCGCGTACGCGCCCGTACGGGACCTGCGCCTCGTGTGCTGCCACGACGACGGCGACGCAAGTTACGTGGAGCAACGCGCCCCGTATCAGCACACGCGCGACGTGGTGTTGTTGCGCGCTCAGCAGCAGGACACGGCCGCCCTCTTCACCGGTTACAGCGTGAGCCCGGAGGCCCAACGGCTCATCTCGACCGGTTGGGCGGCGCACCTGCGCCCCGAACGAGCCACCCTCCGGACGTACTCACCGCGGGTGGAAGCGACGTCGGACTCGTTCCATGTGTCCCGCGACCCCATGGCCGCCAGGGCACGGTTACCGCACGAGGCGTACCGGGTCGCCCAGCGGGCCCTGGCGGAGGGGCCGGTGCTCGTCCAGGTCGCCCGGCGGGGCTATGCGCCGTTCGTGGCGTGTGAACGGTGCCGCGCGCCGGCGCGGTGCCGCGGCTGCGGGGGATCCCTGTCACTGCGGTCGGGGCGCGAAGCCCCCGTGTGCACGTGGTGCGGTCGTAACGCCCATGGCTGGCAATGCCAGGAATGTGGTTTCCAACGATTGCGGTTGAGCAAAGTGGGGGCGCTGCGCACCGCGGAGGAACTGGGCCGTGCTTTCCCGCAGGTGCCGGTGATTTCATCGAGTGCCGAACACGTCCGAGCGGATGTGGGCTCCGATCCCGCGCTGGTGGTGGCCACCCCCGGGGCGGAACCGGTGGCCGAGGGCGGCTACGCCGCGGCGTTGCTGTTGGACGGCAACGAGATGCTGGCCCGCCCGTGGCTGCGCGCGGAGGAACAAACCCTGCGTCGCTGGTTCAACGCGGCGGCGCTCGTTCGGTCCTCGACCCAGGGTGGGACCGTGGTGGTGACCGCGGACCATGACCAGGCGGTCGGTGCGCTGGTGCGCTGGGACCCCTCGGGTCATGCCTACCGGCAATTGCAGGAGCGCCACGAGCTGGGCCTTCCCCCCGCGGTGCGCACCGCCGCCCTCACCGGCCCGCGTGACGCCCTCACCGCGACCCTCCGCGACCTGGACCTACCCTCCCAGGTGAACGTGGTGGGTCCCGCGCCCTTGAAGGACCACGTGGGCGGCTGGTCCGACGAGGGCGACCCGGGAACCCTCGCGGGTCTCGCGACCGAGGACGAACCCCAGTACCGGGCACTGTTGTTCTTCGGTTTCGGGATCGCCCCGCAGGTCACCGCCGCATTACGGGCGGAGAAGGCCCGCGCCTCCGCACTGCGGGAACATGCCGTGGTGAACGTGCGCTGCGACATCACCGATTTGTTGTAGCCGGGCCCCCGCCCACCCGGACCTCGGTCTCGAACTCGACCGGGGTTGCGTGTTCCACCGTGCGTGAGACGGTGCAGTACTTGTCGTGGGAGAGCCTCACCAACCGGTCGACCAACCCGGCGGCCTTGCGCCCGCCCTCGTCATCGGGGAAGGCCAGGTGGAACGAGAGGTTCACGTCCGCCAAGCGACTTCCACCACCGTCCTCCGTGATCTTGCGGCCGCTTGCCCCGATCCGGAACCCGGTGGGCTCGGTACTGCGAGAGGTCACGGTGTCCACGTCAATGGCGGAGCAGCCCGCAATGGCGGCCAACAGCAGTTCCACCGGTGACAGCAGTCCCTCTCCGCGCCCGAAGGCGACCTCCGCGCCGTCCGCATTGCGGGCAACGTAACGGTTGGTGGCGGTGCGCAACAGCTCGACGGAGTGCGTGGGGTTCTGGTGTTCGCTCATGGGCCCATGATCTCACCCGGTGCTGGGCGCCCGATAGGGAGGGCTGAGACCCTTAGGGAAGCGCCGGCAGTTTCTTCTCGAACAACCAGTCGTGCAGCACCGGCTCCACGGGCCCCCCGCTGACCTCGGAAGCCAGGGCCAAGAACTGGGCCGTCGTCACGTTCCCGCATCGGTTCTGGGCGGTCCACCGCTGCACAATCGTGAAGAACGCCCGCTCACCCACGTGCATCCTCAGCGCATGCAGGGTCAGGGCACCGCGCACGTAGACACGGTCGTCGAACATTTTCTTGGGCCCGGGGTCTGCGATCACCACTTTCTGCTTGGAATCGGCCAGCTCCGCATGCGCCTCAACGGCTTGGTCGTGGGCCGAGCGGCGACCGGAGGCCTCGGACCACACCCACTCGGCGTAGTGGGCGAATCCTTCATTGAGCCAGATGTTCGACCAGGACGCCGGCGTCACCGAGTTACCGAACCACTGGTGCGCCATCTCATGGGCGATCAGACGTTCGGACTCCCACGATTCGGTCAGGTGATTGCACCCGAAAATCGACAGCGGCTGCGATTCGAGCGGGATCTCCAGCTCGTCATCGGTGACAACCACCCCGTAGGACCCGAACGGGTACGCCCCGAAGTGCTGCTCGAACGCGGCCATCATGGCGTGCTGTTTGGCCAGCACCCGCTGCGCCTGCGACCACAGGTGCTCGCCGCAGGCCAACGTCAACGGAACCCGGGAGGGGCGATAGGGCCCGGAATCAACCGGGCCCCGCCGGTACTGACCCATTTGCATGGTGGCCAGGTACGTCGCCACCGGCTCGCGAGACTCCCAGGTCCACTCCGTGCGCGCTCCCTGGGGGTCCACCGACACCAGGTCGCCGTTGGAGATCGCGGTGTAGTCGGAGTCCACCAGGACTCGCACCCGGAAGGTGGCCTTCTGGCTCGGGTGATCATTGCACGGGAACCACGTGGCCGCCCCCACCGGCTGCCCGGCCACCAGAACGCCGTCCGAGAGTTCCTCCCACCCGATCTCGCCCCACGCCCCGGAGGCCGGAGACGGAGTTCCCGCGTAGTGGATCTCCAGCGTGAGCGACTCGCCCGCGACGAACCCGTCCCCGGCGTGCACCACCAGCTTGGACTTGGCCTGTTCGAAGGAGACCGAGCGGCCATTGACCAGGACGCGATCCACCGTGAGCCCCGCAAGATCCAGGGACAACGCGGAACAGCTCTCGAGCACCCGGGCTTCCAGCACGGCCCGCGCTCGCAGGGTGTTCGGCTCGATGTCGTAGTCGAGGGACAGGTCGTAGTGGCCCACGTGCACCGCGGAGCTACCCGAATGCGGGGTGTAAGAATCCAGTTGAGTCATGATGGTCCTTCCGGGGCACCACGTGCCCGGGTCAGCTGCGTTGCTGCAGCTCGGTCGCGAGATGTAGGAGCCGCCGCGCGGAGTCCCCCCACGTGTGGGCGCGTACCCGCTCCAAACCCGCCACAACCCGCGACTGCGCAAGCTGAGGATCGGTGAGCTCGCGCACCCGCGCGGCGAATGCGGCGTCGTCGTCGGCGGGTGCGTACCCTGCGGCGTCGCCGGCCACCTCGCGAAAAATCGGTGTGTCCGAACAGACTACGGGAGCCCCGGCCGCGAAGGCTTCAATGAGCGGTAGCCCGTAACCCTCGGCGCGCGAGGCCGTCAGGAGCGCGGCGCACGAGGACAGCAGATCTTGGTACTCGGCCTCCGTGACCCCGCGGTGGAAGACCACGTTGTCAGCGGTACCGGCCGAAGCGCGCAGTTGCGCCTCGCGCGCCGGGGAGATCCGGGAGAGCACGTGCAGCGTGTACTCGGGCAGACGCGCGGCCGCTCGCAGCAGGGTCTCAACATTTTTGTACGGCAGGAACGAGCCCATGTAGAGCAGGTCCTTCCCGCGCGTGGCGAGCCGGGCGAGCGCCTCGGTGTCGGGCACCGCCGCCGACGACGCCGCATTGGGCACCACGCGCACCTCCCGTTTGGTCAGGCGGTGGGCCAGGATCTGCTCCCGAGAGGTCTCGGAGACGGTGACCACGGCATCCGCGCGATTGAGCGCGACCCGCTGCGGCCACCAGGCCTTGTGGTAGGCCCGCCACCCCCACTGGATGGGCAGTGGCAGGTCCGAGGGCGGCCGGGGGTGCTCGTAATAAATGAGGTCGTGGAGGGTGAGGATCAGTTTGTACCGCCGGCCCCATGAACCCATGGTCTGCATGGGGGAGAAGACCACGTCCGGGCGGTACCGGTTGAGTTCCAGGGAGGTGAGCGCCTCGGCGGGGGACGTGACCGCCGGGCCCGTGAGGTGGGGCAACCGAGGGACGTGCTCCAGCTGGGCGGGGTCGCTGATCAGCGCGGCCAACCGGACCCTGGGCTCATCACGGGTCAGCTCGGCGAGCGCGCGCAGGAGTTCGGCGCTGTAGCGGCTGATGCCGTCGTGGTGATCGGTGCGGATGTAGCGGGCGTCGAACAGGAATTTCACGGGCGATCCTCATCGGCGCGGTGGTCGTTGCGGCCGCCGCGCTCGCGGGCCAGCTGGTCCTGGCGGATGATCGGCGTCATGCCGGTGAGCTGGTCGG
>NZ_JAUNPE010000081.1:0-1830 GCF_030536815.1 Kocuria sp.
GCTCGCTACGGTGGTGTCATGAGAATTGCCACGTGGAACGTCAACTCCATCCGAGCCCGCGCCGATCGCATCGAAGCGTGGCTGGACCGTTCGGACGTGGATGTGTTGGCCATCCAGGAAACCAAGGCCAAGGACGAGAATTTCCCGTGGGAACTGTTCGAGTTCGCCGGGTACGAGGTAGCCCATTTCGGACTGAATCAGTGGAACGGTGTGGCCATTGCCTCTCGCGTGGGGCTCACGGACGTGGAGCGCACGTTCCCCGGCCAGCCCGAGTTCGGCAAGGGTCAGCAGGAGCCCATCCAGGAGGCCCGCGCCATCGCCGCAACCTGCGGTGGTGTGCGCGTGTGGTCACTGTACGTACCCAACGGCCGCGGCCTGGACGACCCGCACATGGCCTACAAACTCGAGTGGTTGCGCGTGCTCAAGGACCACGCCACGCAATGGGTTGCAGACGATCCGCAGGCGGAGATCGCATTGGTGGGTGATTGGAACGTGGCCCCGCAGGACGAGGACGTGTGGGACATCCAGTACTTCAAGGAGAACGGTTTCACCCACGTTTCGGACGGCGAGCGCGCGGCGTTCAACGCGTTCATTGACGACGCCGGCTTCGTGGATGTGGTCCGCCCCCGCCACCCCGGACCCGGCGTGTACACCTACTGGGATTACACGCAGCTGCGTTTCCCCAAGAAGGAAGGCATGCGCATCGATTTCCAGCTGTGCTCCCCGGCCCTTGCCTCGCGCGTTACGGACGCGTGGATCGACCGTGAGGAGCGCAAAGGCAAGGGCGCCTCGGATCACGCGCCCGTGGTCATCGAGATCGGCTGACCCATGGCACTGGTGAACGTGGGCAGGGCGTTCCGGGGGATCATTGGGCCTCCCATGCGTTTCGCCCTGCGGATCTACGTGCCGCAGGAGGAGCTCGACGCCGAGTACGCCCCCGCCATCCCTCGCGCCCTGGATCCTCTGACGGGCGGGGTCAACGAACTCACCGAACAGCTGACCCGCCTCACCGACACTTCCCATTCGCCGCTACCACCCGCGCGCGAACCCCTGTGGACCATCCCGTTCTCCACGGCTCCTCTCGCCGAAGAGCGCTTTGTGGGTGGCGTGGGTGACTTCCCGGTCTTCCACGCACCCCAGCGTTTGCGACGCTCCCTCCGCTTGTTCTCGGATGCCACCCTGAACGACGGCGCTCAGCTCCTCCCGCTTCTGGTTCCGGAAAAGCAGGTGCGCGACGCCGCCCGGAAGATTTCCGGGGAACTGTTCGAACCGCTGTACACCCGCGAATCCGCGTACGTGGTCCCCCTGGCCTGGTTCTCGGCGTTCACCATGGAGGATCGGGTGGTCACTGTGCACGCGGGCCATGAACTCCACCGGCTCATCACGCCGGCGGATACCGCCGCGCGGCGTGTCATTCACGGGGCGCAGATCGTCGAGGACGCCGCATTGGTTTCTGCCGGTCCGGATGCCGAGGCACTGTCCGAGGAAGCACAACAGGCCAAAGCGTTCGCCGATGATCTGACTCGTTTGGGTCGCTGGCTCGGCACATTCAGCCCCGCTTCACTCGTGAGCCTGGACTACGGCTCCTTGGCCGACCGGATTCAGCCCGACGAGAGTCCACGCGACATGGCCGACGCCCTGGAACTCTTGCGCGACAACGACCAAGGCGCCGCCACAGCGGCCCTGCGGCGGATCTTCCGGCGGTGGTCTCCGTTGGCGCACCTGCAGGCGGCGAATTAGGTAATGCTTTAGCTGGCCTGTCGGTCTCAGGTGAGGCAAAGACAGTGGCCGAATCTGGTGTGAGGAAGATGTCCAAATCCGGCACTTTTC
>NZ_JAUNPE010000081.1:1930-10357 GCF_030536815.1 Kocuria sp.
CGCAGGTTCCTCCCCTGAGACATCACACCCCTGAGACTTCCCTGCTGCGTACATGGAACGCAAGCCATTCCGTCAGAATTCGACACACCGCGAGGACGTCGCGCGGCGCACCCGCTCAACCCACTTCCGTCTCCGGCCGGGATCCTTGAGATCGTCCTTGACCAGCAGCGTGACATCCCACCCGCTGTCGCGCAGGAGCGCGAATCGGTACATCTCATCCCGGTACTGGTCCACTTCATCCGCATGGACCCGGCCGTTGTACTCGACTGCCACCTTGAATTCCGGCCATGCCAGGTCCAGGTAAAACGTCCGTCCATTGACCTTCACCGGGTAGTTGAGCTGAGGCGGTGGCAGTCCTTCATGCAGTGCAATCATGCGCGTCAGGGTTTCCATGGCCGAGAAGCATGACTCCTGGGACTCTCGCAATGCTTTTCGCACAGCATTCACGGCGAGCGAATGCGGCGGTAAATGACTTAAGCACTCCTCGATCACAGCTCTCGGAAGTTCGGCCGTGACCCCCGTACCGGGGATGGTGAATTGCCAGGACATCATTGCGTCCAGACAGGCGACAATGCGCCAGTGCGACAGCCGAGGGGCAACAACCACCAGCGCCTCCACCGGATGTGCAATCCTGCTGTCCCAGGGGCCCGCAAAAGTACCCAGCCCCAGCGACTTGGAGAACTTGATTCCCTCGGCAACGCTTTGGGTTCGTGCACCTGACCACCGCAAATGGGCCGACTCCCGTTCCCCCGAAAAGTTCTGCATGATCCGTGGACAGGGCATCCTGAGTGACTGATGCACCCAATGCTCGGTGTACCCCACGGGTATCCTCAGGATGTCCAGGGCGTTGAACCCGGTCACGGCGAGCGTGGAACCCGGAGCACCTAAATGCTGTTGCAACAGCAATGCCCGCTCCACCGGAGTGAGCGGCGCGGGATGGACGGCCCACAGTCCCCTGGTCACTCGCTGCATCCCCGCATGAGCTATCAACTGCGAGGCACGTTTGCCCGTTTCGACCGTGCGCAGCACCACCGGACGGGCCCCGAGCTTCAGGGGTTGTTGTTGATACAGCATGCTCGGACTCTAGAGAACCGGGCCTGCACGGGCCGGGAGTTGTCCACAGTCACTGGTCCGGTGGCCCTCCACAGGGCCCATGGTTCCTCGGCCAGAGGCGCATGGGAGGAAAGTGCAGCCCCGCAGCCTGGTGGGAGGAAGATGTCCAAATCCGGGCCACTTTACGCATTTTCCTCCCCTGGAGCTTCACGGCTGCGATTCCCTCACCTCAGATTTCCCCGTATCCCGCATGCTGACTAGCGTTAAGGGGTGTCTGATGAATCAGTGACCCCACGTCAACAGTCCGGTACCGAGTGGTGGCGGGACGCCGTGATCTACCAGGTGTATCCGCGCTCCTTCAAGGACTCCAACGGAGACGGGATGGGCGACCTGGGCGGTGTGACCGAAAAACTGCCCTACCTCAAGCAGCTGGGCGTGGATGCGGTGTGGTTGTCCCCCTTCTACCTGTCTCCGCAGCATGACGCCGGGTACGACGTGGCCGATTACCGCACCATTGACCCGCGGTTCGGCACTCTTGACGACTTCGATCGGATGCGCGATGAAGCCCATGATCTGGGCCTGAAACTCATTGTGGATCTCGTGCCCAACCACACCTCCGAGGATCACGAATGGTTCCGAGCCGCGCTCTCTTCTCCGAGAGGCTCCGCAGAGCGTGCCCGCTACATGTTCCGCGAAGGTAAGGGTGTGAACGGCGAACTGCCCCCGAACAACTGGAAGTCGCTTTTCGGCGGTCCCGCGTGGTCTCGCATTGCAGACGGCCAGTGGTACCTGCACCTCTTCGACTCGTCCCAACCGGATCTGAACTGGGAGAACCCGCAGGTGTGGGAGGAGTTCCGCAGCGTGCTCCGGTTCTGGCTGGACCGCGGTGTGGACGGGTTCCGCGTGGATGTCGCTCACGGCATGGTCAAGGCGGAAGGCCTACCCGACTGGGACGAGCAGGTGCACATGGTCGAGGGCACTGATGTGGATGAGCAGGGCCAGTCCGAGAAGACCATGGACACCGGCCCCTACTTCGACCAGGACGGCGTGCACGAGATCTACCGCGACTGGAATCGGGTGCTGGCCGAGTACCCTGGCGAGCGCATGCTCGTGGTGGAGGCGTGGATCGGCCCGGCGGAGCGGCTGGCCTTGTACGTCCGCCCGGACGAGGCGCAGCAGGCGTTCAACTTCGACTTCCTGGTTGCGGGCTGGCATCGCGACCGCATGCGCAATGCCATCACGGAAGCTCTGCGCGTCAACCGGGCGGTGGGCGCGCCGTCCACCTGGGTGCTCTCCAATCACGACACCGTCCGTCATACCTCACGCTACGGGCTGGGTTCCCGCACCGCCTACCCCAATGGAATCGGCGCGGAGGACGAGCAGCCCGACGCCGATCTGGGCCTGCGCCGCGCCCGCGCCGCCGCGCTCGTGGAACTGTCCCTCCCCGGTTCCGCATACGTGTACCAGGGCGATGAGCTGGGACTGCCGGAGCACACCACTCTGGACGCAGAGAGCCGCCAGGATCCCACCTTCTTCCGCACCGAGGGCAAGGAGCTGGGTCGCGACGGCGCTCGCGTCCCCCTGCCCTGGTCCCCCGTGGGCAACGGGCTGGGATTCGGCCCGGATCCGTGGTTGCCGCAACCGGCGAGCTTCGAGAACATCACGGTGGATCACCAACTGGGTAACCCGCAATCAGTGCTGAACCTGTACACGAACGCCCTGCGCATCCGGCAGGAGCTGGGTCTGGGTCGCGCGGAGTTCGCGTGGGATCCCCTGAGTGAGCGGGGTTCGCAAATTCTGGCCTACCGCCTCACCACGGAGTCCGGGGAGACAGTTCTGGTCGCGGCCAATGCCGGCGATGAGGCCGTGCACCTCCCCGAGCTCAGCACCGGCGAACTGCTACTCGCCAGCGGCCAGAGCGCCGTGATGGCGGGGAAGCTGGCCGTGGACCACACGGTGTGGGTCAAGCTCTAGCGAGCGGGCGCGGACGCTGGGCCGCACGGAATAAGTGCGGCCCAGCGCTCGTCCCGGAACCTAGTTTTCCGGCAACGCTGCCGAGCACTGGGTGGAAATCCAGTCCTGGACGGGTTGCAGTGCCCGTTGGATCTGGGCGGCCTCTTGGGGCTGCAGGGTCTCGCCGGCGTTATCGAGGAGCTGAACGGCGTTGTCGAAGGCCGGAAGAACCGGCTCCGGCAACCGGTCGCGGTGCGATTCGAGGGAGGCGGTGGCTTGGGCGACCACGGAGGAGTCCTGGCCGGGGTCCGCGGTGGCGTCCGTGGATCGGTCGGTGGTCATGGGTAGGACCACCAGGCCGGTGTAGACCTCGACCACGTCCAGGCACGTGCCGGTGCTGGCGGTTTGGCCGGTGCCCGCGGGAGCCTGTGACCCGTTGTTCTGTTGGGGGATTTCGCTGGGCACCTCGAAGGTGACCGGCCCCTCCGTGCCGGAGGAGCACCCGGTCAGGGCGAGCAACAGACCCGAGGCGGCCGCTGCGGCCGCAACTCGTTTCAAGGTCAAGAGGTTCACCCGCCGTCCGCCCATGAGGTGCAGCCCATCCGGCCAGAAGCTCGGGGCGTGCACGGTGATCGATACGTCCCCAACCTAAGCCGCCAACCTCCGTAACGGCTGGGGAGTGTCCACGTCCCAGCCCAGTGACACATCCCTTGGAACAAGGGAGTCAGCCGGCGGGGTCGGATTCCCAACCGCGGACGATCAGCTCGCGCAGCACGTCCTGGTCCACGGCGTCCAGCCTGGTCACGTAGACGCACCCCGCCCCGCGGCGGTGCGGGCCGAGGCGATCGAGAAGGTCCTGCGCGCCGTCGTCACCCTGCAGCCCGTAGAGGGAGATTGCGGCCTTGCGTGGCGAGAATCCGACGCGCGCGGTGTCCCCCTCGCGGCCGGTCTCATAGCGGTAGTGCAGGTGACCGTAGCCAACGATCGACGGGCCCCACATGACGGGCTCGACACCGGTGGCCTCGTGGAAGATCTCAAGCAACGCCCTGCCCTGCTCCACCCGCCGGGGCCAGGGAAGGGACTCGATCCAGTCCTGCGGAGACTGCCCGGTCGGCTCGGTCTCGAGGTCCGCCTTGGTGGTTGTGGTCGTGGATTCCGGGGCGACGACGCCGCTCATCGCTTCCAGCCCCCGCTCACCCAACGCATCATTGAGCCGGTTCAGGCCCTTCAGTCCCACGCCGTGCAGCGCGAGCAGTTCGTGAAAGTCTGCTCCGGCCAGCTGCTCGAGCTCGGTGATGCCCCGTTCTGCCAGCGCACGACGCAGCGGCGCCCCGGTGCCTTTGATCTCCGTGAGTGCGGTCATGGGACCAGACTAAATGCGCAGCCGGATCCTGAACACCAGCACGTGCAGAGCCCGTGCGGCCCGCTCTCAGGCGCTCTGGCGCCGAATCTCCCACATGAGGTGTCCCTCGGTGGGTGACTGCACCGGCAGGAACGCCGCCTCGCGCACGCGGCGCGTGGTGTCCGTGTCCGCCAGGTAACCGCGGCCACCGGCAACCGTGGCCTCGAGCTTGGTCGCGGCACTCACGAAATGAGCGGCGTCGAGCCTGAGCTGCAACAAGCGCACCGGGGAGGTGACCTTCTCGAGCAGGGCCGCGTGTTCGTTGCGCAGGCTCTGCTCGGTCTCGCGCAGGCCGTTGAGCCGGTCGCGGAACAGGGCGTTGGGGCCCGGTTTCACGACCGCCGACGCCGCCTCGTCCAAACTGCGCGCACCCAGGCCGATGCAGAACGCGCTCTGGGCGAGCAAGAATCCGGGTCGGACGGTGGCCAGGAATTCCTTGAGCGGCACTCCGGTGACGTCGCTGCCGGGAATCCGCACATCGCTCAGCGTCAGTGAGCCACTGGCGGTGCCGTTGAGCGCCATGAGCGGGGCCGACCGTTTCACGGTGAGACCCTCGGTGCCAATGCGCACGCGGGCGATGGTCAATGTTCCGTCCTCGAAACGCACCGGCATCATGATGATCGCGTTCGGGAACAGGTTGGAGGCCCACACGATCTTGCCGTTGAGCACCACGGAATCGCCGTCCGCAACTGCTTCCACGGGGATGTCACCGAGCTCGGACGCCCACTTGAATGCGGGAGCCATGGCGGAGACACCGGCCACCGAACCGTTGAGCAGTTCCTGCGGAATCTCTGTCCCCGCGGCGCGGTGGAACAGGATGGCCATGGTGTGACCCCACGCGCTGAACGCGGTGGAAAAGCACTCGCGAGCCAGCGTTTCGAGCAGTGAGGTGACCCCGGCGACGTCGCCCTGGGCCGCGGCGTCGAAGGCACCGCTGCGCCCGAGTTCCGCCAGAGCGACGTCTGTCTCGACGTCACCCCGGTCGATACTCGCGGCGCGTTCGGCAACGTTGGCCAGCACGGAATCCGCGACCGGTTGCTGAACGGTTGACGGAACGGGCATCAGTTGCCTGCCAAGTGGTGCAGCCGATCGATGGGGGTGGTCACGGCCTCGCGGGCGCGCACCACGGCGTCCTCATCGGGAGCGTTGTAGAAGCACAGGCACTTGACGGTGTCCTCGCGTACGTAGGTGCGCAGGAAGCTGACCTCGGGGACCTCGGCGTACTTGGGGGCGTTGGCCTTCTTGCGGCCCAAGTAGGTCTCCATGTCGATCTCGGCGGGGATATCCCACTCCACGAGGTACTCGGCGGAGGGCTTGGCCTTGCGGATGTCCTCGATATCGGCGCCCACCAGGCGGACCTGGTCCGGCCCGGAGACCTCGGTGGCCTGCTCGGCCACGCCGTTGCGGATGGCCTGGTCCAGGGCGGTGGTGTCATCGCCGTCGAGCTCGACCACGGTGAACACGCGGCCCTGACCCTCGGTGACCTGGGATTCCAGAACCTGAGCGCCGTTCTGCTCGGCGGCGGAGGCGATGGCCGCGATCACGGACTCGGCGCCCTCGCGGGTGGCGTTGCTGGGAACTACTTCGAAAAGCTGCAGTGACATGGAGATTCCTCTCGTCGGTTGTGGGATTTCGTTAAACGCTACGCGTGGACCCGTCCCCGACCCAAGGAGCTGGACACACTGCGCAACATTGAGCGGACACCCTCTTCAGTTGTTGCTCACCGCGGGGATCTAAGCTCAGAGCAGCCAGCACCACTTTCGACTGATCCCCGAAAGGACCGGGTCTGAACATGTTTCACGAGCAGAGCGTCATTTTCATCGACGCGGGCTTCTTGCTGTCCGCCGGTAGTTCCACCGTGACCGGAACTTCCCTGCGCGCAGCCACCCGGGTGGATGCCGAGCAACTGATCTCGGGGATCGTGAGCATCACCCGCGACAACTGCAACCTGGATCCACTGCGCATTTATTGGTACGACGCCTCCCGGGACGGCGTGCTCAGCGACTGGCACAAGAAAATTTCCCTGCTCGACGACGTCAAGGTCCGCCTGGGGCGCATCGGCGTGAACGGGCAGCAGAAGGGCGTGGACCTGCGGCTGGGACTGGACCTGATCGAGGTGGCCCGCAATGGTTCCGCCAAGGTCGCCTACCTGCTCAGCGGTGACGACGATCTGGCCGAAGCCGTGGAGGCCGCCCAGGATCTGGGCATGAAGGTGGTGCTGCTGGCGCTGGAGGACAAGAACCGGTACCTGGGCATCAAGTCCGTGGCGGAGCACCTGGCGTACAAGGTGGACCGCATCCTCGTGCTGCCGCAGGAACTCATCCATTCCACGTTCACTCCGGCCACGCGGGCGGTGGTGCCGGGGTCGGAAGCAGGCACCGAGTCCACGCCACCAGCGGCGGGCGCCCCGTTGCCCGGACCGAGCTCGGGGCCGACACCGGTGACTCCGGCGACCCTGGCCAGTAAGAAGGCCACGTTCATCACGGTCAAGGAACCGGACGTGGATCTGCCCCGTCTGTTTGCGGTGGCGGAGGAGGTTGCCGAGCGCTTGGCTCGCAACTGGTACCAGACCACTCCCCTGGCCGAGGTGCAGTCCGTTCTGGAGGAGCGTCCCATCCTGCCGACAGAGATTGATTCGACCCTGCTGCGAGACTGCGCGGCGCGTATCGGCGAGGCCGACACCGATCTGCAGTCGGTGCGCAAACACCTGCGGAAATGCTTCTGGGACACCATCGACACCCTGGCCTGACTAACCGGTGCTCTAGTCTGAAGCGCGTGAGTCACGAGCCAGCAGTTTCAGATTCTTCCGGGGACCCATCGAAGGAGGGTACCGGAATCTCTTGGGGCTCCTTTGCCCGCAATGCCGCGTTGATCGTGGTCCTGCTGGTCATGCTGTGGTTGTTCTTCAACGTGGAACTTCCCCCGGCCGATCAATTGCAACAACGGCTCGAAAGTTACGGGTGGGTGAGCTGGCTGGTGTTCATCGGCCTCTACGCGGTCGTGGCGCTAACACCTATTCCGGTGACCATCATGGCGGTGGCCGGTGGGCTGATTTTCGGAGTGGTCCTGGGCAGCCTGTTTTCCGTGATCGGTGTGTTGATCGGCTCGTGGGGTGCCTACTGGTTGGCCCGTGCGCTGGGTACCGATGCGGTGCGCAAGGTGCTGGGCAAGTACAGCGAGAAAATCGAGGCCCGCTTGGACGGCGCAGGATTTGAAGCCGTGTGCACCCTGCGGCTCGTTCCCGGCATTCCGTACTGGCCGGTCAATTACGGCAGCGGAGCCTTTGGCATCACGCAGCGGGATTTCCTGGGCGCCAGCGTGATTGCCGTAATCCCGGGCCAGGTCTCACTCGTGGCGTTGGGGGCGTTCGTCGCGGACCCCACGGTCCTCAACGGCGCCGTGGTGGTGCTGTCATGGATCGTGGTGCTGGTCATGACCGTGTGGGCGTACAAACGGTGGAAGGCTGCGCGGCAGTAACGGTCTGGCCGACCTTGGTGCGGAAATGAGAAGAACCCCCGCGTGTAGAAGCCACGCGAGGGTTCAGTGGCTCCGACCGGCGTCGATCCGGTGACCTTACGATTTTCAGTCGTACGCTCTACCAACTGAGCTACAGAGCCAGGCACATCACCTGGGATATGCCGCGACGGCGCGAAAAGTGACCTTTTCATCGCCGCCTGAGCGACCCTGACGGGACTTGAACCCGCGACCTCCGCCGTGACAGGGCGGCGCGCTAACCAACTGCGCTACAGGGCCTTAGTTGTTTCCAACGAGTGGATATCTTACCAGTAGAACTGACTGCCTTAGCAAATCGCTCACCGCATGAGATTCTCTCGCGAGAAAACGTACCCCCAACGGGATTCGAACCCGTGCCGCCGCCGTGAAAGGGCGGTGTCCTAGGCCGCTAGACGATGGGGGCCAGAACGTCGCCCGACTGCCGCTTGCGCATTAGTGGACGATGGACCTTCAGTAGCTTAGAGGTAAACACCCCGGTTGCACAAACCCGACTATCACAGGGTGGC
>NZ_JAUNPE010000233.1 GCF_030536815.1 Kocuria sp.
TATCGGCCGTGAACCGCTTGACGGGTTCCTCCGTACCAACCGGCTCGTGGGTCCGAACACTGGCCGTTCCCGGTGCCGCCGCGGGTGCGGACGCTCGGCGGGAACGACGCCGCGTGGCCGGCTTGATCTCCGCCTCCGCAGCGGGTGCCACGGCCGCCTTGGCGCCCCCCGGTTGCGACTCATTGGTTGCCGGGCGCTGGGCCCGGCGCGAACGGCCTCCGCGGCTGCCACGCGAGGACTGCTCCTGCGAGGCCGTATCACGTGCCGGCTGCCCGTCCGAGGACTGCTCCCGGGTTGCGTCGTGAGCGGGTTCCTCCGTGAAGGCCGCGGTCAGCGAGTCCAGCGTGAATGACTGCTGACCGGTCTGCGACTGCTCCTCGTGGTGAGCGCTGCCGTGGGGCAACTCGATGACCTCACCGTGAATGGTGAGACTGGACGAAGGGCCCTCGCCCGTGTCGTTCGACTCCCGGCCGCGGTCACCGCGGGCCGAGTCCTGGGAATCCGCTGACGACGCGTCCTCGCCCTGGCCGTCCTGACCCGACTGACCTCGGCCACGACTGCGCTTGCCGCGACGCTTCTTACGGCGACGATCGCCGTCCTGATCACCGTGTTCCTGGTTGTCCTGGGCACCGGACTGATCCTTCGCCTGGCCCTCGCCGCCGGAGCGCTCGGCGGACTGGGCGTCACCCGGCTGACCCGGCGCGGCGTCGTCGTCGTGCTGTGAAGCCGCCGCGATACTGGCCAGTGCGCTGCGAGCCGCCTCGGCGCGGGCCTTGGAGTCTTCCTCGCTGCCCGCGTGGCCGTTGTCCGAGCCGTTGCCACCGTTACCGGTGTTCTTGGGCTTGTCCTGCGATCCGCCCGGCTGAGCACCCTGGTGCTGCTGCTTGTGCTTGGAGCGTTTGCGCTCGTTGCGGTTGGTGCGGTGGTCCGCGCCCGAATCCCCGGCGCGCCCCTTGAGCGGGTGGTCGTGCACGATCGCGCCGCGACCGGCACACGCCTCGCACGGCTCCGAGAAGACTTCGAGCAGGCCCGTGCCCATGCGCTTGCGCGTCATCTGCACCAGACCCAGGGAGGTCACCTCCGCGACCTGGTGCTTGGTGCGGTCCCTGCCCAGGCACTCGACCAGGCGACGCAGCACCAGCTCACGGTTGGACTCCAGGACCATGTCGATGAAGTCGACCACGATGATCCCGCCGATGTCCCGCAGCCGCAGCTGGCGGACGATCTCCTCGGCGGCCTCCAGGTTGTTCTTGGTGACCGTCTCCTCCAGGTTGCCGCCGGAGCCGGTGAATTTGCCGGTATTGACGTCCACCACGGTCATGGCCTCGGTGCGGTCGATCACGAGCGAACCGCCGGAGGGGAGGTAGACCTTGCGGTCCAGGGCCTTCTGGATCTGCTCCTCCACGCGGAAGGATTCGAACAGGTCCGTGTCATCGCTCCATTGCTCCAACCGGTCCAGCAGGTCCGGGGCCACGTAGGTCACATAGGCCTCGATGTTGTCCCAGGCCTGCTCGCCCTGGACGACCATGGCGGTGAAGTCCTCGTTGAACACGTCACGCACGGTCTTGATGGTCAGATCCGGCTCGGCGTAGAGCATTTCCGGGGCCAGGGTCTTGGTGGACCCGGCTTTCTCCTGGATCTGTTCCCATTGCGAGCGCAACCGGTTGATGTCGTTGGTGAGTTCTTCCTCCGACGCGCCCTCCGCCGCGGTGCGCACGATCACGCCGGCGCCCTCGGGCAGGCGGTCCTTGAGGATCTTCTTGAGGCGCTGCCGTTCCACGTCGGGCAGCTTGCGAGAAATGCCGGTCATCGAACCGCCCGGTACGTACACCAGGTAGCGGCCCGGCAGGGACACCTGGCTGGTCAAGCGGGCACCCTTGTGGCCCACCGGATCCTTGGTGACCTGAACCAGGACGGAGTCCCCGGACTTGAGCGCGTTCTCGATCTTGCGGGGTTTGTGGCCCAGCTCCGCGGCATCCCAATCGACTTCGCCCGCGTAGAGCACCGCGTTGCGGCCGCGTCCGATGTCCACGAACGCGGCTTCCATGGACGGCAGCACGTTCTGCACCTTGCCCACGTACACGTTGCCGATCAGCGAATCCTGTTGGGTGTGGGAGACGAAGTGCTCGGCAAGCACACCGTCCTCGAGCACACCGATCTGGATCCGGTTCTCCTTCTGGCGCACGAGCATCTTGCGTTCGACCGATTCGCGGCGGGCCAGGAACTCGGCCTCGGTGATCACGTGGCGGCGGCGACCCGACTGGCGGGATTCACGACGGCGCTGCCGCTTGGCTTCCAGGCGCGTGGATCCCTTGACGCCGGTGACCTCATCGGCTCCGCTCTCGCTCACGCGGGGCGCGCGGACTCGGGTGACGGTGCCGTCGGACTCGTCCACGAGTTCCATGTCCACATCACCGCGGCGACGGCGTCGCCTGCGCCGGCTGGTCACGGCGCCCGAGGAGTCGTCCTCTTCGGTGTCGTCCTCGTCCGGCTGCTGGGGCTGGCGACGCTGGGCGTCCCGCTCCTTGGCGGCTTCGCGCTGGCGAGCGGCGGCGGCCTCGGCGGCCGCACGGATCTCGTCCTGGTCGGGAGCGTGGAACATCAGACCCGCCCCCACACCGAAGGACGGCTCGGCCTCGGGCGTGTCCTCGGTGTCGGGTTCCGTGGCCTCGGCGGTGTC
>NZ_JAUNPE010000234.1 GCF_030536815.1 Kocuria sp.
TCTCCCAGTACAACGCAACAAAACCGGAGCCCGGCCCGAGCAACCTGTTCATGGCCGTCGGCAAAGAGCTGAACCTGCGCGGATTCATTGTGGGCAATCACTACGACCTGGCACCTGAGTTCCACAAGCACGCCGTCAAATGGTTGCAGGATGGCACCCTGCAGGCCGACGAAACGTTCCGCGACGGCCTGGAGAACGCTCCGCAGGCGTTCATCGACCTGCTCGGTGGCGCGAACACCGGGAAGATGATCGTGCGCTTGTAACTTTCGGGCCACGGCCATGACCGCGCCATTACGCGGTCATGGCCGCTTACTCAGGCTTTGAGCGAGAAGTGATGGCCCAGCTTCTCAAGCGTCTCGGGATGTTTGAGACGGGTGACAACAGTCCGCGCGGCGTACATACCTTTCTCCCAAAAAGCATTATCCCGACTGTGCACAGCTAGCCATCGAACCGGGACTACAAATTCTCGGACCTCCTCATTGGGGATACCCTCTAAATGAGGGTGTATGTACTGGGCCCGCATTTCGTTTCGAAGGTCAGCGAAGGATCGCCGTCCGCCCTTGACATGGACGAACGCTTCATCCGTCGGCAGCGCCTCCTCGAGCGTTTCCCCGACACCTACGTAACCGCGCTTTGGAATGTGCACGAAGATACGAGCGCCAATGGGAAGACGACCAATTGCGGAGGAATACCGCTTGCCCCCACCACCCGATATGAACCCGTAGTCGATGAAATCTTCCCAAAGGCGGCTGATGTGCTCCCGCCGCAGACTGGTTTCGACGCGCTCATTTCCGCAGGCCACGTACCAGTCACGACCATTCCATTCAGCCATCGCTTTCTCCTCTACAAGTCAGAACCAATAGTCGTGCGGTAGCTATCTCTTCAACCCAATTAACTAGGCGCTTGATTCAGTCTCGGGTGCGACGCGATGCCGTGGGTGGTGAATTCCGCTGCGTATAAAGACACCCCATTGAACCCACTGTATGGTGTAAATCACGTTCAGAGGGAGTGTGATATGCCCATCTACGAGTTCCGGTGCACGCAGTGCGGTGACTTCGAGGCTTCTCATTCGATGGCAGCCGCGCCGAAGAACCAGCCGTGCCCGGTCTGCGGCGGGGACGCCAGGAAATTGTTCTCGGCCGCAAACCTCTCCACCCTCAATTCGCCTGCGGCGCGCGCCATTGACCGCGCGGCCCGAACTGCCGAAACACCCGACGTCGTGAACGGACCCGTAGGACGGGGCCGCCCGACACCCACAACAAAAGACCCGCGACACCTCAAACTGCCGCGGCCCTGAATTGCATTGATTTCACGGCCGCGCCCCTACTGGTCACGGTCGGTCACCGGAAGGACGCAGGTCATGCCAGAGGTCATTTTTCCACTCGATTCATCCCAGCCCTTCACCTCGCAGGAGAAGATCGGGCACAACCGTTGGCACCCGGATATCCCGCCCATCGCAACGCTCAAACGTGGTTCCAGTTACCGAATCGATTGCCGCGAATGGTTCGATGGCGACATTAAGAACGATGACTCCGCCGATGACATCCGCGACGCACCCCTGAACAAGGTGCATGCGCTGTCGGGGCCGTTCGCTGTCGACGGCGCAGAGCCGGGTGACCTGCTGATCGTGGACATCTTGGACATCGGTCCCATTCCGCAGGAAGAAGGTCCGTTGGCGGGTCAGGGCTGGGGATACACCGGCATCTTCGCCCAGAAGAACGGCGGTAGTTTTCTGGTGGACCAGTTCCCCGATGCCTACAAGGCCG
This sequence comes from Kocuria sp., assembly GCF_030536815.1. GTDB lineage: Bacteria > Actinomycetota > Actinomycetes > Actinomycetales > Micrococcaceae > Kocuria > Kocuria gwangalliensis. The sequence continues at coordinate 1,767 of NZ_JAUNPE010000234.1, forward strand.
TATGGGACTTCCAGGGCGGTGACTGCACATCACGCCACATTCCCGGGGTTCGATTCACGGGCATAACCCACCCGGGCTTGATGGGCACGGCACCCTCGGCAGATCTGCTAAAAAAATGGAACAAACGCGAAGGCGATCTGATTGCCACGGACCCAAACCGGGTACCTCCACTCGCCCTGCCCCCGGAGCCCGACTCGGCAATTCTGGGCACCCTCAGCGGCACGGACTTCAATCGCGTGGCCTCGGAAGCTGCCCGCACGGCCCCACCTCGTGAGAACGGGGGTAATCAGGACATCAAGAACTTCACCAAGGGCTCGCGGGTGTTCTACCCGGTCTTTGTTTCCGGTGGCCATCTATCCGTGGGTGATCTGCACTTCTCCCAGGGCGACGGCGAAATCACATTCTGCGGCGGCATCGAGATGGGCGGCTTCATCGATATCCACGTGGACGTGATCAAGGGCGGTATGGACACCTACGGAGTCAGCGAAAACGCCATCTTCATGCCGGGCCGCAACGGGCCGGTCTACTCGGAGTGGCTCGCCTTTTCGGGTACCTCGGTCACTTTAGAGGGCGAACAAAGATACTTGGACTCCCATCTGGCCTACCAGCGAGCGGTGCTGCATGCCATCGACTACCTTGCCAAATTTGGGTGGTCCAAGGAACAGGCCTATCTATTGCTCGGAGCCGCCCCCATCGAGGGGCGCTTCTCCGGTGTGGTGGACATCCCCAACTCATGCGCCACCGTGTACCTGCCCACCGAGATCTTCGACGTGGACATTAGGCCATCCGCCAACGGACCCACCAGGGTCGATCCGGGTATCGGGGCGCCGTTAGCCAGGAATTAGCGGCCTTAGACACCTTGTAAACCGACGTTCACCGTGTGCCCCGTCCGTTCCAGGGCGGGGTACACCTT
>NZ_JAUNPE010000235.1 GCF_030536815.1 Kocuria sp.
CGGGGTGGCCTGCATACGCTAACGCGCACAAAAAACCTCCGGGCCCCTGTCGCAACGGGAACCCGGAGGTTTTGACTGTGGAGCCTAGGAGATTCGAACTCCTGACATCCGCCTTGCAAAGGCGGCGCTCTACCAACTGAGCTAAGGCCCCGTACGTACTGGCGACCCACCGTTGGGTGAGCCACGTTCCCAGACCGTTCAGTCCACGGGATCTACAACTGAGTCCCATGCTTCGCGTTTGGCTTCCGCCTCGCGCCAAGCCTTGAAAGCCGCGACGGACAGGCCCGCGAGTGCAGCCAGTGCTGCGATTCGTGCCTTCATCGCTACCTCCACACGATTTAACTCGTGAACTCAGTGAGTGGGCGTACCAGGAATTGAACCTGGGACCTCTTCGTTATCAGCGAAGCGCTCTAACCGTCTGAGCTATACGCCCGTAGCACAGTCAACCAACAAGTTAACTTCTCGGTTGACCGAACTGAAACTTTACCGGAGGTATCCCCCGGCGCCAAATCGAGAACCGATCAGTCGTCGGTCAGCGTCACCCCGATACCGCCGATCAGAGCGGCCGCAATGTTGTACAACAAAGCGCCCAACACTGACAGCGCCGTCAGCAGGATCACGTTGACCACCGAGATGATCGTGGCGAACAGTGCCACGTTCCCCAGGGACAGGAACTCCTTGATGTCCGTGCCGCCCGCATTGCCGCCGAGCATGGACAGCATCTCGTTGATCCCGTCGAACAGGCCGGTGAGGTTCAGCACGAGCCACAGCACCAACGATGCCACGACCATGATGATGCCCAGGGCAACGGAGAGCAGGAAGGCAAGCTTGAGCACCGACCAGGTGTCGACCTTGGACACCACCAGCCGCGCGCGGCGCACCTTGGCGCGCGGTGCGGGACGAACCAGTCCCTTGGTGGACTGATTCTGCGGCTTCTTCGCGGCGGGCGAGTCCGGCTTCTTCTCCGCGGTGGTGGTGCCACCCTTGGAGGGGCTCACCGGGGAGTTCTTGGGGGGCTTGGAACCCTTCGAGGCAGAGCTTGCGCTCATGCTTCACCTCCGTTGTCGTGGTTTTCCAACGCTACTGCATCGTCTGAGGGAGCCCCGGCATCACTGCCCTGGTCCGCGGCGTCTTCTTGCGCTTCCTCGGGGACGACGTCGCCGCCCTCCTCGGCGTCGGAATCCACCTTTTTCTCGATCTCGCGTTCGGCGTTGTGAGCAACTCCGACAATGTGGTCCGAAGACCCGGGCTTGGCGAAAATCACGCCCATCGTGTCTCGCCCGCGAGCGGGAACCTCGGCCACATTGGAGCGAACCACCTTGCCGCCGGACATGACCACGAGAACCTCGTCCGCTTCGCCCACGATCAGGCCACCGACCAGGCCGCCGCGGTCATCGGCGAGCTTGGCCACCTTGATGCCCAGGCCACCACGGCCCTGCACTCGGTATTCGCTGACCGCGGTGCGCTTGGCGTAGCCGCCCTCGGTCACCACGAACACAAAGGCGTCGTCGGTGACCACGTTGGCCGACAGCAACTTGTCACCGTCGCGGAACTTCATGCCGGTCACCCCGGAGGTCGCGCGACCCATGGGACGCAGGGCGTCGTCGTCGGCGGTGAAACGCAACGACTGGCCGAGATGCGAAATCAACATGATGTCGTCCGCGGGAGTCGCGAGCATGGCCGAGACCAGTTCGTCGTCGTCGCGCAGGTTGATAGCGATCACGCCGGCGGTGCGGTTGGTGTCGTAGTCGGACAACCGGGACTTCTTGACCAGACCGCGGCGGGTGGCCAGAGCCAGGTACGGGGCGTCCTGGTAGGTGCGCAGCTGCATGACCTGGGCAATGCGCTCGTCCGGCTGGAACTCCAAAAGGTTGGCCACGTGCTGACCCTTGGCGTCACGGCCGGCCTCGACCAGTTCGTACGCCTTGGCGCGGTACACCCGACCGAACGTGGTGAAGAACAGGATCCAGTTGTGCGTGGTGGTCACGAAGAAGTGCTCCACCACGTCACCGCCACGCAACTGTGCGCCCTTGATGCCCCGACCGCCGCGGTGCTGCGAGCGGTACTCGTCCGAGCGCGTGCGCTTGACGTACCCGTCGCGGGTGATGGTGACGACCACTTCCTCTTCGGGAATGAGGTCTTCCATGGACATGTCGCCGTCGTAACCGAACAGGATCTCGCTGCGGCGATCATCACCGTAGTGGTTGACGATCTCCGTGAGTTCCTCGGAAATGATTTCGCGCTGCCGGTCCTCGGAGGCAATGATCGCCTGGTACTCAGCGATCAAACGCTCGAGTTCGGCGTGCCGGTCCTGGATCTTCTGGCGTTCCAGGGCGGCCAAGCGGCGCAGCTGCATGTTGAGGATTGCCTGCGCCTGGGCCTCGTCGATGTCGAGCAGCTCCATGAGCCCGTTGCGGGCTTCCTCCACGGTGGGAGAACGGCGGATCAGCGCAATGACCTCGTCCAGGGCGTCAAGTGCCTTGAGAAGACCGCGCAGGATGTGTGCTTCTTCCTCGGCCTGCTTGAGGCGGTACCGGGTGCGACGCACAATGACTTCCATTTGGTGCGTGACCCAGTGATGCACAAAAGCATCCAGGGACAGGGTGCGGGGCACACCGTCCACGAGCGCCAGCATGTTGGCGGAGAAGTTCTCCTGCAGCTG
>NZ_JAUNPE010000082.1:0-1668 GCF_030536815.1 Kocuria sp.
TCCGTCAGATGGGTGAGGCCCCGCTGCGGCACATAAGCAGGAGTCGCACGTTCCCTGGCCGCATGTGATCCAACGTACCACTTGGGCGGGTCCCGTTCGGAAAATGCGCACGATCATGTCGAGGGTTACCGCCCGTGGGCGGCAGCGGGCGGCCACTCGGCGGGCGGTTCACTCCTGGCACGTGAACTGCTCGGCCGTTTGCCCCTTCAGCTCATCCGGCAGGGCACCGGAGAGATCGAGTTTCTCGCCGGACGTGAAGTCCTGGCCGATCGACACCCGCAGGCCGGACAGCTCGTTGTCGACCACCAGCTGGCTGTCCGGGACGCCGAGCAGGGCCGCGAGATCATCGGCGGCCGAGGCCCACGAGGGGTTGTAGAAAATTTGGGTTCCTGCCAGGGCCGTGCCGGTCCGGCCGCTTTCCGTCTCGGTGTATCCGGCGTCCTGGAGCAGGTCGACGATGTCTCCTCCTCGATCCGGGTCGCCGGACCGATTGTCCACGGTCACCGGCACCAGTGAAGGTTGGATCTGCGGGACCAATTCCTCATCCGCTTCTTCGGTGCCGGCCGGCAGTGGTTCGGCCGTGGGGCCCGCTGAAGCGGCCTCCGTGGTGGCTGCAGCCGAGGTGCTTGGCGACGGCGTCGCATCAGTCACCGCCCGATCCTGCTGGAGCGTGCCGAACAGTCGTTCGGCGGGCTCCTCGTCCAGGATCAGTCGGTTGGGATCTTCGGGATTGGGGACGCTGGGCACGGTCACGAACGCAATCCGTCCCAGATCGATACCGGCGAACGTCCCGGCGATACCCACCAGTGTGGGCAGGGAGGTCAGACCCTCGTCCACGTGTAGGTTCTGGGTCATGACCTCGGCGATCTTGTAGAGCTGCGGCAGGTTGGTCAACGTGCCGTCGTCCTGGATCTTACGGGTCAGAGAGGCCAAGAAGGATTGCTGAGATCGGATCCGGGACTCGTCGCCGCCGTCACCGAATGCCGCACGGGAGCGCAGGAAGGCCAGCGCCTGATCACCCTCGACCGAGGAAATACCCGCCGGGAGTTTCAGACCGGATTTCGGATCATCCACCGGGTCGTTCACACACACCTGGACGCCGCCCACGGTCGAGGACAACTCCTTGACCGCGTTGAAGTCCGCGAGCATGAAGTGGTCGATGTCGACACCGGCCACCTGGTTGACCGTGGCCACGGTGCATCCGGGGCCACCGTTCTCGACGGCGGAGTTGATCATGTCCCGGTGGGCCGGGAACACCTCACCCGACTCCGGGTCGGTGCATTTGGGGATGTCCACCACCAGGTCACGCGGGAAGGACACCACGGTCACGGCGTCACGGTTCTCGGTGACATGCACGAGCATCATCACGTCGGTGCGCCCGGCGGCGTCGTCCTCGTCACCGTATTCGCTGTTGCCGGAACCCTCACGAGTGTCCGAGCCCATGACCAGGATGTCCAAGGGGCCCTCGCCCACGGTGGATGAACCATCCGAAAGGTTGAGCGGGCTGCTGTCCAGGTTACTGCTGAGCCGCAGCGCAGCCACTCCCCCGATCCCGAGAACCGCCATGAGTCCGAAAACGACCAGGATCACGGCGATCCGGCGCGCCGAGGGCCTGTGATCACGGGAACGGTGGTGCCTGCCCGTTTGCTTCAGGTTGATGTGTTCGAA
>NZ_JAUNPE010000082.1:1768-10146 GCF_030536815.1 Kocuria sp.
GTACACCTTGGTCCCCAGGAGCGCTTCGATCTGAGTGCGGGCCTTGGTGCCGATCTCCCGCAACCGCGACCCGCCCTTGCCGATCACGATCGCCTTTTGCGAGGGCCGTTCCACGAACAAACTCGCGTGGACGTCCAGCATGGGATTGTTCGCGGGGCGGCCCTCGCGCTCGGTGGCTTCGTCAACGACCACGGCCAGCGAGTGCGGCAATTCGTCCCGGACACCTTCCAGGGCGGCCTCCCGGATGAGTTCGGCCATCATGGTGATTTCCGGTTCGTCCGTGAGCTCCCCGTCCGGGTACAGCGCCGGTGATTCGGGCATGAGGCTCACGAGCAGCGCCGCGAGTTCCTCGACCTGGAAGCCGTCCTTGGCGCTCACGGGAATCACGTCGCCCCATCCGGCGTCGGACCGGTCCGAACGAGGCTTTTCGTTGCCGGGGGCGGCGTTCGACGACGCCGCGCGGCGGCGGCGTCGTTGCTCGCGCTGGGCCTGTTCTTCGGCCATGACCTCGCGGCCGAGTTCGGTGACCGCCACCAGCTGCTCGGCGAGCCGGTCGCGGGGCACGGAATCCGCCTTGGTGACAATGGCGACCACGGGGTTGCGTCCGGCCGCGGCGGCAACTTGCTGAGCGATGTATCGGTCACCCGGGCCGACCTTTTGATCCGCCGGGATGCACAGGCCGATCACGTCCACCTCGCCCAGGGTCTCGGCCACAACGTCGTTGAGGCGCTGGCCCAACAGGGTGCGGGGGCGGTGGAGCCCGGGAGTGTCCACCAGGATGAGCTGACCATCAGCACGGTGGACGATGCCCCGAATCGTGTGGCGGGTGGTCTGGGGGCGGTTGGAGGTGATGGCGACCTTGCGCCCCACCAGGGCATTGGTCAACGTGGACTTCCCCACGTTGGGGCGGCCCACGAACACGGCGAATCCCGCGCGGAACTGCTGTTCGGGGGTGTCGTGATGAACCTCAGACATCTCCATGTCCTTTCGCAAAGCGTTGGGCGGGGTTATTTCATGGTTTCGACGGGTGCCTCGTGCCCCAGAAACTCTTCGAGCAAATCCCGCTGCAGGGTGAACATGGCTTCTCGCTCGGTGTCTTCCACGTGGTCGTGTCCGAGCAGGTGCAGCATGCCGTGCACGGTGAGCAGGCACAATTCGTCCTGCGTGCTGTGGCCGGCGGCCTCTGCCTGGCGTTGTGCCACGGGCGGGCACAGCACGATGTCTCCCAGGACACCCAGGCTCGGTTCGGTGACCGTGCCGGCGCGCAGCTCGTCCATGGGGAAGGACATCACATCGGTGGGGCCGGGCAGATCCAGCCACTGCATGTGCAACTCGGCCATTTGTTCCTCGTCGACCACCGAGATGGACAGTTCGGTGTCCGGGTGGATGTGCCAGCGCGTGAAGGCGAGGTCGGCCAACGCCGTCAGTTGCTCCGGATCCACTGCGCGGTAGGACTCGGGGAAGGTCGTTTGTTCTTCCGGGGTTTCCCACGGTGTGTCGATCGAGACGCTCATGAGGGCTCTTGGCCTGGCTCGGCCGTGGTCGAGGCGGCCGCGCGGCGCTCGTCCTTGCGGCGGCGTCTTTCGTTGCGATGCCGATTGGTGGTGTCGAACTGCTCGTAGGCGGAGACGATCTCGCCCACCAGTTCATGGCGAACCACGTCTTGGGCGGTGAGTTCACAGAACGCGATGTCGTCGATGTTCTGGAGCACGTGCTGAACCTGACGCAGGCCCGATGACGTGCTGCCGGGGAGATCCACCTGGGTGACGTCACCGGTGACCACGATGCGCGAGCCGAAACCCAAGCGCGTGAGGAACATCTTCATTTGCTCCGGCGTGGTGTTCTGAGCCTCGTCCAGGATCACGAACGCATCATTGAGGGTGCGCCCGCGCATGTAGGCCAACGGAGCCACTTCAATGGTGCCCGCCTCCATGAGACGAGGGATGGACTCCGGGTCCATCATGTCGTGCAGCGCATCGTAGAGCGGGCGCAGGTAGGGGTCGATCTTGTCGTTGAGCGATCCCGGCAGGAAGCCCAAGCGCTCGCCGGCCTCCACCGCGGGCCGGGTGAGGATGATGCGGTTGACCTCTTTGGACTGCAGGGCTCGTACGGCCTTGGCCATGGCCAGGTAGGTCTTACCGGTGCCGGCCGGGCCCACACCGAAGACCACGGTGTGCTCGTCAATCGCGTCCACGTAATGCTTCTGGTTCACGGTCTTGGGTCGGATGGTCTTACCGCGGGTGGACAAGATACTCGTGGCCAACGCGCTGGCGGGGCGCATGCCCTCGGCTTCGCGGAGCATGCGGGTCACGCGCATCACGGTCCGTTCCGTGATGTCGGTGCCGCGCTGGGCAAGCACCACGAGCTCTTCGAGCAGGGCCGCGGCCGAACGGGTGTCCTGCACCGGCCCGTCCAAGGCCACATCCATGTCACGCACGGTGATACGCACGTTCGGATAACTCTGTTCCAGCAGGCGCAGGGTGGCGTCCGCCTGGCCCAGGGCGCGCAAAGCGGTGTCACGGTCGGGCATGTGCACCACAACACGCGTGTGGCCTTCGTGGTCTTGGGGTTGCAGTTCGTCCCCGGATACATGATCAGTCATTGGGGTCCAGCCTACCGCTCGTTATGTTGCAGGTTGATAACGGTTTCACCCAGGACGCACTTCGGGGTTCATCGCCGCCCCTACCTGTGGGTATGTTGGTCCACCGGTACCCGTCACGGACGCTCTCTGCCCGCAACGCGTCCGTGCAGACATTGACGACAGCTCTACCGGGATGGTGAATTCATGGACTCGAGGCATAACTATGCCCGCAGGACCGTCACCATCGCCTCGGCAGGTCTTGCCGTGACCCTGAGCCTCGCCGCGTGCGGGTCAGCTGCTGACCGCGCCACCAATGCCTCCAGCGCCGCGCCCAGAATCGCCTCCGCCCCCGTGAGCACGGACGGCGTGTACGAGGGCGTCGCCACCGAGCAGGCACCCGTGTACTGGGCCGGGACCGATGAGCAGTCGCACTACCTGTTCCGTGAATTCCGCACCGCGCCCGCCGCGGACACCGCGGACCCCGTCGCGGAAGCGGTTGTCATGATGACCAGCCTTGAACCCTTGGACCCGGATTACCGGTCCCTGTGGTCGGCCGTGGAGTCCGTGGGCACATCCGTTTCACCCGACGGCACAATCACCGTTGATCTCCCCGTCACCGCGTTCGCCGGTCAGCTCCCCGCCGACGACGCCGAGCTGGCCCTCCAGCAACTGGTGTACACCGTGTCCGCGGCCGCCGTCACCGCGGGGCTGCTTGACGCGGCCACCGCCAAGGAAGTCCGGATTCTGGTGGACGGCCAGCCCGATTACAAGGCCTTCGGCTCGGTGGACCTGCAGGATCCCATCTCCCGTGACGCGTCCATGGCCGCCCCGGTGTGGCTGATCGATCCGCAAACGGGAACCGAGTCCGGCTCGCCCCTGACCCTGTTCGGTCGAGTACTTCCGGAAATCGCATCCGCCACGTGGGAAGTGATCCCCGCTGACGGTGATGAGGCCGTGCAGTCCGGTGAGATCGCCGAGCCAACGGAAACTCCCGCTTCCTCAGCGGGTACGGAATTCAAGATACCCGTGGACCTGCCCGCCGGTGACTACACGGTCCGCGTGACCGGCAGCCCCAAGGACGAGGAGCAGGTCTCCGACGACCATACGGTCACCATCGTGGCCGACTAAGCCGACAGTCAACTCCACCGGCCGGTCAAGGCACACAACGCCGCAAGAGCCGCGGGCCCCGCGGTCGAGGCACGCATCACCTCGCGGCCCAGTTTCAGAGCGTGTGCGCCCGCCGCGGTGAAGTGTTCACGTTCGTGCTCACTGATGCCACCCTCGGGCCCCACGATCAACCCAATGGATGTCGCGGCGGTGAGTTCCTCGGCTCGCAGGGCGCCCCAGGAGGTCTCCGCCGACTCGTGCAACACGAACCAGCGCGTCTCGGGAGTGCTCCGGATCAGGGCGGTCAGGCCGGTGGAGTTCACGTGGTCTCCGAGCTCGGGCCAGCGGGCACGCCGGGACTGCTTGGCCGCGGCGGCCACCGTGGACTCCCATTTACCCAGCATCTTGGCGGCCCGCTCGGCCTTGAGTCGCACAATGCTGCGATCCGCCTGCCACGGAATCACCCGGTCCACACCGAGCTCCGTGGCGCTTTCGGCCGCTTGGAGATCCCGGTCTGCCTTGGCCAGGGCCTGGACCAGGATGAATTCGGTGTCCGGCGCCGGTTCGTGCGCCACTGCGGCCACCCGCACCGTCATCGCATCCTTCTCACCGCGCAGGAATTCACAGGCCGCACGGGTTCCGTGACCGTCCACGAGTTCCAGGGTCTGCCCGGCCCGCAATCTGCGCACGGTCACGGCATGGCGGGCCTCGGCGCCGGTGAGGTCGAAGTCCGCACCGGCGGTTGCCGCGCTCAGTTCACCGCGGTCGACAAAGAAGACCGGGTCCGTCACAGATCGTTGAACCGGTCCTTGAGCCGGGAGAAGAAACCGCCGGAGGACGGAGCGTTCACGGTGGTGGCGTCCGAACGACGCTCGCTGCGCAGTTGCGCCAATTGTTCGAGCAACTCGCGCTGTTCGGAATTGAGATCCTGAGGGGTGTCCACCTCGATGTGCACCTGCAGATCACCGCGGCCTTTACCGCGCAGGTGTGTGACACCCAAGTCATCGAGGGTCACGGTGGCACCCGATTGGGTGCCCGCTGCGACGTCGACGTCGCGGGCGCCGTCGAACGTGTCCAGCTGGACCGTGGTGCCCAACGCGGCCGAGGTCATGGGAATGCGGATGCGCGCGTGCAGGTCGTCGCCTTCGCGGTGGAAAGTGGGGTCTGGGTCGACCTTGAGTTCCACGTAGAGGTCGCCGTTGGGTCCCCCGGCGGTGCCGGCTTCGCCCTGACCCGACAGCCGGATCCGGTTACCGGACTGGATTCCCGCGGGGATCTTGATCGTCAGCGGACGACGATCGCGCACGCGCCCCTCGCCGTAGCACTCGTGGCAGGGGTTCTCGATCACGGTGCCGAATCCGTTACAGGTGGCGCACGGCGCCTGGGTGGTGACCACGCCCAGGATGGACTGCTTCTGGTACTGCATGTGTCCGGAACCTCGGCACATGGAACAGGTGGTGGGGCTGGAGCCCGGTTGGCAGCACGAGCCCTGACAGGTGGGGCAGACGACCGCGGTGTCCACGGTGATGTCCTTTTCCACACCGAACACGGCGTCCTTGAGGGACACGCGCACGTTGATGAGCGCGTCCTGGCCCTGCCGGGTTCGCGATTGGGGGCCGCGCTGGCCCGCGGCGCCCGCGCCCTGGAAGAACGTTTCGAAGATGTCCGCGAACCCGAAGCCGGAGCCGGGGAAGCCCCCGCCGAAGCCGGTGTCGGTTCCGTTCTCGTTTCCGGTGGCGTCGTACACGCGGCGCTTCTCGGGGTCCGCCAGGACGTCGTTCGCGTGGGAGACGCGCTTGAACTCTTCGGCGGCGTCCGGGGAGGGATTCACGTCCGGGTGCAGTTTACGGGCCTTCTTGCGGTAGGCGCGCTTGATCTCTTCCGGGCTGGCATCCCGGGTCACGCCCAGGGTTTCGTAGTGATCGCTCACGATGGAATCGATTCTTCTTTCGTCAGTGTGTAGTACTCAACGCGAATGGGGAACGCTGCCACGGTGGGCGCGGCTACTCCCCCAGCGTGTGGGACAAATAGCGGGCCACGGCTCGCACCGCGGCCATGGTGGAGGGGTAGTCCATGCGGGTGGGGCCGACCACTCCCAGTTTGGACACGGATTGCGGGCCGTAGCCGGTGGCCACCACGGACGTTTCCGCCAGCGGGTCATCGGTGCTGTCCGAGCCGATGCGTACGGCCACACCGCGGGCGTCCTGTTGCATCTCTGACAACAATCGCAGCATGACCACTTGTTCCTCAAGTGCTTCGAGGACTGGTCCGATACTGAGAGCAAAATCACCACTGAAGCGGGCCAGGTTGGCCGTGCCGGCCATGACCAGCCTGTGGTCCTCCGACGACGCCGCCAAAGCACCGAGTGCCTCCGCCACCACGGTGCCCGCCTCGACCAGTTCCGCGGGCAGGCGTTGGGCCGTCCCGGAGGCGGCTGCCTGGACGTCCCGCAGTGACCGTCCGACCACTCCCGCCAGTACCCGCGCCCGCAACTCCATGAGCTCGTGCTCGAGTAGCGCGCGGTGCAAGTCCACGACCCGCTGCAGCACCCTGCCGGAGGTGGGGATGAACACCACGAGCAACGAGGTACCACCCACGTCCACGAGTTCCACGTGGCGCACGGTGGTTCCCGACGCCGCGGGGTATTGAATGAGTGCCACCTGGTGGGTCAGCTGCGCCAGAAAGCGCACGGTCCGTTCCATGGCGTCGTCAAGGTCGCTGGCACCGTCCAGGAAGGACTGGATCGCCCGTTTCTGGGGCGATGACAACGGCCGGAGGGAGGCAATCTGGTCCACGAAGGTCCGGTACCCCTTGTCCGTGGGAATGCGGCCCGAGCTGGTGTGCGGGGCCACGATCAGGCCCTCTTCTTCCAAGGCGGCCATGTCATTGCGGACCGTGGCCGAGGAAACGCTCAACTGATGCCGTTCCACGAGCGCTTTGGATCCCACGGGCTCTCGTGAATGGACGTAGTCCTCCACGATCGCCCGCAAAATTTCGGCTCTGCGCGGTTGGCTCACTCGCTTCACCTCCCCGGCATGGACGGAATTCGGACATGAATCAGGACAGTGACTGTTCCTGGCACTCAACGGATGACAGTGCTAATTGTTTTCAGTGTACCTCCGAGGCGCCAACGCGCCATTTGGTACGCTCGCGGCTGATCATCCATCCCACACGTGAGGACAGCGCATCGTGAGAGCATCCGGTTGGAACTGGGGCCCGCAGGACCTGAGTAGTGCCTCGGTTGCGCGCACCGGCCCCGTGGCGCGAAACACCGCGTTGGAACCGGGCATGGTCCTGGAGGATGCGCAGACCGGTTGGGTGGGTGCCGCGGTCAGCCTGGAAACCATTGGCGGCATGCGCGTGGTGGGTTTGGAGGACCGGCGCGGCAAGATCAAGACCTTCCCGCTGGGCCCGGGTTTCCTGCTGGACGGAGAACCGATCAACCTGGGCCCGCCCGCGCGCAAGACCGGTCCTCGGAAGCCCGCCCGCACCCGATCCGGCTCCGTGGCCGTTGAGGGTTTGCGTGCACGTGTGGCCAAGGAGTCCCGCATCTGGGTGGAGGGCTATCACGACGCCGAACTGGTCGCCAAGGTCTGGGGGCATGACCTGGCTGTGGAGGGCATCGTGGTGGAACCGCTCCACGGAATCGACGACCTGCCGACCGCGGTCCGCGACTTCAACCCCGGCCCCGAGCGGCGCCTGGGCGTTCTGGTGGACCATCTGGTCACAGGCTCCAAGGAATCCAAGATCGCCGCGAACGCGCTGCGCGTACCCGGTGCGCGGGACAATGTGCTGGTGCTGGGCCATCCGTACGTGGATATTTGGCAGGCCGTGAAGCCGTCGGTCCTGGGGTTGGCCGAGTGGCCGGTGATACCACGCGGAATCGACTGGAAAACCGGCATGGCCAAGGCACTGGGTCTGCCCCACAAGACTCCCGCGGACATCGGTCAGGCCTGGCAGGCGATCCTGGCCCGGGTGGATTCCTATGCGGATCTGGAACCGTCGCTGTTGGGACGGGTCGAGGAACTCATCGACTTTCTGACGGCCCCCCGGTAACGAGGCCACCGCTGCGGATTCGCGGGGCCACAGGTCCGCGGATCCTGGTGGTGCGACTAACACCGGCGTCTCAGCGTGGGGCCAGTATCGAGACCTTAGAATGAATCGAAGATTTCCGGCGCAGTGATACTTGGCACTACGGGCTCGTGGCCCCGAAAAGAGATATGTAGTGGTTGATCAACCCCCCTCCCGATCCGGTTCGCGACCGGTCCCCGCAGACAGCCCCCCGTTCGAACGCGTTCCCGCTCGGGCCGAGCCCTTGGACATCTCCCAGGACAAGCAGTTCGCCACCCTCGCGCACCTGGGCGGTGTGGTCGGGGCACTACCCAGCTATGTGATTCACCGCACCCTGGGCGAGCGCGGGCCGTTCACCCGACAGGAGTCCCGGGAAGCGCTCAACTTCTCCCTGTTGCCCACCGTGATCATCCTGGTGGGCATCGGACTGTCATTGATTCCCGCGGTCGGTTGGATCTTTGCCCTGATTGCCTCCCTCACCTGGGTGGTCCTGGCCGCGCAATCGGTGATCGCGGGGATCAAGGTCAACCAGGGTGAGCCCTACCAGTACCGCGGCAACACCCACATGTTCGACAGACTGCAGGCCGACCGCGCAGCCAGGCCCTGAAGGGCTCCTTAG
>NZ_JAUNPE010000236.1 GCF_030536815.1 Kocuria sp.
CGAAATCGTTCGAGTCTGTAGCTCTCGTCCCGGTAGGTCTGGATGTCGACTGCGTGGTGGTTGCTGTTGTACTCCAAAGCAGTTCGTTTGGCCGTCCAGGCGAGGTCCGGAAAGCGTTCCCTGCCGTCCAGCATCACCAGCGGATTCATGCTGGGCGGAGGGAAGCCGTTCTGGAGAACCAGCAGCCGGGTCAATGTCTCGGCGGAGGACCAGGTTCGTTCTACAGCGTGGCTCAGAAGCCTGGCGATCCGTTCGACAGACCGTGAGCGCGGAGGAAGCAGGGAAAGAGCCCGAAGGATTTCTTCGCGGTCGAAGGGTTTCAGCCAGATCTTTTTGGTGACCTGGATCCGGTGCGCCAGTAGGTAGTCCAGGCAGGCAATGATTCGCCACGATGACAGATAAGGCGCCGCCACGGTGAGCGCCTCGATCGGATGGGTGAGTGCGCAACCCGAGGGCCCCAAAAACGGGTTCAGCCCGTAGGACCTGGTGAGTCTGGCACCACCCAGTTCCGAGGTGGGTCGGTAATAATTCCAGGCCAGGTGGGGCGTGGTCATGGCGCTCGCGAAGGCCTTTCCGTGCGGAGGGGGCCGGTGTCCGAGCGTCGAATTGACCCAGTATTGAGTGGGCCCCAGAGGCAACTTGTACAACCGCAATGCGTGAAGACCGGTGATCGGTAAGCCGCTCATGCCCTGCCGGAAATGTCGATGCAGCAGCAAGGTGTGCATGGCCGGCTCGTAGTGCTCCGGTCTTCGGAACCAGTGCCCGCGCGTCAATCGCGCCATGGCGGGGTCAGCGCTGAGTTGAGGCGCGCGCAGACCCCATGCGACCGTGGGCAAAACATCCGGCAGCGGATCGAGACTCAGGGCGTGAGCGGCTTTCATGACCGCGACTGTAGGCGGTCACCCACTCCGGCGGTCCGGGTTATCCACAGGCTGCCGGGTCGGCAGTCTTTGCGACCCAGAGGGCTGCTCACCATTTCATTCGGCCTTACTGCACCGTAGGCCGGGTTACTTTGCAGTAAGGCAGCATCAAATGGTGATGACGGCGCAGGCCGCGGTGACGAGGGTGGGCGCGGCGAAGGCGGCGCGAGCGGCGTCGTCGGCGGGCCAACGACGCCGCTCGCGAGCCTCGCTAGAACAAGCGCTCGGTCGCGAGGCGCGCGCCTTCGACCAGGGAATCGAGCTTGGCCAGCGCGATCGAGGGGTGGAGGCGACCGCCCAGGCCGCAGTCGGTGGAGGCGACGACGCTTTCGCGACCCACCACGGATGCGTACTGTTCGATGCGGTCGGCCACCAGTTCGGGGTGCTCCACCACGTTAGTCGAGTGGGAGACGAACCCGGGGTAAACCACCTTGCCCTCGGGGAGCGCGTGGTCCTTCCAGACCTTCCACTCGTGGCCGTGACGGGGACTGGATGCCTCGAAGCTGTAGCCGCCGGCGTTGATCGTGAGCATGAGGTCCACCAGGTACTTGAACTCGAGGTCGGTGGTGTGCGGGCCGTGCCACGAACCCCAGCACAGGTGGAAGCGGATCTGATCCTCGGGCAGGTCGCGCAGGGCGTAGTTGAGTGCGTCCACGCGAATCTTGGTGAAGGCCAGGTAGTCCTCCACGGTGGGCTCGGGGTTGATCTGGTCCCAGGATTCGGCAATGGAGGGGTCGTCGATCTGGACGGTCAGCCCGGCATCGACAATGGCTTTGTACTCCTCGCGCATCGCGTCCGCGCAGGCGTACACGAGCTCTTCATCGCTCGAGTAGTACTCGTTGCGCACGCGAGCGCACGAACCCGGGGACAGCGCGGCCACGAAACCCTGCTGGGCCCCGGTCTCGGCCATCGCATCCTTGAGGCGGCGGATGTCACCGGCCACGGCGTCCTGACCGGTGTAGGTCAGCGGGCCCGTGATCTTGGGCTGGGCCACGGAGGCGCGGTGAGCCAGAACGCCCGCGGTGGGGTCTTCGTACGCGTCGCGGAAGCGAGCGCGGTCGCGGCGGTCCGGGAAGCTCGTCAGCACGATGTTGCCGGGGGAGGAGCGCTTGACCTCGGCATCCTTCCAGCGGTCCTCGTTGGTGGGGGTCAGCCCGCCCAAGCGTGAGAACGAGTAATTCCACCACGCGCCGTAATCCACGGAGGAGGACATGGTGTGGCCGTATTCGCCGTCGTTGACAATGTCCAGGCCGATTTCACGCTGCTTGCGGACGATGTCGATCACGCCCGTGTCCAGCGCGGCGTCCAACTCCTGCGCGGTGGCCTCCCCTTCCTGGAAGCGCCCATTGGCCTCCAGCAGATCGGGGGTGCGGGGCAGCGATCCCACGTGGGTGGTCTGAATGTGGTCGGTGTTCTGAGGCATGAACTAGCAGTCCTTTCCATCGGTCCTGGCGGTAGCACCGTGGGCTGAATCCCGGGTTGCTGCGGCGTCGACGAGCCAGATCTCTCGGCCGCTCTGGATGGTTACCCACTCATCAAACATCATGGGTGGGTGGTCGGGCCAATTGTGGCGCGCGTAATGTGCGGGACGTAGGTCACCCACTACTGAGGAGCCGGGGCATGTCGGAGAGCACTCTCACGGGCAAGAAGGCCCTGGTCACCGGCGGCGCGAGTGGCATTGGCACCGCAGCGGTCCGCGCTCTCGCCCAGCGCGGTACCCATGTGATCGTGGC
>NZ_JAUNPE010000083.1 GCF_030536815.1 Kocuria sp.
CTTGCCACTCCTTCGAAGCTCATGGGAGCTCGAGTATGACTTCGGAGCAACCCCTTGCCAATACCTACAGTTTTGATGGTATCTTCCAGTTGTAACGCACTTCACATTGAAGGCGTTGGGGTGACACCGTCCGGGAGGGCGTGGGGATCTCTCCCGTAGCGGCACTGAAGGAGTCGTCATGGCAAGTACTCAACACGCTCATACGTCAGATTCTGCTGTCAGGACTCACAGCGGGCACGATGACGGCGAATTCAAGCGGGATATGGGTTTCTGGGGGAACCTCGCGCTGGGGTTCACATATCTGTCCCCCGTGGTGGGCGTGTATACGACCATTGCGGCGGCCCTGGCGATTTCTGGCCCGCCCGCATTTTGGATGCTGGTGATAGCCGGACTGGGCCAACTTCTCGTGGCGCTGGTTTTTGGTGAGGTCGTCTCCCAATACCCCATTGCTGGAGGTATTTACCCCTGGAACCGACGGCTTTGGGGCCCCAAATGGGGATGGATGAGTGGGTGGATTTACGCCATCGCCATCAACGCAACCATTGCTTCGGTGGCCTACGGTGCGGGACCGTTCCTGGGTGCCTTACTGGGCTTGGAGATGACTCCGCTCGCCAATGTCTTGTTAGCTGTGGCAATCCTCGTTCTGGCGACCGTGGTGAATTTTGGCGGCACCAAGATTCTGGCGAATGTGGCCTTCATTGGATTTGCGGTGGAGATCATTGCAACGGTGTGCCTCGGGACGTGGCTGCTCTTCAAAGCCCGCCAGCACGACCTTTCCGTCCTGTTCATGGATTTCCGTCCTGCGGACATGCAAAATGACGTACCTTTTGCGGCGGCGTTCATCGGAGCGGCGATCTTCGGCATTTACCTCTATTACGGCTTTGAGGCCAACGGAGACGTTGCTGAAGAAGTCAAAGATCCCGGTCGCGTGATCCCCAAGGCCATGCGCACCACGATTTACGTGGGTGGCATTGCGTCCATGTTCATTGCGCTGGGGCTCATCCTGGCCGTTCCGGACTTCGGGGCGATTCTCGATGGCACCGCCACCGATCCGGTCGGTGCCATCTTCCTCAGCGCCTTCGGCCCCACCGGGTTCAAAATCGTGATGGTCATTGTCCTACTGTCCTTCTTGTCCTGCACCATCTCACTCCAGGCCGCGGCCTCCCGGCTGATGTTTTCAATGGGCCGCGATCATCAGCTCCCGGCATCGAATTTCCTTCGGAAGTTCAATCACAAGAGAGCTGTACCGCCGTACGCGTTGCTTACCGCGGCTGGGCTTCCCGCTGTCGTGCTCATCATCTCGCTGCTCAGCGCCAACGCGCTCATCGCCATTGTGTCGTTCGCTTCCTGCGGCATCTACATGGCGTTCTGCACCGTGGTGATCGCCTCTCTCCGAGCTCGCGCCAAGGGGTGGAAACCCAAGGGGCACTTCGCCATGGGTAACGCGGGCTGGGTGGTCTCCGGAATTGCCTTGGTGTATCAGATTTTCGCTATCTACACGCTGGTCACCCCGGTGCACGATGTTCCCTGGTACCAGGCGTGGATGGTCGGTCTCGTGGGGGCCGCGGTTCTGGTCATCGGTGCCCTGTATCTGGTCGCTCGACGGCCATACCGATTCGATGCCGGGCCCACCGGTGACGCCCATACGGGTGAGATCGACCTGCGATACGCGAATCCGATTTCTCAGACCGAGGAAGTGGTCGACATGGCCATTCGCCTGGATGGCGGAAAGCCTCACATCTATCCCCACAACGGTTCGGAAAGACAGTAAGACGAGTCGAAGAGTTGCTCGGAAAGGAACTCGCCATGAGCATCACAGCCCCTAAGTTCGCATACCTCGATATTTCGGACCCGTCCTTCTCCATGGATTCGGATGCAGTGCGAGATGCCCGGGACACCAACTGGTATGCCAAGACCAACTACGGCATTGCGGTCTTGTCCTACGAGGACAACGCGGCGCTGATGAAGAGCCCCAAGCTGATCCAGGGATCGGCACAGTGGCCCGAACACAACGGGGTCCACTCGGGTGTTTTCTACGATTGGTGGAAGGAGAATCTCCTGGTTCTGGAGGGAGAGGACCACCACCGGATCCGCCGCCTGGCAAATCCTGCGTTCTCGCCACGGAAAATCGCGGTGCTGGGCGACCGGTTTGAAGCACTTGCCAACGAACTGATCGACAACTGGATCGACAGTGGTGAAGTGGAGTTCGTCGAGGAATTCGCGGCGCCGTTCGCCACCCGGGTGTTATGCATCATGCTCGGCATCGAGGAGAGCGACTGGGAGAAGATCAACGAACTCGGTTCAACGGTGGGTGCAGCCCTGGGCATCACCATTAAGCAGGAATTGCCCGAGATCGACGCCGCTCTGCGGGAACTTCAGGCGTACGGCGCTGATCTGATCAGGGATCGGCAACAAAACCCCAAGGACGATTTCGTCACCCGGCTGGTGGAAGCCAACCGAGAGGGAGACTCGCTGTCCGATGAGGAACTTCAAAACCTCATTGTCCTTTTGATCTTTGGCGGCATGGACACGACACGGAACCAGCTGGGCTTGGCCATCCAGTCCTTCGCTCGCCAACCGCACCAGTGGGAGATGCTCGCCGAGCGACCCGATGAACTTGCCAAGGCCGCCGTGGAGGAGGCCTTGCGGATCAACCCCACGACTCGTTGGGTGACCCGCGAGGCCGCGGAAACCTTCGATTACAAAGACCTGACCATCGAGAAGGGGACCACTGTTCACATGTTCACCTTCGCCTCCGGTACCGACCCCGAGAAGTTCAGCAATGCGGACCGGATCGACTTGGAGCGGGAATCAGCACCCCACTACGCATTCGGCGGCGGTGTTCATCACTGCCTGGGTCACTTCGTGGCCCGCTCGGACATGATGGCGGCCCTGCCAGCGTTGGCAACTCGCCTCACCAACATCAAGATCTCGCCCGAGGGACGTTGGCTACCGGACTCCGGCAACACCGGACCCGCAACGCTTCCCATCACATTCGACAAACGCTAATCACGACAACCGAAAGATCAGTGTCTGCGGGCACGGAAGGGTGCATTCATCATGAAGGTCTGGGTCGATCGAAACCTGTGCGAGAACCACGGGCAGTGCGCTATCGCAGCGCCGAACAACTTCGAAATGGATCCCGAAGGGGTACTGCGCTACGAGGAGGAATTCCCCGAGGCGGAGCTCGAGTACATCGAGGACGCCATGGATGTCTGTCCTGTGCAGGCCATCTTCCTCAAGGGAGAGCAGTAAATCATGTCCACCCTCGAGCTGGGGCGAATCGTCGTGGTCGGCGCGTCCATGGGTGGCTTGAGAGCAGCGGAGCAGCTGCGTTCAGCCGGTTGGAAAGGCGAACTGGTGGTCATCGGGGAAGAACCACACCAGCCCTATAACCGACCGCCTTTGACCAAGGAGATTCTGGCCCGGCCGGGAACGCTGGAAGAGTCACGTGAATCAACGGCCTTGCGCCAGCGCGCAAGTGTCTCGGATGTGCGCTGGCGGTTGGGCGAACGAGCCATCGCATGTGACCTCCACGCGCGAACGGTCACGGTGGATTCCGGGGAACACCTCGAGTACGACGGTCTGGTCATCGCCACGGGAATCCGTCCCCGGCGCTTGCAGACGCCGGGACCCACGAAGGGCCGGTACATCGTTCGGACCCTCGAGGAATCACGAGCCTTGCATGAGCAATTGCGCTCGGGAAAACGTGTCCTCGTAGTGGGGGCGGGTTTCATCGGTTGCGAAGTTGCTTCCACCGCTCGCCAACTCGGATGTGCCGTTCAACTCGTCGAGGGGTCCAGGGGACCAATGCACCGCGTCCTGGGGCAGGAAGTTTCGGAAGCCATACGTAACTGGCTCACGGGCCAAGGCGTCGAGATGGTGAGTGGCAGTTACGTCGAGGAATTCCTCACGGGATCCTCGCCGGATGATCATGCATCTCATGCTCGTGCGGCGGGGGTCCGTCTGGAGGATGGGCAGGAACTTGCCGCGGACATCGTGGTCGAGGCCGTCGGATCTGTGCCCAATACGGAATGGCTCGAGGGCAATGGCTTGGATCTCACTGACGGAGTGGTCGTGGATTCCAGGATGCGCGTCGAGGGTGCACCCCGGGTGGTGGCCGTCGGCGATGTTGCCCGGTTTCCGGACCCTTGGTCCGGCGGTGAGCTGCGGCGAATCGAGCATTGGCAAACAGCGATCGACACGGCCAAGACGGCTGCGAAGTCACTGGTTGCGTGTCTGGGCGGCACCGAAGAGCCCGCGCCGTTCAGCGCCATGCCGAGCTTTTGGAGTGACCAGTTCGGTGTCCGGATCCAAGGTGTTGGAGCGCCTCACCGGGCAACCTCCATTGACGTGCTGGAGGGAAGCCTGGATGACCCGGCGTCAGGTGTGGCCATCAGTTATCAGCGCGAGGGGGAAACCATTGCCGTGGTCAATGTGGGATTGCCCGCAGGGCGGCTAGTTCAATACCGCGCCATGTTGACGAAGATTACTTCGGCAGCCTGACGTCTACACCCATCTTTGGTCAACCAAGGATTGATGGAAAGTGTGTGAAATGTCTGAGAACACGAATTCTGAAGTAAAAGAACCGCACGTGGAAAAGCTGCAAACCCAAGCAATTCAGCTGGGGCGCAGCCTAACCGACGTCTACCAGGAGCGCTCGGAGTCAGCATTAACCGACAATGGGGCCTTTACCCGTCATCAGGAGAAGAATCTCTCCGATGAGTCGGTGGAACAAATCAAGGAGCAGATCGAACGCTCCGGAGTGAAGTACTTGTACTACATGCTCCCCACGCTAGGATCACGAACCGTCGCCAAACTGGTGCCCGCCAAGCACATCGTTCGGAACCTGGAGAAGGGAATTAGTTTCCACCGAACTGCGCTCAGTGATCTGCAGACGGATATCTTCGGCACATTGATCGGTGGTGGCGTGGAGGCCAAGGAGTTTGTGGGACTCCCGCAACCGGAGACGCTCCAGCAGTTGCCGTGGGACCACGAGATCGGCCGCATTTTCTGCGCTGCCTACGAGCCCGAGCACCTCGGGGAGGTCGGAGGCCGCCCGCTGGCCATTGATGCGCGTGCCAATATGCACCGAACTCACCAGCTGATGAAGGACACGTTCGGACTCACCATGAAATCGGGTACGGAGCCGGAGATGGTGTGGGCTGGAAAGTCCATTGAACCAAACCTGGTGCCGGGGCACAGCCCGGCGTACCAAGTGGAGAATTTGGAAATGATGAGGCCGATCTTCAAGCGCCTGGAGGAATACGCAACGGCGCTGGACTTCGACATGATCGAAGGTGATTACGAGGACCAGGGCCAACTCGAGCTGAACTGGATGTTCGATGATATCGAGCGGACTGCGGACAGGCTGGTGACCTACCGACAGATCTGCTCACAGGTCGCTCGGGAATTCGATGTTCAAGCAAGCTTCATGCCCAAGCCATACCTGGGCTCCATGGGTAATGGCTGCCACCACAACCTTTCCCTCTGGGATGAACAAGGTCGCAATTCCTTTGTCATCGATGGAGTGACAGAGCTGCACATGTCTCAGCTGGGCCGCTGGGCCATTGGTGGCATCCTCAAGCATGCACCGGGAATGATGCTCATCATGGCGAGCACGGTGAACTCTTACAAGCGATTCTGGGATCCCGGGCAGTTTGCTCCGGCCCGCGGCAACTGGGGTCTGGACGACCGCGCCTCAATGGTGCGGATCTCGGCCAACGGCCGTGCGGAAGTGCGAGTCCCGGACGCGGCAGTGAACCCCTACCTCTCTCATGCGCTGCTGATTGCGGCGATGGCCGACGGTATCGGCAACCAGATTGAACCTCCCGCGGAGGGAAGCCTCGGCGAGACCATGCCCATGTCACTGGGTGAAGCCATCGACGCCTTCGAGGCGGACAAGTACATCCAGCGGTCCCTGCCCGACCAACTGTCCAGCGTTTATTTGGACATGAAAAAGGACGAATGGGCCCGCTACTGCGGCGCGTTGACCGAATGGGAGTTCAAGCAGTACTGGCAGGCGATTCCGTGATGAGTACTTTGACACTTGCGTGCATCGATTCCGATGCTCCTCCGTTGTTCGACCTCTCTGCCGATGGCGGTCGAACCAGGACCGGGTACGAACCCGATGCTGCCCGGTTGGTTGCTGAGGAACTGGGTATGGACCTGGAGTGGCTCGTGCTTCCGTGGGACGACATGATTCCGGCTGTGCAACGTGGTCAGGCCCACGGGGTGTGGTGCGGGCAGGGAATCATTCCATCACGGCAAGAACAGGTTGCCTTCACCCGCCCCTACGCGGTGTTCAGCGAGTCCGTTCTCGTGCGGGCCGGGGATCCGGCCCGCACACAGGAAGACATGGCGGGCTACCGTGTGGCTGCTATTCGAGACAGCGCGAATATGAGACTGGCGGAGTCCTTCCAGGGAGCGCAACCGGTTCCGTTCGACTCCTCCGGCGATGTCTTCGGTGACATGATTGCCGCGGTTCGCAACGGCAGCGTGGACGCCATGGTCGACGACGACGTCGTGACGGTACCGCTGGGAGACGACCCGGATTTCGCTATCGCTTTCACGGTGGAAACCAGGAACCCATGGGGTGTGGGCATCTCGAAAGACTCCCCGGACACGCTACAACTGCTTGATGGGGCGTTGGCGCGGGTCATTGCGGATGGGCGGTTGGCAGCTGTGTGGCGCAAATGGATGCCTCACCTCCCGTTTCCGGCCGACCTCCATGAGGGGAGGCCTTCATGACATCGGACAGGCCGTTCATCGCCGTGCCGGCCATGTGGTCGGCGCAGATCAAAGGGCTCCGGTATTCGGGTTCAGTGGTAGCCAACGCGGTGCTCGACAGCATTGCTCGGGCCGGCGGAGATCCGTTGGTCATTTCCCCGGCCACTAATTCCAATGTTTGGTCCATCGTGGATGGCATGGTGCTTCCCGGGGGGTCCGACATAAATCCCGCTCGGTACGGCGCCGCGGCTGATGAGACCTACGTGGGAACCGATTACGCCGAGCAGGATGCGGCCGAGGCCAAAGCCATAGCGCTGGCTCAAGAAATGGGACTGCCCACTCTTCTGATTTGCCGTGGCATGCAATTGTGGAACGTGGAACGCGGTGGCACGCTCATCCAACATTGGCCGGATGATCCGCAACAGCACGTGGATACGGTACATGACGTGGAGATAGCCACCGACAGCCGGCTGGCTGCGGTGTTGGGAGACTCCCGAGAGGTGTCAGTCTCCAGCTATCACCATCAGGCCGTACATCGGGTGGGTGCTGGGTTGTCCGTCGTGGCGAGGTCGTCGGACGGATGTGTTGAGGCCATTGAGGACCCCGAGCTCAACACTGTGGCGGTGCAATGGCATCCGGAGGACCGTTCGGATTCCCTGGCATCGGACCAGGCGCTCTTCGATTGGATCGTCCAGGAGGCCCGAAAGCGGCGCGAATCAACGAGAGGATAGTCATGCATGCACAACCTTCGGTTCCGCTGTTGTCACCGGCCGATGTGGAGCCCCGGTCGATGGCCGAACCGGATTCCGACGTCCGTATCGCGGTGGTTGCGCAGTTGAATCTTCCTGACCAGAACGAGGAAACGTACGAGCTGATCAAGAGATTCACATCGGTCACCCTGGAAAGCCTGCGGGAGGCCGGGGCGCGAACGGTTCTCATTGATGTCACAGAGGATGCGGAACCGGACTACCGAGCCATCGCGGAAACGGATGGGGTGGTGATTCTCGGTGGCGGTGATGTGGATGGAACCCTCTACGGTCATGACGAGCCGGTTCCGGACGAGTACGGTAAAGATCCTCGGTCCGATCAGAGGCAACTACGAATCATTCGGGAAGCGATCGATCGAGATGCCACCGTTCTCGCAATTTGCCGCGGGTCCCAGCTACTCAATGTTGCGTGTGGCGGAACATTGATTCCCGACATTCAACCGGCGCATTTGCACCGGGGAGTTGAGGGGGCACCGATGTTCCTGGATGAGGAAATCGGGCTGGTCCCGGGCAGTAAGGTGCATGAGATCTACGGGCGCGAGCGGCTCGTGGTTCGTAGTGGGCATCACCAGGCGGTCGCGGAGCTCGGCGACGGGCTGCGGGCGATCGCCGTCGCGGACGACGGCGTTGTCGAGGGAACGGAGCTGGTGGGTAAGACCTGGATCGTCGGCGTGCAATGGCATCCGGAAGACGACGACGGTCACGCGGACGACCGGTTCCAGTTGTTCAATGCGTTTACGCAACAGGCGCGGACCCGAAAGACCACGTGAGGCGACCACCACATGTGGCGGCCACCCTACTCCTGGGCGGCCGCCACCAAGGTGAACGTGGGAACCGACGTGGTCAAGGCGATTCGAGACAACGTATCGGAGCGTTCGTCCAGGCGCAGACCCGGGAGGAACTGGGCGGAATTCGCACACACAATGCGATCTTCCTCGGTGACCAGCGCCACGGGGGGCCATTTCCCGGACGAGTGCCGAGAAAGTGCTTTTTGGAGAGCCACCTGGACGCTCTCGACAAGGAGATCCGCGCCCACAACCGCGGCGAACTCGTCTCCGACGTTCAGTGGCACGGCCAACGTGACGATGTATTCGTCAAAGCCCAGATAGTCCAGCAGCGGACCGCCGAGCGCTGGACGACCAGTGGTTCGTGGCCTGTGGTACCAGGGGAGATTGAGAAAGTCGTAGAACTCTTTGGAATCGCGGTCGTAGACAAATCCGTAGGGTTCGATGTCCTCGTCGTCACTGCGCACGTACCACTGGATCAACTGTTCGGGTACCGCAATGCGTTCCGGTGCGAAGATCACTCCCGTCCCCGCCAGCATGCTGTGCCTCTTGAGGACGCCGAGCGCATGCATGCGCATGCGGGTCACCATGGTGGTGTCGAAGGGGCCCACGGAATGAGACGTGCTCAGGCGATTGAGACGATCGGACAGGACATCCGCGTACACCTTCAGGTCCCTGTACAGAAGGTTGAACTGTGCGGATAAATCATCCGCAACCGTGAGGAGATTACCGCCCCGGTCCATGCGTGCCCCCATCCTGCTCATCATTGAGGGAGAGCGTCAGTTTCACGTCGATCAAATGGTAGGTGTCCGCGCTGACGCGTGCGCTTGCAGCCTCGACAGCCGCTTTGCTGTCTCTGTCTACCAGAGTTTGATACAGGTCCTGCAGCTGTGAAACGGCTCCCTCGTGGTCGCGGTGCTTGATCAGCGGGGACCAGAGCAGTTCACTGACTTCCAGCTGGAGGCGGAGCGCCAATGACAGGAGGCGTCGGGACTGCGCGGCAACGGCCAGTTCCAGCCAGAATCTGCTGTCTGACCTCGACCGCTGGTGGGGAGTGCGCGCCTTGCGGAATTCCGCGAGCAGCGAGCCGAGTCGCTCGACATCATGATTGACGGCGCGCTCCGCCGCTAATCGACAGCACGCCGCGGTGATCGCTGTGATTTCATCGCCCAGGTCGCGCAGGTCGACCACTGTGTATTCCCTGAACCGTTGCAGGAGGGCGTTGGTGCGCGCTTGCGGGTACGAGACGACGAACGTGCCGCCGTTTCTTCCCCGTCTGGTTTCTACCAGGCCTTCGTCGCGGAGTTTGGAAAGAGCTTCGCGCAGAGTGGCCGGTGCAACACCGAAAGATTCGGACATGTCGACTTCGCTGGGAAGCCTGTCCCCCTGGTGGAGCAGCCCCACCGCTATGGAGTCCCGCAGTCGATCCGTGATGACTTCGGCGCGATCGTAGGAGGGAAGACTGCGGTAAATCTGCGCCCGCAGCGCAGCCGAAGACGGAATTACCTCGACGGGTTGGGTGGGAGGATTACTGGGGCCCAGCACGCCCTGTGCATCGTCCATGGCTGCCCCTCCTCGGTGATCCCCCGCCACACCGATTTCGTGTGCTGACGTGCCCTTGTGGTCGTCTACTGAGAATGCCATATCCGGGGACTTTTCAACGACCGAGCACGAGAGTCCGTCACGAATCTGCACATGATCAAGCCCGGGCGGCCCGCCACTCATCAGGAGTGACGACGCCGTCCGGGCCGGGTCGCTTCCATCTGGTCCGGCCTTACTGCAAGGTAACCCGGGCTACCGTGCAGTAAACCCTCACGA
>NZ_JAUNPE010000237.1:0-239 GCF_030536815.1 Kocuria sp.
GTAAGTGTTAGATGCGTTTATGCCGACAGTTGCGTGATGGCGGGGGAGGTGGGCGGGAACCACGAATTGAACGGGTGGCCCGTTGCCTAGGGATACCTCGTAATCGACGGCATCGCGCAGCAACTCCAATCCAGCCGCGTCAACATGGCGCGTGGGGGTTGCGTCTACGGTGACGTGAATGCCGGGCGTGAGTTTGCGAGCCCGGCGGATGAGGGGCAGAAGAGCCGACTGGCTAAACC
>NZ_JAUNPE010000237.1:249-2645 GCF_030536815.1 Kocuria sp.
ATATTTTTTCCGTCCATGTCGATCTGGACGGTTACGGAAATTTTATGGTCCACTCGTGCGGCCTTCCTCCATAGGTGGGGGTGGCCGCGGCTTGACCTACAGCTAAGCCCAATGGACTACCAGTGAGTAGGGAACGTTTTCCCAGATAAGCGGTAATTTGGACGCAAAGTGTTAACGTTCAAAATGAGTGCGACCGGGCCCGCCGCCCATTTTTGCCACCAGCTCGGCGGCGAGGTCACGCAGCTTGATATTGCGGTGGTTGGAGGCCGCAGTGAGGATATCCACGGCCTCACCTTGCGAACATCGGTTCTGTCCCATGACGATCCCCACGGCAAGGTTGATCACCGTGCGTGAGTTGATGGCGGCCGTCAGGTCCTTTTCTACGTCCCGCTGACTTTCCAACCTCAAAGCGAGACGCAGTGCGCTGGAGACGGCCGCGACTTCCTGCTCGATCAGCTCCACCGCGGGGACGTCGAAGGCGCGGGGACGGGTCGCATAGACATCCAGTCCCGCGGCGGCCCCGCTTTCCAGCTCCATGGGTACCCCCAGAATCGAGTAGGTTCCCATTTCCGCCGCGGCTTTCCCATACTCCGGCCAGCGAGTATCCGATCGAGTATCGGGGACGTACACCACCTGTTTGTCCCGGGCTGCGGTCAGGCAGGGACCATCGCCGTGATGGAACTGGAGCTCATCAAGGTCTTCCAGGAGCTCGTGCGAAGAAGCCATTGGAGTGGTGCGCTTGGGGCGCAACAGGGTCACTGAGCAATAGACCTCGTTCCGGTTATCGGAAATAGTCCGGGCCAGGTTGACCGTGAAAACGTTGAGAAATTCGGAGATGTTTTCACTGTCGAGCAGCAGTTGTTGGATCTGCTCGTCTGAAAGGTCGTCGGCCTCGCGGTCGGTCATGGACTGCTCCTTTGCAGCTGTGCCGAACTCCCCGAACGGATCGATTCGGGGCCAGAAGTTTCAGCCCAGTCTAGTCTTCCACGACCTCTTTGCCTTCAGGGTCTTCCCGTTCATCGGGAGTCGGCCCGTCAACCGGTGAGGTTCGACGGCGCAGGATATCGGCCGAGTACGGAGCCCGAGGGGGAGCCTGCTCTGCGAGGAGTTCATTAGCGGCTTGGGCGAGGAGGTCGCGTTGGAGGCGCGGCAGGACCAAGGAGTGGTGGAGGAAGGCGTCCATCTCGAACTCGCTGATGCTCCCACCAATGCTGAAGAAATACAGCCACAAGCGACCTTGGTCTATATTGGCTGCGCGCATGGTCGCCAATAACTGTCGCGCCTGTTCGTAGCCGACAGAAGCGTCATCGGACTCATGTGATTTCACGGTGATTCGCCCTGCTTCTCCCAATCAGTCAAGATTTCGGAGGCCACGTCGATGACGCGGCGATTGCTGGTTCTCGCCCGTTCCAGCAAACGGGTGCGCGCTACATCCCGGTTCAAATGCTCCTGAGCCATGAGGACACCCGCAGCCAAGCCGATGGTGTCCCGTGTGGTCAAAGCGTCCGTCAACGCTTTACTCAGTCGCACCGGGGTGTCGATGCTCTGCGCTGTGCCCAGCAGCGTGGCAGCGGCATCGGCCAGCAATCCTAGAAGGTGCACCTCTGTCTCGCCAAAGGCATGGGGCTCTGCCGCGTAGACCTTCAAGGCACCAACATGACGTCCTCGGTAAATCATGGGGGAGCTCAGGATCGATCCGATCCCCATGGAGGACACGGCCCCGATCCAATCCGGCCAGCGGGTTTCGGTGGCGGTGTCGTCTACACGTTGGGGTTCACAGGTTGCCCATGCGCTCAAGCAGGGGCCTTGTCCCAATTCGTATTGCCGGCGCCGGTTGCGGAGGGAACGGTCTGATGAGCGGCCCAAGCGAGTTTGCTGGCCGCAGAGGTGGCGTCCTTCTCGTTCAGGATCATCCCGGACAGGTGCGCGAAGATCCTACTGAGTTCAACGGGTGTGGAATCAAATGACATGATGTGCGCAGTTCTTTGGGTGGCCGGTCAAAGTGGGATGGCATCTGCCCCAAAGTGATATGCGAGTTTCCAGCCGAAGTCAGAAAATCAACTTACGAACCACTGTACTCGGGAAGTGCGGTTTCACTCGGGAAGGTGACAGGTGATTCTTAGAGCTCGAGCACCCGCGCGTGGATGACCGAGCGATGGTGGAGCGCGGTACGGAGGGCACGGTGGACGCCGTCCTCCAGGTAAAGCGTGCCGTTCCAGGAGACGACATGCGGGAAAAGGTCACCGAAAAAAGTGGAATCGGCGTCCAGGAGTTTTGACAGATCCAGCATGGACTGTGTGGTCACCAGGTCGGCGAGTCTCACTTGCTTGGGTGGAATTTTCGACCAGTCAGAGGGTGTGACCAGGCCGTGTTCGGGGTACGGGCGTGAATCGCCC
>NZ_JAUNPE010000238.1:0-1667 GCF_030536815.1 Kocuria sp.
GAGGGGTCAAGATCCCAGACGCTCGATTCCACTTGGGCGTGGCCGGTTACGTACCGATCCTTAAACGCCCTGACCGTGCGCTGGATCTGCTCGAACTGCTCCTGGAACACGATGACCGCTATGTGCTGCACTTACGAGGTCGCAATCCCTGGGATTACTCCTGGATGTGGCAACAACCCGTGACGCAGGACGCCTACCGGGCATTCTACGAACGTCTCACTGACGACCCCGAACTGCTCGCCCACGTGTCCTTCGATCCTTTTGGTCCGGACATGGGTCAGTGGTTCCGCCGGATCGGGTGGATGTTGTCCCCGAGCTCGAGGGAAACCTTCCACCTGGCACCCGTCGAGGGCCAGGCGAGCGGTGCGGTCCCTGTGGTGTGGGACCGTGAAGGTGCGGCGGAGATCTTCCCAGGGGAATTCGTGCACGCGGACACGCAGGCCGCGGCCCGCGCGATCATCAACGCCAACCAGGAAGCGAATGGGTACGACCGCGCGACGGCGAATGCGCGCCGGTCCGTCGGGCGTTTCGACATCGCGGCGGTCACTACCCAGTGGGCGGACGTCTTGTTCGGAGAGGGCCGGCGCGCACCGCAAATCTCGGAGCGTTTTGCGCGGTCTGATTTGCTCGACAGGTTACAGCGGGACGGTCGGGCGAAGGATCTGGATCGGTTGATCCTCCTGGTTCTCCTACGGGAGCAAGACCTCACGGCAGCGGAGGAGCTACTCGAACGGTTCCCCGAGCATACTTCCGATCTCAGTGCGTTAACTCGGGATATTCTGCGTGAGATGCGCATGGATCGGTCGTTCCGTGAAGGCGAGTTCACCCGACCCCCGCGCAGCCCCGGAGTCGCGTATCAGCCGCGCTGCGGCACCGCGCTGTTCGTGCACGAGGGCACCGATCCGGACACCGCACCGACGGACGCGGTACAGATCACCGCCGATGCCGTGACCCGGCGGGCCCGAGTCGAACGCCCAGCGGCCCTTGCAGTCACACCCGATGTGGTGACCGCGTGGGGAACCCTGGTGGCCGCACGTCGCCTGGGCATTCCCGCAATCCTGGTTGGCGAGCGCGGCCAGGATGAGTGGTTTCCGCCCGCGGACGAGTTCGACGCTGCGGTGACCCGCGAGGGCGAAGTTACCAGGGACGTCGTCCAAGCCGCCGTGGCTGCGCATGCCCGCCTCGCCAAGCACACGGACTCCGTATCCCTCAGCGAGCTCACGGTAGGCATGATTGCGGATGAGTTCACGGAACGTACGATCTCCGGCCGCTGCCGCGTGATCCGGATTCCGCGCCAGGACGCCTATCTCACCGTGGTCGCGCAGGATCTGGACGTGCTGTTCGTGGAATCCGCATGGAGCGGGCATGAGAAGCAATGGTTCCACGGCGTCGCGTATTACAAGGACGAGCGGGAGGACATCGAACGCGTGGTCGCCACAGCGCGAGCCAAGGGTGTGCCGGTGATCTTTTGGAATAAGGAGGACCCGGTCCACTTCCGCTCGTTCGCCCCCACCGCAGCCCTGTGCGACGCCGTGTACACCACGGATGCGGACCGAATTCCCGCGTATCTCGAACTCGGGGGCGAGCACCGGCCCGCAACGGTGGCCTCTATACCGTTCTACGCAGAACCGACCCTGCACCACCCGCTGCCCGGCACCTGGGCCGAG
>NZ_JAUNPE010000238.1:1677-2640 GCF_030536815.1 Kocuria sp.
GGTACTTACTACGGCGCGCGGTACGCGGAACGTTCTGCAGAACTCGACATCATCCTGGGTGCTGCCGCCCAGCATGGGCTGACGATTTACGATCGGCAGATCAATATTCCCAACTCACCGTACCGTTTTCCTGCGCGCTACAACGAGTTCATTGAGGGCGGCCTGAGCTATGAGGATGTACTGGAGGCTTATAAGGCCCACCCGGTGCACATCAACGTCAACTCGGTCAAGGACTCACCCACCATGTTCTCCCGGCGGGTCGTCGAGATCGCCGCGTCCGGTTCCGTGGTCGTCAGTGGGCAAGGCAGAGGAGTGCGTGAGTCCATGCCGGCGGTGACGGTGAGTGACGACCCCGAAACTCTGGGCATCGTGATGGGCGAGTGCCTGGAGGACCGGTCCCGTTGGCGCGCCTCCGCGTGGGCTCAACTACGGGCCGTCCGCCGCTCCTACCTGGCCGAACATGCACTGGCCGTGATGTTCCGGGGCGCGGGCGTTCCAGTGAGGCTCGCGAACGAGACGGCCTGGAGCGCCGTCGTAGATCGCCTCACACCGGAAATCGCCACGAACCTCGCAGAACAAACGCACCCGCCCGCTGGAGTGACTGCTTCCTCGGCCGACGACGCCGCTCTGGCCACCCTGACCGCGCACGGAATCCCGGTCGCTGACTCGCCCGAGACGCTGTGGACCGCGCGATGGGACGAAGCCGCGACAACCACGTGGGCAGAGGACCTCATGCACGCGGCGCGCTTCGCACCCGAGGACGTCTCCCGGATCGGCGCACGGACGGGCACGCAGCGTGAGCGGGGGATGATCACGTGGGACGGTGCCACCCAAGGACCGGTGTTCTTGCGGCAAACGGAGGACACCGCGCGGACGCTGATCTGGCTCTTACCGGACCACGAACGGACACCTCATGAGTATGAGCACCTGGAGGAGACCCATGAATGACAATGAACGCGTCCT
>NZ_JAUNPE010000084.1 GCF_030536815.1 Kocuria sp.
GTTATCGCTTCTTGGGTGTGAAAGATGTAGTGCACTTCCAGGTGGTGTTGCCCTGTTTTGCCGAGACCTCCACGACCACCTTGCGGCCGGGCGTTGCGCCGGCAATGGGGTACTTGACCGACGCGGTGCCCTTGGTGGAGGCGGTCGCGTACTTGGTGTTCGTGGTGGTTTTGTACTTCGCCTTGGTGGTGACCTTGGAGCGTGCGCCCACTTTGGACACGTTCACATACGTGTTGGTGTACTGGCGCGGTTGTGTGACGGACATGGTGGCCTTGCACGGCTTCACCACGGCGGCTTGGGCGGGGGCGGCACCCACGGCAACGGTGCCGGAGGCCAAGAACAAGGCAATGAGTCCGGTCGTCACGGAACGACGGAAGGAAGATGCGGCAATCATGCGCGGATCCTTTGTTATGGGCGATAACTCCTCGATCCCAGAACCAAGGTTCCGCGTCACGACGGCCCAGCCAGGCCGTGAGTTCCTCGCCGATCAGGGGGATGCTTACATCATAAGGACACTCGTGACCCGCAAGTAACTATTGTCACAAAATGACGCGGTTAATTGTCGTGTCGACGCAACTACCGGTTTATCAGAAGACGTTGCCAGCAGACCGATGGAGGACTCGGGTGCGCTTCAGAGTTCAAGTACCCGCGCGTGGATCACCGAGCGGTGATGGAGTGCGGTGCGCAGGGCGCGGTGGACTCCGTCCTCAAGGTAAAGCGTGCCGTTCCAGGAGACGACATGCGGGAAGAGGTCGCCGAAAAATGTGGAGTCGGCGTCCAGGAGCTTGGACAGGTCCAGCATGGACTGAGTGGTGACCAGATCGGTCAGCCGCACTTGCTTGGGTGGGATCTTTGACCAGTCAGCGGGTGTGACCAGGCCGTGTTCGGGATAGGGGCGTGAATCACCCACGGCCTTGAAAATCATGGGTTCAGCCTAGTGTGTTGCACCCCTGTGATTGCGTCGTGGGGTGCGACGGGGGGCGTGTTACGAAACCACACTCAAAACTGGTCGGGTCGAGGGCAGCTGAACGGGGCGGAGGTTCTGATCGAACTGGGCACCCAGGCCGCGCTGAATGAACAGGACGGTGGCGTCCATCCGAGACTTCTGAGCGCGCGTGCTTTCGGCCCCGTGGCTGCGGTCCGCGGTGGATGCGAGGGAGCCGTGCACCAACTGCGTGAGCTGGGCCGGATCGGTGCGGGGAAGGTAACCCTCGGACATGGCGCGTTCCAGAATGCCCACCAGGACGCCTCGCAGCTTGCCCACATGCTTGCCGAGCTTGGCGAAATCTTCGGGCGCGAGCACGGTCTTCATGGCCTCCCCAGGGGGGAGGTGGCGGCGGCTCATGTCCTCGAGCTGCGCCCGCACGTAGGTTCCCAATTGGTCAATGGGGTTCTCGGTCTCCGCGAGGTCCCGCTCCAGGTCCGCCACGAACCGTTCGGTCTCATCCAGGGCGTAGGCGACCAGTAGCTCACCCATGTCCGCGAAGTAGTTGTAGACGGCCGTGCGCCCCACGCCCGCGGTCTTGGCCACCTGGGTCATCGTGAGGTCGGTGAGCCCCTGCGTGTAGAGAAGCTGCCCGAATGCGGTGAGAATGGCGCGCTGGGTGCGCTCGCGTTGGGCTGCGTTGCTGGAAGCTGAAATGCGGGGCATGTTGACACCTTATCTGATTCCGTCAGTAAATCCGGGGACGTGCTGACTGAGGCGGGTGACGTTCTGTCAGTACATTCAACGGCACGGGGTGGTAGATGTAATCCAGGCGCAGCGATCTCACCGAGACCTTTCAGGAAATGTCCCGCTCATGCCCCGGATACGACGACGCCGCGCTCACCGGACCCAGCGTGGGGAACCGGCGCGCGCGGCGTCGTCGGGCGGGCAACTCAGGATTCGGCGGCGAACCCGCCCTGCCACAGCGATTCGAACGGGAGGCGTGAATTGAGGCGGTGGCGAATACCGGCGGAGACGAAGGCCTTGGCCGTGCGCGCGGCGTCGATCTCGGACGCACCCTTGGCCAGTTCGGCAGCCACGGCGGCGGCCAATGAGCAGCCGGCTCCCGAAACCGGGACCTCGCCGACCTTGGGCTCGCTGAGCACCTCGAGCTCGGAGCCGTCATAGAAGACGTCCACGGCGTCCGGACCGGACAGGCGTACCCCGCCCTTGGCCAGCACCGTGGCACCGGAGGAGTCGTGGATGCGCTTGGCGGCTTCCTTGAGGTCCGCCACGTTGTCGATCGAGTCCATGCCCGACAGTGACAACGACTCGAAATGATTGGGCGTCACGAACGTGGCCAGCGGCAGCACTTCGGCCTTGAGGGCCTGGTCGGTGTCCAGGGCTGCGCCGGGCTCCTGGCCCTTACAGATCAGCACGGGATCCAGGACCAAGTGACGCGGCTTGAGGTCGGTCATGGCCTGGGCCACCGTGTGGATCGTGGCGGGTGAACCCAGCATGCCGATCTTGACGGCGTCCAGGTCGTAGGCGGCGGAAATGGTCTGCAGCTGATGGGCCAGGGTCTCCTGGTCCACGGGAGTCAGGCGGTGGGCCCAGTCGTTCTCCGGGTCGAACGCCACAATGCAGGTCAATGCCAGGGAACCGAAAACCCCCAGCGACGTGAAGGTCTTGATATCCGCAAGCGCGCCGGCCCCGCCGGTGACTTCGGAACCGGCGATTGTCATGGCGACGGGAGGCTGCGGGCGGGAATTTTCAGTCATGGGGATATTGTGCTCCTGCAATCCCCGAGCTCGCGAATTCAACGCAACGGGCGTAACCATTACACTGATCCTCGACGCCGGGTGGCAGACGACGTCGCACCAGTTCCCTTGATTCCGTGGAGAGTTTGTCGTGCCCCATTCCGCCACCCCGCTCACCCGCGACGTTTCAGCCACCGCGGCACCGTCCGACGCCGCCGGCCCCGCCTTCGCGCGCCGCCCCCGCACGTACTTCGACCTGATTCTGGCCGCGTACTGCGTGATCCTGGTGCTCTCCAACATCGGCGCGACCAAGGGGGTGGAGTTCGGTCCGATCATCACGGACGGCGGTTTCTTCCTGTTCCCCCTGGCCTACGTGCTGGGTGACGTGGTGACAGAGGTGTATGGCTTCAAGGCCGCTCGGAAGGCCATCATCACGTCCTTCGTGTTCGGTGCGTTCTCCTCCGCGGTGTTCTGGATCGTGATCATCCTGCCGCCGGCGCAGTTCTACGAGAACCAGAGTGCGTTCGAGGCCGTACTGGGGCCCGTTCCACTGATCGTGGCCGGCTCACTGCTCGGCTACCTGGTGGGTCAGTTGCTCAACGCCTACGTCATGGTGAAGGTCAAGGCCAGGACCCAGGAGAAACACCTGTGGGCGCGTCTCATCGGCTCCACCATGGTGGGCGAGCTGGTGGACACCATTATTTTCTGCTCGATTGCCGCGCCCATCATCGGCATTGACTCGTGGTCCGGGTTCTTCAACTACGTGATTGTGGGGTACGTGTACAAGTGCCTGGTCGAGGTGCTCATCATGCCCCTGACCTACGCTGTGATCGGATGGATCAAGCGCCGCGAGCCGAGCTACGGAACGGTTCAGGGCGGCGTCGAAACCCGCGCGTAGTTCGCACGCTCTGACCGTTGGCCCACGGCCGCGGTCGGGGGCCGTCTAATAGCCCAGATATGCCAGCTGCGCGGCAATCGAATGCTCGGCCGCGCGGCGTACACCGTGCGGAACGTCCGAGTACACGGCATCCGTGATGGCCGGCAGGCTCGCGTTGCTGCCCAATTCATGGAGCACCGAGCGCACCTGGTCCAGCCGTTGCAATCGGTGGTCCGTGAGCTCTTCACACACTTCTTGGATGTCGTGAAGCGGGCCGGCGTGGGCCGGGAGCACCAGGGCCCCCGAATAACGTGCCAACACGTCGAGTGAGCGCAAGTAGTCGCCCAGGGAACCATCCGGATGGTCGATCATCGTGGAGCCGCGACCCAGGATCGTGTCGCCGGTGATGATGGTCTCCGGTTCGTCGTGCGGAATCCTGAAGCACACGGAATCCGATGTATGACCGGGGGTCGCAATGACTTGGATGCGCATCCCCGCGGCCACGATCGTGTCGCCGTCACGCAGTGGTTCACCCTCGCGGCAGTGTTCGGGAAGAACGGCGCGCACGGGGGCACCGGTGAGCTCGCGCAATCGGTCGATGCCGTCCGTGTGGTCACCGTGCCGGTGGGTGATCAAAATCAGCACCACGTTCCCGACATTCGCGATGGCCTGCAGATGCCCCAGATCCTCGGGTCCGGGGTCAACCACCACCACGTCGCTACCGGGCCACGAGCCTCTGCCTTGTGCGGAGGGATGAGCGCCGTAATGGGGGTACTCAGGGTCGGAACCCCGTGCCGAAAGGATCCACGTGTTGGTTCCGTCCAACGTCATGGGCCCGGGGTTGGGTGCCAGGATCACACCCGCGCACGCGCTGACCCGGCGAAGTTCGCCGGGGTGGGCGTGGGGCTCTTCCGGGTCCATTAAATTCGGTTTTCCTGGACGGCCGCGGCAATGGTGTCGAACGCGGTCAGGGTGGTCAGCAGCATCCATGCATCCTGTGGGACGGGCCAGCTGGACAGCTTGGTCGCCACCACACGGGCCGGCCGGTTGATGTAAATCATCTGACCGTGGATACCCAGGGCCAGGATCACGTCAGAACCTTCGCGGGGGATCCAGAACTGGTTGCGGTACATGCCCCCGGGCATGCGGGTGTCCGTGGGGGAATCGGCAAAGACCTGGCGGGAATCCGGGCCCCCGGCCATGGTGTCGTAGATCCATTCGGCGGGGGTCACGCGCGCGCCCGTCATGGAGACTCCGTCACCCAGGACCACGCGACCCACGCGGGCGATATCACGCAGCGAGGCGGAGATGCCGCCGTCGAACATGCCGGTGCCGGTGCTGTCCACCCCGATGTTGGCATCCTCTTCAGCGCCAATGCGACTCCACAACAATCGGGACATCAGTTGCTGCATCCGGGCGCCACCGGCGGCCTCGCACACCCAGCCGAGCACATCGGTTTCCGCGGAGCGATACTCGAAGGTTCCGCCGTGCTCGCGGACCTTTTTCAACCCGAGTAGGAATTCGTACATGCTGCGCGGTCCCGGGTGGGTCCACGGTTTCCAGCCGATGGCTTCCTCGAGCTGGCGAACCTCGGCGTCCGGGTCCGTGTACTCCTCGGAGAACCGGACGCCGGTGCGCATGTCCAGCAGGTCGCGCACGGTGGCCCCGGCATACCCCGAATAGGCCAGCTGCGGCACGTAGGCGGTGACGGGCGCGTCCAGGTGCAGCAACCCAGAGCCCCACAGGGAGCCGGCAACCAGTGAGACCAAGGACTTGCTCACGGACATCAGCAAATGCTTGGTACCCGCAGCCATACCGCCGGGGTAATGCTCGGCGAGGATCTTGCCGTCGTGTTCGACCAGCCAACCGTCCGTGTAGGTCCAGTCCATGACCTCGCCCACGGTGAGGAATCGGCCGTCCACCGTGACGAGGGGAAGGTTCTCCACCGGGGCGGGGGCACTCTCGAACGGAGCTGCGGGCGCCGCCGCCCGTGAAATTGCGGCGGTGGGCAGAATGTCCGCGATGTGCTGGAAGGACCACGCGAGTTGCTCGGGGGTCTGCCAGTTGTTGAGAGTGACTCCCGCACCCGGGGAGCCGCTGGTCTCGCTGAGCAACCTAGGCCTTCAAACCTGCGGATCCTTTGGCCCCTGCAGGACGCACCAGGGGAGTCACGGTGTACATGTCTCGGAAGGATTCAATCAAGTGCTTGGCCCTGATGCTCAACGCGGTGCCATTGCCGGTGTCGCGCTGCAACCGCCCGATCGAGACAATGATGCCCAGGTCTGCGCCCTTCCAACGGAACTCGCCGGGACCGTAGATCCGCATGAAAAAGACTTCCGACGAGTTCTGAAGCTGGTGCCAGTCTAGCGCCGGGCGGCGGTAGACGAGCCCGCCGTCAGCGTCCACGAAGTACTGGCCGGTGCGCGGTGCCTTGTCGATACGGGCGACACCCGGGGAGATCTCCTTGACCACGGCCTGGCTCCACACATCCACGGCGGCCAGCTCGGCCCAGCGCTCATTGATCTCATCCACGTCCAGTTGCAGTTCCACGTCCATGTACTGCAGGAGATGGAACAGGAACAGGGGAACGTCCGCGTAGGCGCCGGCGGTGACCTGGGTGATGGAGGTGGCTCCGGAAATCCGCGGATTCAACTCACCCAGGTACACGTCCTTGGTGTCCAGATCGATCAACACGTCCACCTCGAAGAAGCCCATGTAGCCTTCTTCGCCCAGCCGGTCACCCAGCCTGCGAACCATGTCGGAGGCAATGGCGCGGGTCTCGTCATCGAGCACGTCCGGGAACGTCTCGTTACCGCACCAGCCGCCGCGGTACGGGGTCAGCTCGGGGTAGCCGGTCAGTTCGGTCATGAACGGACCCACGATGGTTCCGGCGTCCGTGCGCACCGCTTCCACCGCCACGGGGAAGTTGTTGATGCGCTTCATGACCTTGACCTCTTGGCCTACGATCTCGTCCTTGTACTCGTCCCAGTCCTCCTCGGAATCAATGAAGAAGGTGGTCTTTCCGGAATCGCCGTACGCCGTCTGCACCACCAGATCGGTGCCGAGGTTGTTCTCGGTGGTTTCTTTCTTGAGGGCATCCCACGAGTCCACGGTGGTGAGGATATTCGGCACGGAGGGGACCCCCACCTCGTTGCCCAGGCGCGTGGTGATCAGCTTGGAGTCCAGCATTTCGCGCAATTGCGCCTTGGGCAGGATGAGGTCGTAGCCGAGTTCCTCGCAGATTTCTTCGGTTTCTTCGTTGAAGAACACCAGAGCAATCTTGGGGCGCGTTCCCTGAGGGGTCCGCGAGTCGATCAGGGCGCGCACCTCATGGTGGCGGAGCAGCCAGTTGTTGATGTCCTCGCCGGACTCGAACTCGCGGGCGGGTTTGTTCTTGGGGGTGAAGATGCGCGGATGTGCGCCGTCCCAGCCGTCGTAGAACGAAATGTAGGAGAGATTGCGCACCCAGCGGTCCAATCCCAGCAGGTTGAACGGGGTGGCACCCACGAAGAACACGGGAGTGTCATTGACGCGGAAGAAGTGGCGCACCTCGGACACATTGCGCAGAACTCGCCGCGTGGGCCCGGCCATGCTGGACGGGACGTACTTGGCGTCCACGCCCACGCCGTATCCTCCGGCGGTAACCTGGTTGGATTCATCCACGGATGCTGGGCGACCGGGCACCACGCCCTGGGCCGGTTGGTCGGTGTCCTCGGCCTCGCGGTGGTCCACGAGGGAAATTGCGCCGGTGGGGGGTGAAACGAAATCTTGGTCGACTGGTTCGCTGGCACGAGTACCGGCGAGAGCCGCACTCACGCCGGATTCCGCGGCATCTTGCGCGGGTGTGGGCGTGGAATTGGAGTCCACACCGGATTGGTCCTTGTTGTTAGTCATGCTGACCACCCCTCTGGATCGCTGTGATTCCCGTTTATACAGGCCGGAGAATGTGGTGCACAACATAGAGCGGCGTGTCCCGGGGTTTGCGAGGAAAGATTTCACAGTGCGGGACCGTGCCAGGGTGATAAACAGTATGGTGATCATTGCATTTGGTAGTAATTTCTGAGAGTTCTATCCCGGTATTCGAAATACGTTCCGTTATTGATGGCGTCGCGTGCTCCGGACACCACGTCCAGGATGAACCGTTCGTTGTGGATGGATGCCAGGGTCGCCGCGTTGCGCTCCTTGGCCTTGAACAGATGCCGCAGGTACGCCCGAGTGTAGTGGGTGCACGTGTAACACGGGCAGGTCTCGGAAATGGGGGTGAAGTCCCGGGCGAAACGCGCGTTGGTCAGGTTGAAGCGACCGGTCGGAGAGTAGACCGCGGAAGAACGGGCCACGCGGGTGGGGGAAACGCAGTCGAAGGTGTCCACACCGTTGTCAATGGCCGTGAAAATATCGTCGGGCTCGGAAATTCCCAGAAGATGTTTCGGAGTATTTTCCGGTAACTCTTCCGTGCACCAACGAACAATTGTCCCCAATTGTTGTTTTTCCAAGGCCCCGCCGATGCCAAAACCGTCGAATCCCATGGTGGACAGGTCCCGGCAGGCCGTGCGGCGCAGGTCCTCGTACTGAGCGCCCTGGATGACTCCGAACAGCGCCTGGTAGGGCTTGTGCGAGCGCTCCTCGGTCAGGCGCTGGTGCTCCGCAATGCAGCGCAGGGCCCACAGACGCGTGCGCTCCAACGCCTCCTCCTGATAGCCGCGGGAGTTGTGGAGCGTGGTGAGCTCATCAAAGGCGAACATGATGTCCGCGCCCAGGTTGTGCTGGATCTGCATTGATTTTTCCGGGGTGAACCGATGCAGATCCCCGTTGATGTAGGAACGGAACCACACGCCGTCGTCATCAACGTTGGCCATGCGTTCCTGGCCCTTGGCGACGTCGTCGTCACCGAGCGGTTCCTTGACCGTGGACATGTCGATGACCTTGCCCAGGCCGGAGCCCTGGGACATGACCTGGAAGCCGCCGGAATCCGTGAAGGTCGGGCCGGGCCAATTCATGAAGGTGCCCAGCCCGCCTGCGGCGTCCAGGATGTCGTCCCCGGGCTGGAGATACAGGTGGTAGGCGTTGGCCAACATGGCCTGGGCGCCCTCGTCCGCCATGGACTCCGGGAGCACGGCCTTGACCACGGCCTGCGTGGCCACGGGGATGAACGCCGGCGTCTGGATATCGCCGTGCGGGGTGTGAATGGTGCCGGTGCGGCCCTGGAACTGCCCACCGTTCGCCTCGATCTGATGCGCAGCGGGGGAGGAGCTGTCCCGCAGGCGTGTTTCGATCTCGAAGCTGAAAGCGGCGGTGGCTGTTTCGGTACGGGGTGTGGGCACCACACCATTGTGCCGGTTCCGGCGAGCTGGGAGAGAATGGGCCCGGTTCAACGTTCCGGACAGAAAGGTAGGCCGCACCCAGGTGAGCACGGTTGCCCAGTTCTTCGCCCTCCCGCCATCCCAGCGGGATCACATCCCGGCGGCGCGTATTGCGCTGTCCGTGGCCATACCCCTGCTGGTTCTGCTGGCCCTGGATCGGACGGACCTGGCGATCTACGCGGCCTTCGGTGCGTTCACCTCCATTTACGCGCGCAACGAACCCATCCGGGATCGGTTCAAGCACCAATCGCAGGCGGCGCTCATCCTGTTGGTGTGCATCCTGCTGGGTGCGCTGCTGTCCAACATGGGTGCCGCGCAGCTGGTGACGTTGGGGGTCACCGCGGTGGTCGCCGGTGTGGGTGCCCTCGTGGCGGCCTATCTCAACCTGAAGCCGGCGGGATCGCTCTTCTTCATCTTTGCCGTGGGTGCGATCGGTTCCCTGCCCGAGGCGGCTCCCCTGTGGTTGGCCGGCCTGATCGCGGCACTGTCCGCCGGGCTCTCCGTGGCGCTGGGGTTGGCCGGTCAATGGGTGGGTGAAGGCGTCCAAGGACCCATCGCCCCCGTCCCCGCCCATCACGGACTCGCCACCGGGCAACTGTGGTCGCACGCCGGCCGGTTCTTCCTGGCCACCTCCGTTGCCGGCGCGCTGGGTTTGCTGAGCGGAATGTCCCACAGCTACTGGGCCATGGTCGCGGCGGCCGCCCCAATCGCGGCCCCTGACCTGAGTGCCCGGCTCCAGCGCGGCGTGCACCGCATGGTCGGCACGCTGGGTGGCGTGGGGGTGACGGCGTTCTTGCTGTCCATGCAGTTGGAAACGTGGCACATCGTGGTGTTCGTGATCATCCTGCAGTTCCTGGCCGAGCTGTTCATCGGCCGCAATTACTCCATTGCGCTGTTGTTCATCACTCCGCTGGCCCTGCTGATGACCCAGCTGGCCCACCCGGTGGAGACACTGTCCCTGTTGCAGGCCCGCGCGGTGGAAACCGTGATCGGCGCGGTGTGCGGTCTGGCGGTCGTGTAC